>SYMT01000435.1 GCA_005805375.1 Actinomycetota bacterium
CGGTGCTGGCCCGGCGGCTGAGCAATGCCGAATACGACTACACCATCCGCGATCTGACCGGGGCCGACCTCCGGCCGACCCGGGAGTTCCCGGTGGACCCGGCCAACCAGGAAGGGTTCGACAACTCGGGCGAATCTCTGGCTCTCTCGCCCGCGCTGATGAAGAAGTACCTGCAGGCGGCGCGGCAGGTAGCGGATCATCTCGTCCTGAAACCGACCGGTTTCGCCTTTGCCACCCATCCGGTGCTTGCCGAAACGGACCGGGATAAGTATTCGATCCTGCGCATTGTGGATTTCTACAAGCGCCAGCCGACCGATTACGCGGACTATTTCCTCGCCGCCTGGCGCTATCGTCACCGGGCGGCGCTCGGGAATGCGCCGGCCACCCTGGCAGCCGCGGCGGTACAGGCAAAGGTGAGCGCGCGCTACCTCGAGACCGTCTGGACCACCCTCACCGGCGCCGCCGAGCCGGTCGGCCCGATAGCAAAGCTGCAAGCGTCGTGGAACGCGCTCCCCGCGCCGGGCGCTGCGGGACCCGAAGCGGCCCGCGCGGGCTGCGTGGCCATGCGCGACTGGGTGTTGGGGCTGCGCAAGAAGCTCGCGTGGCGCTTCAACAACCTGGACCTGCGGGGATTCTCCGCCGGGGGGCAGTGCTTCATCCTGTGGAAGAACCGGCAGTACGCCACGCACCGCCGGCTGCTGGATCCGGACACCTTGCAGGTGGGAGGGGTGGTCAAGCCCCGGGCCACGCCGGCCCCGCGCCCCGGCAGGCCGATGCCACCCCCGCCTCCGCCTCCGCCGGATCCGGAGCTCTTCGTACCGGAAGACGAAGCCGCGCGCGCGCCCTATCTCACGTCGTTCCAGCGGTTTTGCACGGTCTTCCCGGATGCCTTCGCCATTTCGGAGCGGGGGCGCATGCACATTGAGGACCCCAACGACCGGGGGCGGCTCCTCAGCGCGGGCTTCCACAACATGATGGGCTACTTCCGCGACGACACTCCCCTCACCGAGTTGATCCTGGACGAACAGGGGCGTCGGGAACTCGACCGGCTCTGGCTGGAGTTCGACTTCATCGCCTTCGTTCCGGAGCGGATGCACCTGGAGTTCATCTTCTACGAACGCGCCGAATCAGGAACCATCAAGACCGCGGAGTTCGACTTCGCCCGTTCCGAGGACAAAGACGCCACGTCGGAAGCAAAGATGAAGCGCCTGGCCGACGTTTACCTGGCCAAGGCCCGCGCAAACCTCACGTCCACCGAACCGCGGCCGGTGGTGATCCAGGCGATCGAGGATCACTTCCGCCTCTCGTCGGCCAACATCCGGGCCATCGAGAAGGTCCGCATTGGGGCGGAGGCAACGCACCTGGACGCCCTCCTTAGTTTCGCCCAACGCGCCTACCGGCGCCCGTTGACGGCAGCGGAGAAGCAGAACCTGCTCGCGTTTTACCGCTCCCTGCGTGAGAAGGACGGCCTCAGCCATGAGGATGCGATCCGGGATGGGGTGGTCGCCGCGCTGATGTCGCCCAATTTCCTGTTTCGCGTGGACCTGGAAGCGGGTGTGGGAGCCGTACCCACCGCACGCCTCGTCTCCGCACCCGTGCCCTCGCCGGGAGACGTGGTCCGGCCGCTTCCGGACTATGCGCTCGCGAGCCGGTTGAGCTACTTCCTCTGGTCCAGCATGCCGGATGAGGAGCTGCTGTCCCACGCCGCAGCAGGAGACCTGCGCCGTCCGGAGGTGCTCACCGCTCAGGCCCGCCGGATGCTGCGAGACCCCCGCGTACGGGCACTGGCGCTGGAATTCGGCGGCAACTGGCTGGACTTTCGGCGCTTCGAAGAGCACAACGCGGTAGATCGCGAGCGGTTTCCAAGCTTCAACGACGCGCTCCGGTCCGCGATGTTCGAGGAGCCGGTCCGGTTTCTGGTGGACCTGATGCAGGGCGACCGGCCGGTGCTCGATCTCCTGTACGGCCGGCACACGTTCGTCAACGCCGCACTCGCCCGGCATTACCACATGGACGACGTACAGGTGCCGGAGCGGGAGTGGGTCCGTGTCGCAGATGCTGCCCGCTACGGGCGGGGGGGGCTCCTGCCGATGGCGGTGTTCCTGACGCGGAATTCCCCCGGCCTCCGCACCAGCCCGGTGAAGCGCGGCTACTGGGTAGTGCGCCGGGTGCTGGGGGAGCAGATTCCGCCGCCCCCTCCCACGGTGCCCGAACTCCCCAAGGACGAGACCAAACTCGGCGACCAGACCCTGCGCCAGGTGCTGGCCCACCATCGCGAGAACCCGGCCTGTGCGGGCTGCCACGCCCGCTTCGATTCCTTCGGGCTGGTGTTTGAAAATTACGGTCCGATCGGCGAGCAGCGCAAGACGGACCTGGGTGGAAAGCCGGTGGATACCCGCGCGCCGTTTCCCGGCGGCAGCGAGCGCACCGGGCTGGCAGGTCTCCAGGACTTTGTGCGCGCGCAACGGCAGAATGATTTCCTCGACACCCTGTGTCGCAAGCTGCTCAGCTACGCCCTGGGGCGGACCCTGCTCCCGTCGGATGACGCCACCGTCCGGCAGATGCGGGCGCGCCTGGCTGCCGGCGGAACCCGATTCGGTACGCTTGTAGACACCATCGTCACGAGCCGCCAATTTCGCACTCGAAGGAGCGCTCCCGCCCTCGCGCGGAACTGAGCTTCTGGCCATGCCCGCCGGAGTGCCGCCCCGTGCTTCTGTGGGCTCTGTACCCCGCGCCCACCGGGGCGGTAGCGCCGAATAGAATCGCGAGTGACAGCGAAGGAGGGGGGATGCGTCCCCAACCGCTCATTGCCGTGACTGATGTCGAAGCGAGCAGCCGTTGGTACCAGCGCCTGCTCGGCTGTACGAGCGCACATGGTGGTGCGGAATATGAACGACTGGTCGCAAACGGTGTGCTGATTCTCCAGTTACACCGCTTTCAGGTCGAACACCACCACGGACCGATTGGTGATCCGCAAGATAGGCCTTACGGCAACGGTGTTCTCCTCTGGTTTGAGACGGATGACTTTGACGCTACCCTCGACCGTGCCGCAGAAATGAAGGTCGAGACCATCAAGCCTCGCCACCGCAATCCTCCGACCGGTGACGGTGGCCCTAACCACTGGGAGTGCTGGCTGCGCGACCCGGACGGCTACACGATCGTGCTCGCGAGCCCGGACGGCTCCGCAGGCCGGATGAGCGGCAGTGGGCACATCCGACAACCCGGGTGAAACTGCGGCAGCCTATCGGTGTCCAATACGTATCAGAATCGCTCCTTTTCGCCGAGAACCGAATTCATGTCCACCCCCCACGAGAATGCCCCCCGACCGCTGACACGTCGCATCTTGCTCCGAGGCGCCGGAGTTGTGATGGCGCTGCCGTGGCTTGAATCCGTCCCCGTGTGGGGCGCCACCGCCGCGGATCCGAAAGCTGCGCCGGCGCTTCCCCAGCGTTTTGTCGTTCAGTTCATGGGGAACGGCATCAACCCGGATCACTGGTGGGCGAAGGGCGAAGGAGCGGCGATGGAGCTGAGCCGGTGCCTCACGCCCCTCGAGCCGTTCAAGGCACAGCTCAACGTGATCAACGGGCTCTTCAACAAGCCTTCCACCGGAGTCGGCATTCACCCGGGCATGACCGGCAACATCCTGTCCGGAATGCCGCTCACCCGGGGCGCCGTGCTGCACGGCGGGATCAGCGTGGATCAAGTGCTGGCCGGGCGCCTCGGGCAGGATACCGTCCAGCCGAGTCTGGTGCTGGCCTGCGAGCAGCCCCTCACGGGCTACCACGAGTCAAACTTCTCGATGGCCTACAGCTCGCACATCTCCTGGCAGAGCGCCGACTCGCCGGTCCCGACCGAGGTCTACCCCTCCCTCGCTTTCGACAGCCTCTTCGAGAACAGCGGCAGCCGGCGGAACCAGAGCATTCTGGATCGCGTCCGGGAGGAGGCCACCGGATTGCGCCGCCGGGTCAGCACCGGAGACCGCGCCAAGCTGGATGAGTATCTCGCCAGCGTGCGCGAAGTGGAGCAGCGCGTCGAGCGAATGCGCACCGACGTGAGCAAGGCTGCGGATCGCGCCGCCGACCGGGGCAAGCCGCTCGCCGCCGCAATGCGCCCGGACAACGGCCTGCCCGAGGACATTCGCGAGCACATGCGCCTGATGTGCGACATCGTGGCGCTCGCGATCCAGACCGACAAGACGCGCTTCGCCACGATGCTGATGTGCCGGGACCTCTCCGGGCTCTTCTATCCGTTCCTGGATGTGCGCGACGCCCACCACCCTGCCTCCCATTACGACCGGGGCGAAGGCTACGAGCGCGTCGCCCGCTTCTACGTCAGCCAGCTCGCCTACCTGGCCGGCCGCCTGCAGGCGATGCCGGAGGGCCAGGGCACGGTGCTGGACAACACCTGCCTCCTCTGGCTGTCGAACATGTGGTCCGGCTCGCAGCACGACAACACGAAGCTGCCGGTGCTCACCGTCGGGGGCCTCGGGGGCAAGCTCGCCACCGGCCGGGTCCTGGACTACCGCGACAAGGGCGACGCCAACCGCCGCCTCTGCAGCCTCTACCTCTCGCTCATGGATCGCATGGGCGTCCAACTGGACCGCTTCGGCGACGCCGACAACCGCCTCGCCGGGCTGTAGACATACACAACTGGTTGCAGCACGCCCACCGGTTCGGGAACGGCCCGCCGGTGGGCGCGTTGATTCCCGGGGCGGTGCCCTGGGCTGGATTGGGTAGCCCTTTCAGGGCGTGGGGGCCTGTTCCTGGGGCGGTGCCCAAGTGAGGGTGATTGACCCTCGGGGCAACGAAGTGATGCGCGTTCTCCGCCTGGAGGGGCGCCAAACCCAACGGCCAGAGGAGTGACCCTGCTCCGCTGCGGAGCAGCCCGCAGGCGGCCAGCACGATCGCGAGCGTGCCGAGCCAGAACAACGGGTCGGCCAGCAGGCGCTGCAGACGACTCCCCGTTCCCCCGGCCGGCTCCGGAACCACGTTGGCAATGCAGCCGACCACGGCCGGGATGGCAAACGCGAACCCGAGAAGGGTGAACAACACCGCTTCGGCTCCCGGCGTGGGAGGCCGGTACGGGAGCACGAACAGCGAGAGAAGGACACCCGTCGGCACCCCGTAACAGAGCCCCCGCCAGAAGGACGCCAGGTCCCCCATCCCTGTTGTCATGTAGTCGGAGTACCGGAAGGACCGGGGTGTCTCCAGCCACCAGTACACGTAGATGTATGCAGCGCTGACCAGAAATCCCCCCACGAGTCCGAGCAAGCCCCCGGTCACCAACACACCGATCACCCAGGTCCAGTCCATGACGGTCCCTCCCAAAATTGCCCTGGCGGAGTTGGTACAGGTATCCATAGCAGCATAGCCACTTCAGGCAGGATCTGCGCCTGGATGCGGACAACTGCCTTCCCGGAGGTCTCGCCTGTGCAACGGATTTGTGCGCTACTGAAGGACAGCAAGGAGCCGCTCACCTGGCTCTTTACCGGGGACAGCATCACCCACGGAGCGCTGCATACGTTCGGGTGGCGGTCGTACACGGAGCTTTTCGCGGAGCGGATTCGCTTCGAACTGCGCCGGCCCCGGGACATGGTCATCAACACGGGGATCAGCGGCGATCGAACCGGGGGCTTGCTGGCGGATTGGGAGTGGCGGGTGGCGCGGTTTCAGCCACATGTGGTGTCCGTGATGATGGGTATGAACGACTGCACCACCGGCGCGGGCGGACGTGAGGGCTACCGCAAGAACCTGAACGAGATCCTGGACCGGATTCAGGCCCTACCGCACGCCATCTCCCTCCTGCATACGATGAATCCGATCACCCGGCTGGAGCCGTCCCGGGCCGATCTGCCGGCCTACGTGGAGATCGTGCGCGACGTCGGGGCACGGCGCCACGTGCCGTTGGTGGATCACTACGACGAGTGGTCGAAGGCGAACTTCTATCAGTGGCTCGGCGACGGCACCATCCACCCGAACGAGTACGGGCACCGGGTGTTTGCCACTCGCATCTTTCGCGAGCTGGATATCTTCGATCCGAACAGTTTTACCTGCCGGCTGCTCGTCCCGTAGCCGCCACGCCCGCGCCCAGGGCGCACCCGGCGCGATTGCCAGGTGCATCTGGAGTCCGGCAACTCCGATTGCCGGTCCCCTTCGCACTTCCCGTCGGCGCCACCGACTTACGGGCAATCCCCCGTGGTTGCCCCCGCTGAAGCGCACCGCGAGGCCGCCGGGACGGGCGCGTGGCCCAGGGCGCCTCCGGTGGCGGCAACCCGCGCAATCGGAGTTGCGCGACTCCACATCGGGCCCGCGCGACTCCACATGGGGCTTGCGCAACGCCACGTGAGACGGGTTGCCTATGCTCCGTTGCCCGGTTCTGTGAAGTAGCGTGCCAGGGTTCGCGCCAGATCGCGGCCGAAGTTCCGGGCTACGGCGGGGGTCACCGTGACCGGCCCGACCCGCGCGTAAGGTACCTCCAGCGTACCGGCGCACTCTACGCCCGGCAGTGCTTCGACCCAGTGCATGAAGGAACGGCGCTGGCCATAGTAGGCGGCTGTGTTCCATCCCGTGTCGAAGGGCATCCAGTCTGCGGCGCGGGAGGGGAGAGAATCCGCCGATTCGGCTTCCAGCAGTCGGGCGAAGTGCGCCAGTTGGGCCGCAGCAGAGGCGCTGCGCGGCCCCGCCAGGTAGACCTTCTGGTCCAACCGGCTCGGACAATGCACATCAAGAGCCACGCAGCGTCCGCCCGCAACCCAGGCAGGCATGTGCTTGCGGAGCGCCTCCACTTCGGGGTAGAGGCTCCGGCCGCCGTAGTCCTCCCAGTGATCGTGGGGATGACGCTGCTTGCCCTGGTCACCGGTTTCGACGCCGTCAGGGTCCACGAACGGTACAATGGCGAATGCGACGTGCTCGCGCAGGGCGCCGCCGAGCGCATCTGGGGCCAACACTGCGTCCATCAGGCCCTCCAGCACAAAGTTCGCTGTCGTTTCGCAGGAGTGGTGGCGGGCCGTCAGCAAGACGCGGTGCGGAGCATTCCGACCGGAGTTTCCCAGCAGGATCTGTTCGACGCGCCGTCCTGCCGGGCTCCGGGCAAGCGTGCGCACCCGCACGTGCGGGGACGGGCGCACCCGGCGCAGGAAGCGGCGGAGATCAGCCCCGACGTAAGGGATGCAGAAAGCGAAGCGGACGTCGTCGGCATTCGCGGGGACCACGAACTGGAATGATCGCTGCACCGGCGCAGTGCGTCCGAGCCAGTTCCACTCCCGGCCACCGTCAGTGCTTGCCGCCGGTCCGAGCGGGCCGAACCAGTCCTGGGCGAACTCGACTGTCAGCGTCCTTCCGGCTGCGTGACGCACCCGAAAATGCCAGTGGAACCAGTCCCGATTCGTGTCGCGGAGGTCGGGCGCTGCACGAACGGTATCCGGACCGACCTGCAGCAATCGGATGTTTCCACCGGGAAAATCAGCGTCTACACGCTGTGCGTTGTCCATGCTGCGTCCTGCCGAAGGTACGACCAGCAGTCCGGTTGCACATCCGGAGAGCAGAGAACGACGGCTCAGTGCCGTACAATGGGAAGCAGACATGCAGTCCGAAATCAAAATAATAGGAAAAATCCGGAGAGTGCCTCCGGATTTTTCCTGGCTGTACAGCCGGGCTGCGTTCGTGTCAGGAATTGTTCGGCTTGCCGGGCTTCTTTGCGCCGGCAGCCCCGCGCTCGGCACGCGCTTTCTGCATCTCTTCCTGCAGCTTTTTCTGCTGTTCCGGCGTCAGGATGGTCTTCAACTTCGCCTGGAACGCATCGCGAGATGCTTTGGCTTTCTCCCTGCGCTGGTCCTGAGGCAGGTCACGCAGGCCGCGCCTGGACTCCTGCTGCTCTTTGAAAGCGGCCTGCAGTTTTGTCTGCTGATCCGGGGTGAGATTCAGTTTCTTGATCAGTTCCTGCATGCGGCCGCCGCGGCCGCGCGCTCCTGCCGCACCCGGCTTCGGCTTTGCATCGTTCTGTAATGCGGAAGCATCACGCGCTGCCAGTGTCGCCGGAATTACCACCGTAAGCGCCAGCATTCCGCTCGTGAGCGCCGCCATCCATCGTTTCATCCTGAAAGCTCCTCCCCACTCTGTGTGGACAACGTGCTCATAGACGATGCTTCCCGGCCACAGTTCACGAATGTTTCAGGGAGGCACGCGACGCTACAATACCTCGCGCACGGGCTCACGATTGATCTGACGGATTGCTGCGCGTGCCTGCGAGCTCAGGTTGGGGTCCAGGCCGGGCGCATGCACGATCTGCTCCAGCAGGTCCATCGCGCGGCGCAGCACGCGGACGACATCCCCCTCATCCAGATTGGTCTGGCCCATCACGTCGTGCCAGTCGGCTTCCTCCGCCCAGAGTTGTGCCAGTCCGGTGCTGTCGGAGAAGACACGGGTCGGGACGTCGATCCGGCAGCGGCGTTGTGTGTCACGGATGCCCCGTGCCAGGCGAATGATGTCCTGGATCGCGTCCCAGGTGCGGCTGTCGGGACGTGCATTGACCCAGGCGCTGGGGCGCAGTTCCTCAGAGACCAGGGCCGTGGCCACCGCGGCCATTTGCGACGGGCTCAGGCCGTCGAGCAGTCCCTCGAACAGGGCTTCTGCGATCAACAACTCGTGTTCGGCCCGGAACGAAGCGGCGGTGACCCCGGCGGGGGTTGGGTGGTTCTCGGCGACGTACTCGTAGTGCTCCAGCACCTGCTTGAGGGCGAGGAAGCGCCGCCAGTGGTGCGGGATCTGAAGACTGGCGTCCAGTCCCCGGTTCCGTCTGCGGCCCCGTCCGGTCCGCGCCGCCTGTCGCAGCGCGACTCGACGCTCTTCCAGAAACTGCCCAAAACTTCGGAGGATCAGATACTCACATTCCTCCAGTGTGTGGCGCTGGAGCAAGTTGAGGACCATTCCGTACGTGGGGGTGAACTGGCTGCCGAGTGGATCCGGGGGCGCGGACGCCAGGCGCTGGCCGTCTACCCGGCTCTGGCGCGGATTGGCCACCACGGTGACGTGGCCCACCCGGTCCATCCCCCGGCGCCCCGCGCGCCCGGACATCTGAAGAAATTCACTGGCGGTGAGCGTGCGCATCCCCGCGTCACCGCGCTTGGTGATGCTGGAGAGCACGGTGGAGCGCGCCGGCATGTTGATGCCCGCGGCCAGCGTCTCCGTTGCAAACACCACCTTCACGAGACCCATCTGGAACAGGCGCTCGACCAGCACCTTCCACGTGGGCAGCAGCCCGGCATGATGGACCGCCAGCCCGCGAAACAGGTAGGGTAGGTGCGGATGTTCCCCGGCCGAGGGATACTCCGCCACATAGCGGGTCACAAACGCCTCTACTGCATCCCATTCCTCTGCGGTGAGGAGCTGAAGGTGGCTGGATGAGAGCATCGCTTCATCACATCCGCGCCGGCTGAAGACGAAGTAGATGGCGGGCAGCATCTCCTGCTCGGCCAGGACCGCCACCAGGGCGTCCGGGTCCGGTTGCAGTTCGCCGCGGCGCAGGCGTCGCTCGGTGCCCCGGTCCACGCCGGGCCGGTGATCCTCTGTGGCCGTGCGGCGGAACAGTTGGGAGAGGTTGCGACCGTCGAAATAGTGGAAGCGCAGGGGTACGGGCCGATGCTCACTGGTGATGAGGCGGGTCGGACCATGCACGTGGGTCATCCAGGCGCTCATCTCGTCCGGATTGGCCACCGTCGCAGAGAGGGCGATGAGTTGCACGGAGTCCGGGCAATAGATGATCGACTCCTCCCAGACCGTCCCCCGCTGGGCGTCGTTCATGTAGTGGACTTCGTCCAGGATGACGCAGCGCACATCCTTCAGGTTCGTTTCGACCGCACCCAGGGTAGTTCCATACAACATGTTGCGGAACACTTCGGTGGTCATCACCACCACCGACGCATCGCGGTTCACGCTGATGTCGCCGGTGAGCAACCCGACGTGGTTCTCCCCCAACGTGCGGCCCAGATCCCGGAACTTCTGGTTGGAGAGCGCCTTGAGCGGCGTTGTGTAGAACACGCGCTGCCCGGCGGCGAGCGCGAGATGGATGGCGTACTCGGCGACCACCGTCTTGCCGGAGCCGGTGGGAGCGCAGACCAGCACGCTTTGCCCCTGTTCCAGTGCGGCCGTCGCCTCAAGCTGGAAGTCGTCCAGGGGAAAGGGAAAGAGATCTTGAAGGGAAAGTTTTCGCATGGGATTTTGTGTGCAATTATAGTTCCAAGACCCATGCGAAAGACGACGCGACAGCACGCAGGTGCAGCCCCGCAGGACGGCTCCCGACGAATCTGGCTCTTGGGATCGGTGCTCCTGCTGGCGGCGGCGATCGGACTCGCCGCGTGGATCCACGATCAGGATCCGGGGAAACCGCGTTGTCGCCTGCCGGATGGGACGGAATTGCGGTTGATGGCCGTACTGCGCGAGGGCGAGTCGTTCCCGCCGCCGGTGCCGTGGACTGATCGGGTGTTGTTTGCACTCCCACCGGCCCTGAGGCCCAGTCCGTCCGCGCTCGACCGGCTGTCGCTCAAGGCTACTTACGTAAATGCCGCGCCTCTGGCATTCGTGATTCGTCGCGTAGGGCATGGTGCGCTGGACAAAGCGGACCTGCAGGCGCGCATCTGTGATGCCCGGGGGCGACCTATCTGTATTGCTGGTTGTGAGACTGAACCCTTTTCGGCGGCACGGTACGTATCCCTGTCATTCAGCCCACCCAGTTGGTCCTGGTCTTTCGCCGAGGGTAGACAGCGAGTGGACCAGTGTGTAGTTCTGCAATGTCCTGCTGCGGCCCCGCAGAGCCCCCGCCTCCAGGTCCATTTCGAGCCAGGCGACGGCACCGGGGCTCCCCGCTCGCTCGCCGTTCTGGTAGCGCGCAACCCCCTGTGGTCCGGAGCATCGCGGTGGGGTGCCGACCGATTGCCGAAGCGAGCGGAGTGGAACGCCGGCGTCCGGTTGGCCAGCGTCCGCGTCTGGGAACTGGAGGGAGAAACTCGCAGCGCCCGGTACGAACTGGCCTGTCGAGAATTGGCGCGCCTGGGCCTCTCTGAGTTCCTGCCGATCCGCCCAGTCACGCGCCTATCGCTCCCATCGCTTTCCACGCTGTTCCATCTACGCTTGGCAGTGCCGATGGCTGGCGTTCCGCCCGCGGGCACGATGGAGATCGAAGACGTCGAGCTGGCTGATTCGAATGCGAACGTTGTCTATCCGGAACAGGGCTGGTATCTTTCCTCCGGTACCCGCGGAAGCCTGGACGCAGTGGCGTTGCTCCGCGGAGTCGCAATCCCCCGGGGGATTCTTCGAGTTCGAGCACGACTCGTGCGCTCGTCCCGCGCCGCGTTTCGGTCTGACGAAACCTGGACGGTCGCAAACATCCCCGTCCCACCGCGCGGAAACCGCATGGCGCTGGGTCGTGCGCACGACTTCCGCGGCACCCGGCTGCTGCTCCACTCAGTGGATGGGAATGACCCGAACCTGCCGTCTCGTCCCACGCGCCGGATCACCCTGGGTTTTTCCCTGGTACAGGGCACCGCACTGGAGGAAGCTCGACTTCGTGTTCTGGCGGGACCGGGAGTCAACCTCCGTCCGAACGCCGATCCCGGTTGGTACACCAACTCCTCCGGGCGCGAACCCAACATCACCGTTGAAGTCCCAGTCCGCGCGCGGACGATGAGTCTCACCCTGGCACTCGACCGCGCGCGGACCGCCGATTTCTACATTGATCCGGTGGCCGCTTCGAAATATCGAGCGCATCAGGGTACGGGCGCGCCCTCCGGCGGAGACGGACCTGGGGCGCGTTGATATTGAACTGGTCCCGGCAGTCGCACCACGCACCCAGGCTCGCCGGCGATGGCAACCTTCATCCCCGCCCGCTCCGGTTCGACCCGGCCGCGCAGTTGGTTGACACAAGTGCCCGCACCCAGGCACACGATGATCTCATCGGGCAGGTCACACGATCGGACGGCTGCGCGAGCAGGCATCGGCTAAATAGCTGTGCACATTCTACCCATTCGGCATGGGCCGGTAGGTGTCACGCGAAGAGCTCGCGGATGACCTCTCCGCCGGGCGCCAGCGGCTGCGGGCGGCCATCGCGGGCCGTGTAGGTCGCATCGGGGGCAAGACCGAAACGGTTGTACAGTGTGGCGAGCAGGTCCGGGGAGGGGATAGGGCGCTCGGCCGGGTACTGCCCGTAGGCATCGCTCGCGCCGATGACCTGGCCGCCCCGCACTCCCCCGCCGGCGGCCAGCACTGTGAAGCAGTGCGGCCAGTGTCCCCGGCCGGCCGCTCCCTCCAGCCCCGGACCCCGGCCGAACTCTCCCAGACACAGCACGAGGGTGGTATCCAGCAGCCCGCGGTCGTGGAGATCCAGCAGCAGCGAACTGAGCGCGGCGTCAAGGGTGGGCCCCAACCGGTCGCGGATCGCGTGGAAGTTGTCGTTGTGGGTGTCCCACCCACTCGTAAACCCCTGGAAGTTGACGGTGACGAAGCGGGAACCCGCCTCCACCAGCCGTCGGGCCACCAGCGACCCCAATCCCACGTAGTTTCGACCATAGCGATCCCGCAGAGCGGCTGACTCCCCGCTCAGGTCGAACGCCGCGCGCACCTGGGGAGAGGCAATCAACTCGAAGGCCTTCCTGCGGGCCGCGGTGGCCCCCGCAGCCCCCGGCCCCAGTTGAGCGTCTGCCCCGCGGTCCGCACAAGCGAGCAGCTCCTTCCGGCGGCGGAAGCGTGCCTCTTCGACACCCGGCGGCATGCCGAGATCCCGCACCCGATAGAGGATTTCTCCCTGCTGGAGCGCCTCGACCCCCTTCTCCGCCACGGGAGGCACCGACTCGGGCACCAGGGGATCGAAGGCACGGCCCATGGCTCCGGCGTCCTGGCCGAGTTGGCTGGTGCCGAAGGTGGTCAGCGTGAGCAGCCGGGGAAGCACAACAAACGGGGGCGCCAGCGCCACACCTCCGCGCAGCCGGGAGATGACCGCGCCGGGGTGTGGATAGGGAGCGTCCAGGCTGGCCTGGCCGCACAGCACGTGCTGGTGGGCCAGCACGTGATCCGGCTGAGTGTGATGGACGGAGCGCAGGAGCGCGTAGTGCGGCGCCAGCCGGGCCAGTTTCGGAAACGGTTCCGACACACGCATGCCCGCCACCGGCGTGTTCAGAACTCCAAACTCGCCCCGGATCTCCGCCGGGCCGTCCGGTTTGGGGTCGAAGGTATCCAGGTGACTCGGTCCGCCGGTCAACCAGAGCAGGATGCAGCTCGTTTCGCGGCGGGCGCCGGGGTCGCCACCCGCCGCAGCGGTCGCCCGCACCTGTGCGAGCGAGAGACCGAGCGGCCCCAGGAGACCGACCTGGAGCAGCGCGCGCCGCATATGTGCATTACGGCGGCGGTCCCCTACTCCCCGTGTGTACACGTTGAACATGTTGTTGTTGACACGGGTTTCGGGATTCGAGTTTCGCCTTTCCGAGATTGCCCTTCGCCTTCCCGGGGGCGGGTGGCGCGGTCCCCCACCGGCGCGAAACTGGTTCCGGTTCGGGTCAGGCTCGGCGGCGCCGAATTCCCCGTAGAATGCACCGGGGGTGCGCAGGGAATCGTCCCGCGCTGCAGGAGATAGGGGTAGGGCCATGCGCAAAGAGATTCTGGGAATTCACGGGGCGCCTGAGCCGCACTGGGTTGGCGACGGCTTCCACGTCCAAAGCCTGCTCCCGGTTCCTGGAGCCACGGCCGACACCAGCCGGTTCCTGCTGCTGGACTACGCAGCGCCGGAACAGATGCCTCCGTCCGACCTTCCTCGCGGTGTGGGAGAGCATCCGCACCGGGGCTTCGAGACCGTAACCCTGTTGTACCAGGGCGAATTGGAGCACCGCGACTCTGCTGGAAACCATGGCCGTCTGGAACCCGGCGATGTGCAGTGGATGACCGCCGCC
>SYMT01000436.1 GCA_005805375.1 Actinomycetota bacterium
CGATGCCGGCCTGGCGGGCCGGGTTGGGCACGAAGTTGCCCTGCCGGAACGCCAGGGCGTCCGGCTCCAGGCCCAGGGTGCGCTTCTCCGCCGCCGGTAGATCATCGCCGTAGACGCTGGCGGCGGGTTCCAGCCGCCACATGGAGCTGCGCCAGGCGATATTCGACAGATCACCGCTGCGCCATCCGGTTGCCACTCGCAGGGTTGCGGTCCGGGCCTTTCCCCCGCGTTCATACGTGACGGGGATTTCACCGGCGGCCGGAGCCCGGTTCAGGGCGTACTGCACATCCGCGAAAGAGGCGACCGGCGCACCCCCTACCCGGCGCAGCACGTCCCCGGACCGCAGTCCGGCCGTTGCCGCCGGACTGTTGGGGGTGACGGCAGCCACACGGTCCCCCTGGTTCGGGTCCAGGTTGAGCCCGATGCGGTCCGGCGGGGGGTAGACCCACGCCATGTTTTTCTTCCAGCCGCCCGCCCGGCTGATCTCGAATCGGGAGAACTCGTAGACCTGGTGGCAATGGATGCACTGGTCTGCTTTCAGCTTCCGCCCCTCCGTGTATTCTTCCACGCGGCGTGGGGCGCCGGGGGCGGGGGAAGGCAGGGCATTCGGCTCCCGGCGATAGGCGTCCAGCGCCTTCCGCATCGCATATTTCAGGCCGGGCAGAGTCAGATGCCTTTCGGCGGACTTTGCGTCACGTCCTCCGAAGCGACCGTAGACGCGATCGTCGGCATTCAGGAAGAACCCGGCCCACGTCAGGTCGTAGTCAAAGTCGAAGCGGCTCAGATCCACTCCGCGCATATTGGTGACACGGGCCAGTACGAACTGCCCGGCAAGGTCGGCGATTTCGCTATCAAGACGAACAACCTGCTCGTCAAACCCTTTGCAACTGGGTCACCGCTCTCACCGGAAGACGAGGAAGATTGGCTTTTTCGCTTTGCGGGCGACATTCCGCGCCTCGTCGAGGTTGGAGAGCCATCCGGGGGCAGGGAGCGGTGTGCCGGGTTGGGGCGCCGCGGCGAGGGCAGTGACGGTCCCGACCCACAGGGCCAAGGCGGAAGCGGGAAGCCAGGGTTTCATGAGTAGCTCGGGTCGAAGCCGCTGCCCGAAACGGGACGATCCGGGCGGAGCGGGAGGTCTACCGGTTGGATGCGCACATTGGCGCGGGGGAGGCGCGCCGCCACCGGCGGCAGCGGCGGAAACGGCGCGTGCGGGAGCGTCTGGTACCAGTAGGCAACGCTCGAGTAGTCATCGGCACGATCGTTGGCGTGTCCGTGCTCGATGGACACGCGCAGGCTCTCGTGGAAGATTACCGGATCGCAGACATGGTAGCGATAGACCGTGATGCGCTCATTGTAATCGTTGTGGTTGCCCTGATGGTAGGAGACGCCGTTGTAGAGGAACGCGTTCTGGGGCTGGCTGCCCCACGCCTGCCCGTACCAGTCTTCCGTCCCCGTTCCGTGCAGATCCGGGGGCCATTTCTGCCCATCCACCATGAACATGTCGTCGCCCTCGCCCCACCAGCCGCCGCAGAGGTTGTGAATGGAGAGGTGGGCGCCGACGAAGTGCCCGGCGCCGCTTGCCTCCACCAAAAGGTAGTTCTCGGCGTCGGAAAGGTTGGCGCGCGCGTCCTGGGTGTCCGGACCAGCGGCGGGGATGCAGGGATTCTCCCGGTTCCACCAGGCATGGAAGCGCAGTTCGTCGTCCCCTACCGACGGCAGCGCGTCATAGTCGAAGCAGCAGTAGAGGGAACGAATGCAGGTTTCGCCCTGGTTCTCAAGCGTAATCCGGGCGCCATCGGCGAACGGCATGGGGAAGTAGCAATTCATCCCGGCGTTCTGATCGTTCCCCGGGTTGGCGCTCATGTTCAGCACCGCACAGGAAAACGAGCCCACACGGCCATGCCCGACGCCGAAGAAGTCCCCCACGGGGCACTCCACGCTGGGGCGCTCCATGCCGTCCCAGTACATGCGGAGGACCGCCTTGCGCAGGTACAGCCGATCCTCGGAGCCGATGGTGAACCAGATGTGCCGGATCACTCCCGCGCCGGGGATATCCGCCAGAGAGCGAGTCTCTCCCGGCTCCACCACCCAGCTATCCCGGTTGCGCCCCGTGACATCCCAGCTTGAGATCCGCCGGGAATGACCGCTCCGGCGGCGCGAGAGTAAATCCAGCACTGATCGGTCCCTTTCTTGTCAGACCGGCTCGGCGAGGGCATAGCTGCGGCCCACCTGCGTGAGCCGCACGCGCATGGACTGCCCCTGGAAGCGGACGGCGTTGCCGACATCCAGGAAGTAGCCGTCCGCCCAGGCGGCGCTCCGCGGCGCCTGCACGACCTCGCCCTTCACGACATGGCATTCGATGGTCTCACCTGCCTGCCGGCTCCGCACCTCTTGCTCCATCTCCAGCAGGTTGGCCGAGAGGACCTCATACTGCTCGAAGTGGTAGTCCGGGCGTGACCGCACATAGATTGGGCGGCCGATGCGCTGCTCGAGTGCGTCCACGCCATCGCCCTCGGCGCCGATCAGGCACGTGGCCGTCTCCGGGTTGGCGTAAACCAGCAGGGCCTCAAACGGCTCCTTGGCGCTGCGGTTCCGGATTTCGCGCTCGATCTGGATCGAGATCGTCTCCGGCGACCAGACCCGACCGCGTCCCTGGCAATAGGGGCACGGATGCGAGAGAGCGTCCATGACGTTCTCCTGGGTGCGCTTCCGGGTCATCTC
>SYMT01000437.1 GCA_005805375.1 Actinomycetota bacterium
ACGCCGCATTATACGCCGTGCCTGAGCCGCAGCCCGCCTCCAAACGGGGGCCGAAGCCGCAGAAGGGCGTCCGCCTCCCCAATCCCGCGCAGCACCTGCAAGAGCCGACGACTCGCTGGGAGCGGATCACACTCGCGTGGTATGGGGGGACGACGCGGGAGGCAGAGGTCGCCACGGGCACCTGTCTGTGGTACACGTCGGGACACGCCCCGGTGCGGCTCCGGTGGGTGCTCGTGCGGCCCCTGGCGGGCAGCAGCGCCCCGTTCGCCCCCGTGTGTTTGGGCTGCAGCGTCTGGGAGCGCCCGGCGGTCGCGGTGGTCGGCGCGTACGTGGGCCGCTGGAACATTGAGGTGACGTTCGCCGAACTGCGGGCCCATCTGGGGTTTGAAACGCAGCGCCGTGGGGCGGACAAGACGATCCAGCGGAGCACGCCGTGTCTGTGCGGCCTGTTTAGCGTGGCCGTGCTCAGCATGCAGGTGTGGGGATTGACGCCGCTTCAAGGTCTACGGAGCAGCTGGTATCCCAAGGAGGGGACCACCTTCAGCGATGTCCTGGCCACGGTCCGGCTCCACCTTTGGGAGGGGCTGAATTACGCGGGGTCGTCTGCGGCGTCCGATTCCTGCCTAATTCCCCAGAAACTGCTCCAGAGGCTGCGCATGGCGGCGTGTTACGCCCCATGATTTTGGCCAAAGTCCAGGCCAAAAAGACTCTCTTAGTTCGATTCCTGCGGGGCCGGTCCTCAAGCCAGATGACAGCCTCCGCTGATTCCTGGGCGCCTCCTGGAAGGACTGCTGTGGGCGTGTAGGTAAGTTTCACCTGGCCGTTGGCATCGGTGACGACATCCGTGACGCCTACGGAACCGTAGGCGAGGTCGCGAATGCCGTCCATTGGCCCGACGCCAACCTTCAACCTGACCCCAGGGATTGGCGGGCGATTGATGTGGTAGACAGGATTCGCCGCGGGCCAGGGCCACGGGTTGGGGAGTGTACTGTTTGTAAACACCACCGGGAGAGTGCGTCCGGATCCCACAGCCACACCGAAGGGGGCATTGGCCTGCGTCACATCACCGGTTGGAAAGACGTCTGGGATGAAGTGGAGGAATTGCTCATCCGCCCCTCCCCCACAGGCGGCAGTCACCGTGCATGCCACTGCGTGGCGGTCATCTACGGAGAGCACCGCACCGGTGCTCCCGTCGGCGGCGGTGATGGTGGTAACCGTGGGGAGATAGTCCGGCAGTCCAAATTCGTCCAGAGCCACGAACTGGCCATGGTCGGTTGTCCACGTCACGGATACGTTGGGCGCCGGCGTGTTCGTGCCCGCCAGGGTCACCTGCGCCGTCAGGATCGCCTCGTTACGCGGCAAACCGAGGTCCAGTGGCACGTAGGGCGGGTCCCCGAGGTCGGCGTTGAAGGCCTTGTAGACCGTGATGTCGTGGGTGGGGGGGACTGGGACAGCGCAGCCTGCTGGGCCAGCAGTGCTGCGAAGCCGAGCAGCAGCACGGGGATCAGGGAGCGCTGCGAGTGTACCCAGGTGCAGGCCCGCGCGAGTGGGGACCCGATGGTGGTCGCGACCGGAGTTCTCATGTCCGGGCTGAGTCCTTTCCGTCAGATATTTGATGCTTAGAGTTCAACCCCCCCCCGTTTATTGCTGAAATGTTGTATAATTTGGGCTGCCATTCCCGTAGTGGGACACCTGGAGCGGACGCCCCGGCTGTTGGCGTCCATGCACCCGGCGTATGGGATGGATGCACCGGATCTGTGCGTCCTCCCGGCGGAAACGTGCGTGGCGGAGCGCGGGCCTGGGAGGGCGGCAGAGAGGACCGGATTTTCTATCGCCTGCGCAGTGGGTGCTCCTGGCACACACTTGTACCGTCCAGGAACTCGACGCCACGGCTCCAATCCACGAGGGCGTGGATCCGGGGGAAGCAGAACTCGACGGCGCGCTCCGGGTAGTATTCCAGGATCTCCTTCCAGGCGCCGTCCCGGTCGGCGCGGGTCGCCGCATCGCGCTCCTCCTTCCTGGTCAGCGTTGCCCCGCTCCGGCCTGAAGGCGCAGCCACCCGGTTGTTCCGATCGGGCCGGACGCCCGCCGGCCGGCGGCAAGCCCGGGAGGGCAATCCGTCAGGCGTGTGCGCCGCCAGGGCCTGCCCCGGCGAGCAACTCCTCCCAGCTCTCGACCACCAGCAGCCGGTCGAGAAGCGCGTCTAGGTCCGTCTCGGTCATGAAACGCGCGAACCACGCGGCCGCTGCGGCGGACGGCTCGCCCAGCCGCTTACGTGCCAGTTGCGCCACTACTTCGGCTTTGCCTTTGGCTTCGCCTCGGGCTTCGCCTTCGGCCAGCCCTCGGGCGAGGGCCCGGCGTTCGATCCCCGTGACAAACGTCATTCTGGGCTCCTCCTCCAGCGTGCGTACCACCGCATCGAATTGCTCTTCCAGTCCCGGCGGCAGGGTGATCAGCCAGTCGAGGAAGCGAAACAGCGCCTCCACGTCCGAGCGCGGGAACCCCCGGCGCAGCAACCCGCGGAGCAATTCTACCTTCATCGCGAACCGCCGTCGCGGGCTGCGGCTCGCTTCCAGCAGTGCAAGTTGCGCCAGCACGAACACAGCGAAGGGGTTTGCGCTCTGTTCCAGCGCGGCGCGGTGTGCGGCGAAGTCCAGGATCTTGCAGTGCTCGAACTGGTGCTGCATCCCCGACACCCCGTACTGCCAGCCGAACCCCTGTGGGCGCCAGTCCGGGTCCCGGTCGGCGAGGAGCGCCAGGGTGATGACCGGTTTTTTGTGCCGGTCGAACAGCCGGTAGGCGTAGACGAAGAGTCGCAGGGGGAAGTCCCGATCAAAGCGGTGCTGCACTTCCAGGTGTAGGAGGATCCAGGCCTCTTCCCCGGTTTTGAGGTAGACCTGGAGCAGCTTGTCAACGGTGCGGCGGCCGATGGCGCCGCGGCGGAGCACGTGGCGGAGTTCGCTGTCCAGGAACTCGACGCCGCGGCTCCAATCAATGAGGGCGTGGATCCGGGGGAAGCAGAGCTCGACGGCGCGCTCCGGGTAATATTCCAGGATCTCTTTCCAGACGCCGTCCTGGTCGGCGCGGGTCCGCCGCATAGTGCTCCTCCTTCGTGGCCCACGTCGCCCCCCCGGGAGCGCACCATGGCCGCCGTCTACAGGATTTCCACGCTCGTGGCGGCGAATTCCTCTGTCGCGAATGCGGGGCGCCGTTGCGCCGGCAGACCGGCGTCCGACGCCGGCATGGGGTGGTCGATGTTACGGAGTGATCGGCCGACAATCGGAACAAGCGGTTTCCGCTCTCCTTGCCGGGCTTTCGCAAGGGTCCGAGGAATTCCGCGTCCTCGGCGCAGAATCACCGTGCGCCTCCCCGAATTCCCCGGCCTTCCTGCGACTGCGCCGCCGTGATGGAAGTTGAAAACGCGCCCTGATGCCCCCGAAGATGAAACTGATCGCAGTCGCCCTGCCCTGCCGCTCGACGCCACGCACAGGGCCTCCGCGCGGGAGAATTCCATCCGGGTCGGGCACCCACCACGCTCGACCGCTGATGGGCGCGGCGACCGCTTGCGGCGGCGCGGGCAGTGCTTTTCGCGGAACTGGTGGACGGCCCTCCGCGGAGCCGGACCTGTTCTCGACCGAGAAGGCGTAGAAGAAGGAGCGCCAGCGGCGATTTCACATGCTTGCGGACTTGAGCCTGCTGCAGCGGGTGTGGGCGGGCGCCGGGCACCAGGGCACTCCGGTGGCGTGAGTGGCACGGAACACTGGCTGGACCCTGTCTCCGACAGACTGTTAGAGGTGCGCCTTCACCCAGGCTGCCGCATCCCGCACATAGGCAGGCGGCAGCTTGTGGCCCGCGTCATACCAGATGAGCTTGCTCTTCGGGGAGCGGATGTACTGCTGGTACGACGCCTCGACCCGGGCCGCGTCTCCGAGTTCATCGGTGCGGCCCATCAGCATCAACAGCCGGGTATCGCCGACACCCCAGGTGTAGTCAATCGGCGAAGTCGGACCGTAGCCCGCGCTGTGGAGAGGCGGGACGCAGGCAACGGCAGTCCGGATCCGGGGTTCCACCGACAGCAAGTAAAAGGCGTCCATTCCGCCCATGCTGTAGCCCACGAGGCCGATTCGCTTCATGTCCACCTCTCCCCGTCCGGCGAGGTAGTCCAGTGCGCGACGGTAGTCTTTGATCGTCTGGATCGTGATCTCGGAGAAGGTGTAGTAGTTGCGTCGCGCCGGGGCCCGGGGATCCTCGAACGGGTTGACGTGCTGGAAATCAATCTCGTGGCTGCGCTCACCGTGCGTTGCTGCATCCAGCGCCAGCACAGCGTGCCCGCTCTCCAGGAGCGCCTTCCGCATCACCCCACCGGACAGGTAGCTGTCGGCTCTCCACCAATCGTCCTTCGAGCCGGACCAGCCGTGGAGCAGCAGCACCAACGGCGGCGGCTTCAGCCCGTTCTTCGGGAACTCCAGCATCCCCGGCACAAGAAACCCCTGCGCTCCCCGGAACACCACCTTCCGGCGCACGGTCCCGTCGCTCTCCCACTGGCGCACCACCCTTCCATCGAGAGGAATGCCCGAGTCGTAGTCGAAAAACGGGAGGCGAGCCTGAAACGCCTCGCGGCTGATCCGGGGGTAGGGCAGAGCGTCCGCTGCCCGGACCCGTAGTCCCTGCCCGAAGCCGACCGTCAGCAGCAGGGCCACGAGAACGCCGATTGCGAGCGCGTTCCGCCGGGCGCAGACTCGGGGTGCAACGCGCGGCATGGAAGGCCGGCGCGAACCTGGCGGAGGGGAGGTGGGTGTCGTCATGGGAGAAGGAAAGAACCCGACGGGCGCGCAATTCTCTCCTGGGCGCCCGGCCTTGAGGGTGCCCCACCGTTCGCCGGTAGGCCGATGAGGTCCTTCGGGCCGCCGATTCACCCTCCCGGCACAGGGATGCTGCTCTTCATGAGAGTGCCTCTTCTATTCCTGGTCGTGGCGGTTTCGACGCTCGGCGCCGCGCGCGCCGCCGACATGCCGTCACTGCGCGAGTGGACCGTGGAAGGCGTCAGGCGGACCGCGCTCGTGTACGCACCGGAGCGCGCACACGGCGCGGCGACTCCGATCCTCTTCGCTTTTCACGGACATGGTGGGACCGCCGAGCGCGCGGCCCGCGGCTTTGCCTACCACAGTCTCTGGCCCGAGGCGATCGTCGTCTACATGCAGGGCCTCAACACACCCGGCCGCCTCACCGATCCGCAAGGAAAGAGGTCGGGCTGGCAGGCCGGTCCCGGCGACCAGGGCGACCGGGACCTCAAGTTCTTCGATGCGGTACTGGCGACCCTGACCCGCGAGTTCCGCGTGGATGAGCGGCGCCTCTATGCCGCGGGCCATTCGAACGGAGGCGGCTTCACCTATCTCCTCTGGGCGGCGCGGGGCGAGCAATTCGCCGCCTTCGCGCCCTCGGGCGCGGTCCTGGCTCGCGGAGTGGCCCTCCCCAAACCCAGGCCAGTGCTGCACATCGCGGGAGAGAACGATCCGCTGGTCCGGTTTCAGTGGCAGGAGCGCACGATGGCCGCGGTCCGGAGACTCAATCGCTGCGGCGCGGGCGATCCGTGGGCGGAGCGATGCACGCGGTACCCCTCGCCGGGCGGAGCCGATGTCGTGACCTTCCTCTACCCCGGCGGGCATGGGTTCCCGCCGGAGGCCGCCCGACTCGCCGTCCGGTTCTTTCAAGAACATCGGAAACCGTAGACCGGGCTGGAGCGCCCCGAGCGCTCCGGAGAGCACTCCGCCGTGGCGAAACCACCCCGCACTGCATCGGACGAACTGGCGCCCGGTCTCTATGAGCATCCACTCACGGCCCGCCTGATCCGACTCATCGAGTCGCTGCCGCCGGGACTGCGGGCAGAGGTAGCGGACCTCCGCGCGCACGAGGCCCCGCACCTGCTGTCACGACAGGTGGCCAACGTGTTGCTGGGCGTGCTGCGAGCTCTGGTCCGGTCCGATGAGGAAGACGAGCGAAAGAGCGCCGGACTCGTGTCGCGCGGGGCAGGCTGGGCGGCTTCTCTGCTCCAGGATCTGGAGGGGCTGGCCGGCGACCTGGCGCGACCCGAGGAACAGCTTTCCCAGCCGCCCCGGGTGCTCCGCGAGGTGGCGTCCAACGATCCCCTGCGTGCGCGGCCGGAGCGCCCATTGATTCCGCTCGGGCAGAGTGCGCTTCTGGTGAACGAAAGGGGTGAGCCGAGCCTGGCGAGATCACTCGAGAAGGAACTCACCTCGGCGGACCGGGTGGACCTCCTCTGCGCGTTCATCCAGTGGAACGGCCTGCGCCTGGTGCAATCATCCCTGCAGGAGTTTGTGCGGCGCGGGGGCGAACTGCGCGTGCTGACATCCACCTACATGGGAGTCACACAGCGCCGGGCGGTGGATGCCCTCTGCGAACTGGGCGCGGAGGTGCGCGTGGCGTACGATCGCGAGCCCGCGCGCACCCGGCTGCATGCCAAGGCGTGGCTGTTCCATCGCCACAGTGGTCTCTCGACGGCGTACATCGGTTCCTCGAATCTGAGTCACAGCGCGTTGGTGGATGGCCTGGAATGGAACGTTCGCCTGTCCGCGGTCGAAACCCCCGAGGTGATCCACCGGGTGGCGACGGCATTCGACCGCTATTGGCACGACCCGACGTTCGAGCCCTACGACCCACTCCGTGACGGGACCCGCCTGGACGCCGCCGTGCGAGCGGACACCGATCCGGAGGGGCAGGGCGCCACCGTCTTCTTCGACGTCCGGCCCTATCCGCACCAGCAGATCATCCTGGAGCAACTGGAGCGAGAGCGGAGCCTGTTCGGGCGCCGCCGGAACCTGGTGGTGGCGGCTACCGGGACGGGCAAAACGCTCGTGGCGGCCTTCGACTACGAGCGCCTCCGCGAGGAGGGCGTGGACACGCTCCTCTTCATCGCGCATCGCGAGGAGATCCTGCGCCAGGCCCGCCATCAGTACCGGAATGTGCTGCGCGACGGGGGGTTCGGCGAGCTGTGGGGCGGCGGCGAGCGCCCGACGAGGTGGCGGCACGTCTTCGCCAGCGTGCAATCGCTGGATGCCGCCGGAGATGTGCTGCCGTTCCCTGCGGATCATTTCGATCTGGTGGTCCTGGACGAGATGCACCATGCCCCCGCCCCGAGCTACGATCGCCTGCTCGACTTCCTGCGGCCCGCCGTCCTGCTCGGCCTGACCGCAACCCCGGAACGGAGCGATGGACTTGACGCTCTGAAACACTTCGACGGGCGGATTTCCGCTGAGCTCCGCCTCTGGGACGCGCTCGACCTGCAGTTGCTGGCACCGTTCCACTATTTCGGCGTGCCCGATGATCTGGACCTGAGCGGCTTGCAGTGGCAGCTCGGCGCATATGTCGACTCCGAGCTGGAGGCGCTCTACCTCGGCGCCGAGGGACGCAGCCGCGTGGCGAAGATCCTTACCGCCATCGAGCGGCATGTGGACGATTCCGGTCGCATGCGAGCGCTGGGGTTCTGTGTGGGCGTCCGGCACGCGGAGTTTATGGCGCGCTGCTTCGAGGAGGCCGGCCTCGCGGCCCGCGCCGTGACGGGAAAATCATCCCCCGAGGAACGCCGCGGCGCGGTCCGGGCACTGCGTGACGGCAAAGTACGCATCCTCTTCACCGCCGACCTCTTCAATGAAGGGGTGGACATCCCGGAGGTGGACACGCTCCTCTTCCTGCGCCCCACCGAGAGCGCGACCTTGTTTCTACAGCAGCTTGGCCGTGGCCTGCGGAACTGTCCGGGCAAACGCTGCGTGACCGTGCTGGACTTCATCGGGATCCAGCACCGGAAGTTTCGGTTCGATGCGCGCTACCGGGCGCTCACGGGACTCAGTCGCCGGCAATTGGAAGAACAGATCCAGAGCGGATTTGAGGAGTTGCCGCCC
>SYMT01000438.1 GCA_005805375.1 Actinomycetota bacterium
ACCGGCGTGCGGCTCCTCGCACCCGAGATGGCCGCCCTGGAAACGCAGATCGAGCGTCTCCCGGCACTGGGGAAGTGGTTCGTGACCATCCCGGGAGTGGTCCCCGCCTGACGGGAGGATTAATTCTGCGCGGTTCCCTAGTAACGATTTCGCACCAGGTACGCCATCATGAGAACCAGCAGTGGAGAATTCCCACGGGCCTCGGGCGCCTCGCTCTTCGTGAGGACTGTTTTCCCGGCGGTACATGGTGCATGCGTTCCGATCCGCGGAGGACCGGCGCGCGCATGCCGGGGAAACATCCCCATTCCGGCCTGCCCGTAGCCTGTTCTTCGAGGTGCTCTACCCAATGGCTGCTGATCCGGTCAATCGAACCCGAGATTCCCTGCAAGTCCTCCTGGCGGAGGATGACCCGGCGACCGCCCTCGTGTACGCCCGCGCGCTGCACCGCCAGGGACACCGGGTGATGCATGTGGAAGACGGGGTTGACGCGCTCGCGGCTCTGGAGCGGACGCCCTACGACGCGATTGTCGCTGATTGGATGATGCCCCGCATGGACGGGCTGGAGCTGGTCGGGCGCGTGCGCGCCGACTTCGCCCAGCCCCCGGCGCTGATGGTCATTACCGCCAAGGATGCGCCGGATGCGCGGATGCAGGCGCTGGATGCCGGTGCAGATCACTTCGCGGCCAAACCGATCACCCCCCGCGACCTGGTTGAGCAGTTAGGTCTGTGTGTCATCCGCCGGGAAGAGATTCGCGGGGCCGAACAGCGCCAACGCGCTCTGGCGGCGGCCCGCGCTGCCGGGGTGTCGGCGATGCCCCCCGATCCCCGCCGGGACTCTCTGTACAAGGAATTCCAACCGCTGGTGCGGGGGCTGATCAAGCGCTACGGAGGAGATACCGAAGCGCGGAAAGACCTCGAAGGTGAGATCTACGTCATCTTCGCCTCCCTGCTGGACGCGTATGACCCGAAGCGCGGTATCCCACTCCGCCCCTATCTGGTCCGAAACCTCACGACCTCCGTGTACACGCTCGCGCGCAGCCAATGGCGGCGACAAAAACGCGAGGTGAGTCTGGACTGGGAGAGCCGGGCCGACCTGAGTGATGGCGCGGATCCGAGGGAGGAATGGGACCAGAGCTAGCTCACCGACCAGGTCCTCGCGATTTTACCCCAGCTCATCAGCCACCTCCCGCCCCGGCAGCGCACGGTCGTGATTTCCCGTTATTACGAAGGGAAATCCTACGAGGAAATTGCCGAAACGCTCCAGGTCCAGCCTGCGACGGTGCGATCACTGTTGCGACACGGCATGAATGCCCTGCGGAGCCATGTCAATCAAACCGGATTGGGGGAAGCTTCTGCTCCGGCCCCGCGCAACGGCAAGCTCCTCACGCCGAATAGTTCACTCCGGTTGCACTGAGCGCCCCCTCCCCGATCGACGCGCGGAGATGCGCTAGGGGCGCGCCGCGGCTACCCCGGTGCGGCAGGTCCTCCGGCCGGCGCGGGCTCCAGTTCCGGACTCTCCTTTGGTTTCTGGCGGGTGAGTACCTGGCGAATGGTACTGGCCCCCGGTTCGCGGATGCCGAACACCCAGAGGGCCGCGGACGAACGGCCGACGAACGATGCCAGGAAGAACAGGTGGTATGCGTTCAGTTTCAGTGCCCCCACCTGCCAACTGAAGTCCGCCTTCAGCAGACCTTCCAGCCACATCCCGCCCAGCACCTGGAAGATCGCCAGGCAGACGCCCCCCAATCCCTCCGCCGCTGCGATGTAGGCGACGTTGTTTTCCTGTGGCGCGACTTTCAGCATCAGGTTCTGCTTGCCCAGGTTCACCCCGGCCCACCCAAGGCCCCACACGACATAGGCAGCGTAGATCCAGCCGAAGTACTCGATGCCGTGAAACGACGCCATCAGGTCGCGCACCCAGCCCGGCGGGCCACCGGCAGTGACAGCCACCGCCAGCGCCGGCGGGGGCGCTTCGGAGGGAATCCAGAAGAAGGGTCCGAGCGCCGCGCCAATCAGCCCGAGGATGATGAAGGGCTTGTTCCCGTAGCGGTCCGTGAGCCCCCCGAACACGCGGAAGCCCCACACGCTGAAGATCTGATTGGTCAACTGGAAGGTGCCGACTGCCAGCAGTCCCAGACCGAGATACTCCTTGACATAGAGTTGGAACGAGGCGTGCGGGATGCCGCTGCCGAGCATCAACCAGCAGTGAAAGAGTGCATAGCGCCGGAAGTTGGCATCCTTGAACGGCGCGCGTATGTCCTGCCACAGTGAGCGGTTCGGTGGGGCTTCGCGCAGGGGCAAGTTGGGGACCAGGAGCATCGGAAAGATGGCTGCGATGTTGAACGCGATGCCGACGCCGTAGATCAGGGCATAGGCAAAGAACTTGGCCTCCGGATGTGCCCGTGTGTAGGCATCCACGGCCCAACCGCCGAAGATGGTCACCACCGCCACTGCGACCGCGGTATAGATGTTGCGGCGCCCGAAGTAGCGTCCCCAGATGGCTTCGGGCACAATGTCGGCGTACCACGACAGCCACGCGATGGCCGAGACGGCATTCGCGATTGTGGTGGAGCAGAGAATCCCGACCAGCAGCCAGACCGGGTCAATCCCCGCCGGTCGGAACTGCGGAAACGCGAGCAGCGGAAACCCGATCGAGATGATCCGTGAGGCCACGATCGCGCAGAGCCAGACCCCTTTGCGGTTGTTCGAGCGGTTGACGAAGTACGGGGCGAACAGGCGCAGGATCCCGACCACGTTCCCCACGGCCAGCACGAGACCCATCATGGTGCCCCGCGCGCCGAGTTCCATCGCAAAGTAGTTCAGGAACCACCCGCCGATCATCCAGCCGCCGATCGTCTCGAGCACGCCCTGCCAGATGGCGAGCCGCATCGCCCGGCTCCGGACGCCTTCGTCCATGGGGTAGGCAGTGCGCGTGGTGGGCTGGCTCATGCGGGGCTCCTCCGGAGCGTGTGGGGACTTGCAGGGTAATTCGCAAAGTCCGCCCCCGGTCCCTTCCTGACAATGAGGCTATGCAAAAAGGGGAGACGCGTACGCGCCTCCCCGAAGGTCCCCTGGGTGCGGGGGGAATTGGGCTCTCTGCTTAGCGAGGAGCCAGGGCAATCGGCCAGCCCGTGGCGGGAATCGTCGTCCACTTCTTACCGTACGTCACCATCTTGGCGTGCCCGTCGAAGTAGAGCGCATTGTAACCGCGGGAGTGGTTGAAGTTCGTGTTCGGCGCAGGGTTGCCGGAACCGTTTCGGGCGTCCGGGCCGTCCCAGCCGAACGCGCCGCGCTCGATGAAGATCATACGCTCGGATACGCGATCGGACTTCTCGCTCGGGTTGTCATCAGCCAGATCGAGCGTCCTACCGTCGGAGTATCGGACCAGAACGAAACCACCATTTCGATGGTTCCAAATCCAGTTCGGGAACCACTGGTAGGATTGGAGACCATTCGACATGTTGGCGGCCGACGGCGCGCGCAGCTTGTCAGATGGGCAGTACCAGATGTTCTTGTTCTTGATGTAGGGCCCCAACTGGACGTGCATGAGAGTCCGGTAAAACTCTCGTCCATAGGAGCAACCCGTATAGTTCGGACCACCATCGCCAGGGTTGAAACCCTGCCAGCCGCCCCGTCCCCCAGACAAATTGCAGTCCGGACCGTTCGCGTCCGGGTTCACTTCCCAGTTACGCGGCGCCGGGTACGTTCCCAGCGGGAATTCCTCGTCATAGTCCTGCGTGTACATCCGCAGGGCCAGCCCTATCTGCTTCTGGTTAGACAGACAGGACGCCGTGCGTGCGGTTTCCCGGGCCTGAGCGAAGACCGGGAACAGGATTGCAGCCAAAATGGCGATGATTGCAATGACGACTAACAGCTCGATGAGGGTGAAACCTCGTCGTCTCATAGGTATTGTTCGACTCCTGTTGAAATGATTGTTCGATACGCCGGTAGCCGGAGTACCTGCCTCGGTATGGAAATCACCGCGTGGGCGGCGGAGCTGTCGTGCCGGGCTGCGCTGACCCGGACTGTTGCAGGGTTCGGTTCACATCCTGCGCCTGCTGACTCGAACTCTGGTTGGTTGCTTCCGTCGGGCCTTCGCCCCCGCAACCCACCAGGGTCATCGTCCCGACGACACACGCCAGAACCAGCACCGGCACCAGTCGTCGCTTGTTTGCCCTATTCACTCTTTCCTCCGTCTCCCTCGACGCGCTCGATTGAACCGGTTCATTTTACGCCACTGCAGATGCACATTCCTCCTTCCCGGTGCAACATTATTTCTTACGAACAGAAGGCGGCGTCCCGGCGTGTCCTGTGCGACCCGCCGGGTGCAGGAATTGCGCGCGCCGCGGGCAACTGTTGCCCATCGGCGCCGTGTCGCCGGGCTGGGAGGGCGATGTGCCTGCGGCGCTGGAGCGGAGTCTGGGTTGGACGGTCCTGGCGATCGTGTTCGCCGGCGTGTGGGTCTACGCCCTCTACCGCGAAGATCGGAAACGGCCGGAACCATTCTGGATGGTGCTGCTGGCGATGGGCGGGGGGATTGGCGCGTTCTTCCTGGCCGACCGGGTGGAAAGCCGGCTGCTCCCATTCGGGGTCAACACGGATGCCTCTCTGCTGGAGCGGGCCCGGCTGGCGTTCCTGATTGCCGGACCGGTGGAGGAATTAGCAAAGTTCCTTGCGATCCTGATCCTCATCTGGCCCTGGACGCACTTTGACGAAACAGTAGACGGGATCGTGTACGCCGCCGCCGCGGGTGCCGGGTTCGCCCTGTGGGAGAACTTCGCCTTTATGTCGGCCGAGGGTGGCAGCGTGATCCTGGCGCGGGGGCCGATTGCCACCGGCGCGCACGTGCTGTTCAGTGTCATCTGGGGCGGCGCGCTCGGCTTTGCCGGGCATCTGAAGCGCTGGCCGGAACGCCTGCTGCATGTCGGAGTGGGGTTGGTGCTGGCATCGGTAGTGCATGGGGCGTTCAATTTCATCACGTTTGCAGCGGGGCAGGAAATCACGGTCTGGCACGCGCGCGCTTACCAGGTGGCGCTTGTGGCGGTCAGCGCGCTCTTCCTCCGGTGGCGTATCCGCCATGCGCTCACCCTGTTTCCCTTCCGATATCGGAAAGGCAGCGCGACGCAGGACCTGGGAGGCGCATAGAGGATGGCAGTATCCGCAGGTCGTGAAAGTGAAGCTGTGACACCTGCCCAGTGTCGCGCCTAGCAACCCGTCGGAGAACCCGCTTCGGTGCGACCAGAGCCACAGAAAACGGGCGAAAGCCCCCCGTTTTCGAGTGTTTCCGCGCCCCTGGGGGCCCGGAGATAGGGCCGATGAGCACTTTTCCGACAGGCTGCAGGGTTGTTTGCCAGTGAGGGGACGACTTGCCTCCGCGCGTGGTCCAGGTACGGGGGGCGCGGCAGCGGGAACGGTAACGGTGGTCGCCTCGCCTCCGCGCGTGGCCTGGGTACGGAGGCGGGTGGCCGTTGCGGTGGTGGAGGGCGCGAGGTGGTCCACTTGCTTACGCGCGTGGCTCGGGTACGTGGGGAACGCCAGGGGGCGTGGTGGGTCTCGGGAAATGGATGCGCTGGGAACGGAGGCGCGTTCCGGTGTGAACCGGGGATAGGTGGCTAAAGTGAGAACATGGTTCGGCCCCAGGCCAACGGAACTCGTTCGTCGTTGTCACACCTGTACGTTCAGCAGGAACCAGGGCGGGTCGGGCCGAACTCGAAGACACTCCTCGACGGGCAGGACACAGTGTCTGTGCCCTCAAAGCCACGTGACATTCCGCGTGCTTCGACACCGAGACAACCGATCCGCGCCCCCTCCCCGCCGCCGGCGGAGTGCCGGAGCACCCGGGGACAAGTCCACTTCCAAGACCTGAAACCAATGACAGAACCAATCGTCCAGGTATCGCTGGACTTGATGACCATCGAAGACGCGATGCCAGTGGCCGAGACTGCGGTACGCGCCGGCGTGGACTGGCTTGAGGCCGGAACGCCGCTGATCCTGGGCGAAGGACTGCACGCGGTCCGTGCCTTGCGCCAGGCAGTCCCCCAGCACCCGATCATCGCCGACCTGAAGACGATGGACGCCGGGTATCTGGAAGCGGAGATGATGTTCAAAGCCGGCGCCACACACGTCGTGGTCATGGGCGTAGCACATCCTTCTACGATCGCAAACGCCGTGCGCGCCGGTCGCGATTACGGCGCTAAGGTGATGGGCGACATCATGCTGCATCCCGACAAGCCGGCCTGCGCCCGGATGATGCAGGAATTGGGTGTGGACTACGTAATCGTCCACACCGGGCTGGACGAACGCAACGCCGAGAAGGGAAAGAGCCCGCTGGACGATCTGGCGTCAGTGGTCGCCGCAGTAACCATTCCTGTCCAGGCAGTGGGCGGCCTGAGCCTGGAGCAGGCGATCGAAATGCCGAAGCGCGGCGCGCCGCTGGTGGTGATCGGCGCACCGCTCGTGGTCGAGAATGAAGAGTTCAAACCGAGCCACGACGACACTCGTCTCTATGACCTGCTGCACAGGATCGTGATCGAAGTGAAAGCCGCCGGGAGGGCAGTATGAAAGCAGTCGTCAAGTACGGAACCCGCGACGGAGAGGTCGAACTGCGGGATGTGCCCGCGCCGGAGATCGGGCCCACCGATGTGCTGCTGGAAACGACGGCAGCGGGTGTGTGCGGGTCGGATGTGGAGCAGTGGCGCCACTTCGTCACCTACCACGTGAACACGCCGGTGGTGATGGGGCACGAGTTCTGCGGCATCATCCGGGAGGTCGGATCGGGCGTGAAGGGCTTCCAGCCGGGAGACCGGGTGGCCAGTGAGACCGCGGCGTACATCTGCGGGCAGTGCCCCTACTGCCTGACGGGTGAATACAACCTTTGCCCCACGCGACTCGGCTTCGGCTACGGGCTGAACGGCGCGTTCACCCGCTTTGTACGGGTCCCCGTCCGCTGCCTGCATCGCCTCCCCGCGAACGTTTCCTTCGAGCACGCGGCCCTCACCGAACCGGCCTGCGTGACCTACAACGCGCTCGTGGTCAAGAGCCGGATCCGTCCGGGCGAACCGGTGGTGGTGATCGGCCCGGGCCCCATCGGCCTCTTCGCGGTGCAGATGGCCAAGGTGCAGGGCGCGGGACAGGTCTTCCTCGTCGGCACGAATGCTGATCGGCGCCGCTTCGAGGTGGGCAAGCAGATCGGCGCCGACGTGCTCCTCAATGTGCAGGAAACCGATGCGGCAAAGGTGATCCTGGAGGCCACGGACGGGTACGGGGCGCCCCTGGTGGTGGACGCCGCCGGCCCCACGCCTGCGGTGAAGTTGGCGATGGACGTGGTCGCCCGGAACGGGCAGATTACGAAGATTGCCTGGGGTCCGAAACCACTCGAACTCTCCCTCGACCCCATCGTCGCGAAAGCCGCCAGCCTCCAGGGCTCCTACAGCCACAACTGGCGCACCTGGGAGGCCGTGCTGAAAATGATGTCCGCCGGTTCCCTCAACCTGGACGCGATGATTACCCACCGCTTCACCATTGACCACTGGCTGGAGGCCTATCACCTGGTGGAAGAACGCGAGGCCGTCAAGGTAATCCTCACCCCGGCCGACTGACCCGGTGGCCCTGCACCTGGACAGGAGACCGTTCCGGCGGGCGGCCGCCGCGCCCGCCGCCCGCCGGAATGCACCAATCCGCTCAGTTCTCAGCGGGACCGCATTGGGTGGGGAACGGTGCTTGGTTTCGACGGAGCAGTGTGGTGCCTGCAGTTCCGAAATCCACCGGCACGCGAGGCACAGGAGAAAGCGAATGATACCGCCTGGGACTCTATTGGGCTGCTGCCAACCGGCGTGCAGTGGGCAGCCTGGGACGAGGTAGTCTCTCGGTTCGGGAGCACGCCTCGTCGCCGAAGGACTGCTGGTGATCTGCGGACCCCGGCGGGATCATCAACGAACCACAGTATCACCGCACGAAGACGCAGGCGGGCAAGTTCCAGGCTGTGTTGGACGACCTGCCCCCGGCGCCCGCACGGGCTGACACCTACCCATTACTGATGAAGGCCCAGGCGGACGCGATCCAGAGCCGGCATAACGACCTCCACGCGGAGCTCGACGACTACAAGAGCCGGCAGGCGCAAGCACGGGAATTGCCCTGATCGGATCTCCGGGCGTTCACCCCGCACAAGCTGCTTGTCAGGGCGATGACCATCCTGCGACCGGTGATGTCCCGGAGCAATGCCGGCAGGCCAGCGAGACTGGGATCGAGCCGTCACCCGGCACCGGACGTGCGGGCCTGCTGTGTCAGGAAGCGAGCTTCGACCCACGGTCCGCTGCGGAGGATCTCGGGACACTGCACCCACACGACAGCGATGCCGCTCAGGGGACCGGATCTATGGAATTCGGCAAAGACAGTGATGTTCTCCCCTTCGGTGCCGGCCCGGAGGACGCCGCCCTGGCCACACTGTTCCTCGCACACCTCGCGGAGGGCAGGCCGGATCCCACCCTCCCGTCATCCGAATAAGGGCACATCAGGAACGGGCAAGCCCGTCCAACTTCCGCCGTACGGCCTGACGGGAGCCCGGCGGGCCGCGGCCATCTCTGCGTCACTCGACCGGGAGGGCAACAAACTCCTCTCCGTCGCGCCGGATGCGAACGGCTTTCCGGTCCGGTTCGTGGTCGAAAAGCACGAGCCAGTCTTCGTCGGCAGCGCGGGCCAGGAGTTCGGCTTTGGCCAGCATGGTGGCGTACGGGTCCATGTCGTAGGCCATGTTGCAGGGCGGGCGGAAATGCGCCGGAGTGGGACAGATGTCGCCCAGAAACACGGCGGTCCGGCCGCCGCCCCGCAACAGCACCACCTGGTGCCCCGGCGTGTGGCCGCCGGTGACCTGCACGGAAACCCCCGGAGCGATTGCCGCATCACCGTCAAGTAATTCGAGGCGGCCGGAGACAGCCAGCGGGTTCAGGTTTTCGCGCCGATAGCTGGTCCGCATGTGGCTGCGATTTGTAAGGGCATCCTCCCATTCGCGCCGCTGCGCAACGAAGCGGGCGTTGGGGAACGTGGGCACCAACCGGTCGGCGTCCCAATGGGAAGCTCCGCCGCAGTGATCCATGTGCAGGTGGCTGAACAGAACCATCGTCACGTCCGCGGGGGATACGCCGAGTTCCGCAAGATTTGTCAGCAGCGGTGCGCCGGGCGCCAAGCCGAAGATGCTCCGTTCCTTCTCATCCATCTTGGGGCCATTCCCGGTGTCTATCAGCAGGCACTCCCTGCCGGTACGCACCAGCAGGCAGTTGGTATCCAGCCGAATGCGCCCGCGGTCGTCGGGCGCGTACAGGCGCGTCCAGAGCGGACGCGGGATGATGCCGAACATCGCGCCCCCGTCCAGGAAAAACGGGCCGCCGCTGACAACGTGGAATTGGAGATCGCCGAGTTGGTGCATGCTTTGGGATGGAAGCGCTCATCGCGGCACTCGCTGTGCCGGGGGCGGATCAGCGGTCCCGTCTGTCCGGCTCAGCACAAACCGTGCCCTGTTTTCATTCGGCACTGCACCGGCACAATCCCTCCCACAACCCGCCGCCGAAAGCACAGCAGACGTACAATCCCGCGTCCCGATCCGGACAAAGGAGGGATGCAGTCCGCCGGCCCGCTCCCCGGGAACGCCGCAGTCCCGCCGGCCCTCCCGGTCACAACCGGGCACCCCGGCCGTACGTCACTCGCCAATCCGCCCCCTCATGAGGTATGGTTAGGGCCGGAAGCGTGGACGCAGCGAAGCGGAGGAGGCAAATGTCCAGCGGGTATTCGGTGGCGGTGGTCGGTGCGGGCGCGGTGGGCGTGGAGATGCTCCGCGTGCTGCGCGAGCGCAACTTCCCCCTGAAACACCTGCGCGTGCTCGCCCGCTCGGATCGCCAGATGACGGTGGATGGCGAAACGTACGAAGTGCGCGCCACCACACCCGAGGCTTTCGAGGGAGTGCAACTCGCTCTGTTTGCGGGGACCGAGGGGGAAAAGGGCGCCGCCGTCACCTTCGGTCCGGACGCAGTCCGGCGCGGCGCCGTCGTCATTGATAACGGCAAGGACTTTCGGATGGACCCGGAAGTGCCGCTGGTGGTGCCTGAAGTGAATGGCGCGGACGTAGAGCGACACCGGGGGATCATCGCCAATCCGAATTGCTCAACCGTACAACTGGTCCACGCCCTCAAACCGATTTACGACCTTTCACGCGTGGAGCGGATCGTCGTGAGTACCTACCAATCCATCAGCGGGTCGGGAGCCCCCGCCGTGAGAGAATTCGATCAGCAGTTGCAGGCCGCCGCCCGCGGTGACGCAATGCCCCCGTACGAGCAGATCCCCGCACAGTTGGTGCAAAATGTGCTGGCTGGGTGCTGGACATTTCTGGAAAACGGGTACCAGGATGAGGAGTGGAAGATGGTGTGTGAAACGCACAAGATCCTCCACGATGATGCAATCCGCATCACTCCCACCACGGTCCGCGTGCCGGTAGTGGCCGGGCATGCAGAGAGCGTCTACCTGGAAACCGAGCGCAAGGTCACGGCGGACGAGGCTCGGCGGGCCCTGGCGGCGTTTCCGGGCATCTGCCTGATGGATGAGCCGGCGCCCACGGAGAAGAACCCGCACGCTCGTACGTACCCCACGCCGCTCGATGCGGCGGGCCGGTCGGACACGTACGTGGGCCGGGTGCGCGAGGACCCCACGGCCCCGCGCGGCCTGCTTCTGTGGGTGGTAGCCGACAACCTGCGTAAGGGCGCCGCGCAAAATGCGGTGCAGATCGCAGAAGAGGTGGTCAGGCGCAACTGTTTGCTGCGCTAACCGGAAATCGCGGAGGCATTTCAGCCGTCGGGCGGGAATCGGCAATGGGCCCGCGTCTGGTGTGCGGCCCTACGGAAAGCGAGCGACGACTATGGACTTCGGACGCCTGATCACCGCCATGCTCACTCCGCTGCGACCCGATGGCGAGGTGGATCTGCCGGGAGCGGCCCGCCTGGCGCAGCATCTCGCCGACACAGGCAGCGATGCCATTGTCGTGACCGGTACAACTGGCGAATCCCCCACACTGACCACGGATGAGAAACTCGCGCTCTATCGCACGGTGTGCAGCGCGGTAGAGGGTCGGGCCAGTGTCATCGCGGGCACAGGCAACTACTGCACACGCGAGTCCATTGAACTCACGCGCGAGGCCAAAGCGTGCGGCGTAGACGGCGCCATGCTTGTGGTCCCCTATTACAACAACC
>SYMT01000439.1 GCA_005805375.1 Actinomycetota bacterium
CTGGATGCCTTCGTGTACCTGGAGCGGCGCATCGCGGCGAAAGCAATCTTCCCGGCGGTGGACCCGCTCGCGTCGTTCTCCCGCATTCTCACCCCTGCTGTCGTGGGCGAAGAGCACTATCAGGTCGCGCAGCAGGTCCAGCAGGTGTTGCAGCGCTACAAGGAACTGCAAGACATCATTGCGATTCTGGGAATTGACGAGCTCTCCGATGAGGACAAGCTGGTCGTTTCCCGGGCGCGCAAGATGGAGCGCTTTTTCAGCCAGCCCTTCTTCGTCGCACAGGTGTTCACCGGGCTGCCCGGCGCCTACGTCCCTCGCGAGGAGACGGTACGCGGCTTCAAGGAGATCCTGGACGGGAAGCACGACGACCTGCCGGAGCAGGCATTCTACATGGTCGGGAACATTGAGGCGGCGGTCGAAAAGGCCAAGCGTCTCGCCAGCCAGTAGTCCTCATTCCGGGGACGCCGTATCCATCCGGCGTCCCCGCACCCAACGTTCTTCAAGGTAGTACTCCCATGCCGCTGACCGTAGACATCGTGACCCCAGACCGGGTGGTTCTTTCCGAGACCGCCACGTCGCTCAGCGCCCCGGGCGTACAGGGCTCCTTCGGGCTCCTCTCCAACCACGCACCGTTCATGTCGGAGCTCGAACCGGGGGATTTGCGTCTGGTGCTCCTCAGTGGAAACGAGATCCACATCGCGGTTACGGGCGGGTTTCTCCAGATTTTCGACAATAAGGTCACAGTGCTGGCCGACGCAGCTGAACGCAGCGACGAGATTGATCCCGAACGGGCAAGACGCGCTTTGGTGCGCGCGCAGGATGAATTGCGGTCCGCTCAGGACGCGATGTCGCGAGTCGCTGCCGAAGAGGCACTCTCCCGTGCTCGTGCGCGCCTCCGCGTCGCCGGCGAATAGCACACACGGCGCCGGAAACGCGCCGCCCGGCTGCCCGCAGTCGGCCAGGCGCAATAACAACCTGTGCAGACAAGTTTGCGCCTGGCCGTCGCGGTTTGCGCAGTCCTGCGCCGGTTCCGCAACCGGCTATTCGAGTTCGAGATCTGCCAGAGTCCGGGCGGTCAAAATACGGTCGAGGCGTGCCTCGCACCATTCCTTCTCGGCTTCCTCAATCCGAGCGACCTGCCCCTCGGCCAACTCACCGAACTTCAGGCACACCAAGCGTAGCAAGATCGCGCGGGCTTCCGCCACTTGCCCCCGAGCCTCGCCGCGGGCCTCGCCGCGGGCCTCGCCGCGAAGTTCGTAGGGGCTGATGTGGTAGGTGATTTCCTGGAACTCCGGGGTTTGCAGCATCTCTTGGAACTCCTTCTCTTCGTCAGGATCGAGCGGCAGGTAGGTCTCGATCACGTGTTCCAGCAATACCCGGCCCGTGTCACTCACCTCTGCCTGCGTGACTCCGCGCAGGCAATGGGCCTTGTGGCTCACCCGGCTCTCCCCCGGGTGCTGCATCAGCGCCGCCAGTGCGGGGCCGAGCGGGTTGGGATCTTCCCGATACTGTAGCCCATCCAGGCTGCGTAGGGCAACGCAGAGCACGCGGAACACCACCACCGGGAGCCCCAGTGCCGTCTCCTCGTAGATCTCCTCGGTGCGTCCCCCCGCACCGGTGGTGAGATAAAGCACCAGGGGCAGGACCTCGCGCCGGAAACGCAGACGCAGCCAGCAGTAGGCGTCGAACATCTCCCCCGGGAGCGGGGCCCGGCGGTCATACTCGATCTCGCCGTGCAGCATGACCACGCGCCCCGCCGGGGAAGCGGCGCCCACTTCCGCCACCACATCCAGAGTGTGCCGCTCTCCGTGGGGTAGACCGGAGAACACATCCTGCTGGTGAAACCGAATGTGGGAGAAGTCGAGTTGGGCCGCCTGGTCCGGGTAAAACAGCCTCATATACTCGGGCAGAAACGCTTCGAACAGCCGCTTGAATAGCTGATCGTGGTCTTTGCGCTCGGAATCGGGAGTGGAACTGATCGGAGGGCTCATCGGTATCGAGTTGGGCTCACTGCCACGGATTCGGACCCCCGCACGCGGGGATTACTCTGGGTCGCCGGGAACCTGCGCCGCGACCCCACTACGCGCGGGCCGCAACCGGCGTGGCGCGGCCTTCCAGGGCCCTTTTCAGGTCGTCCAGATCGGCCTCGCACGCCTGGGCACAGGATTTCAGCAGAATCGGACCCATCATGCGGCCCAGGATGCGCGCGAACGGGGTGAGACCTTCGGCGGATACCTCCATGCTGACCTCGCAGCCCACTGCGTGCGGGGCGAAGTGAAACACCGATTCGTAGCGGCAGCCACAACTTACGCACTCCACCACGTAGCACGAAGGCGCCTCGAAGCGGGTGATCGTCATCTCTTCGGTCGCCTCGCGGTTGAACATGCGGCGTGTTTCCCGGAACCGGGTGCCCACTCCGACCGGCCCCGGAGTCAATACCTCCAGGCCAACGATGCCGCTCATGACTTGCGGGGCGCGAGCCAGGTCGGTGGCGCGGGCGAACGCCACTGCGGGCGACGCGGCGATCTGCTTCTTGATGGTCACACGGGACATGCTTCGTTTCCTCACTGAGCGCGGCGCCCGGCCGGGCGCCGAAAACCCGGGTTCGGTACGATCCTCGGCGGATTCGCGTGCTGCTTCCACACAAAGTTCTCCGCCTTAGGAACGAAACCACAGGGATAGACGGTGCATGCCCGCCGCAGCCGGCAGGAAACAGCCCGGTCGAGCGCGAAATCCCTGGGGGGCCGATCCCGTTCCCGGCTGGCCGTCCCGCTGCGTCCTGCGCGCCGGCCTCCCCGTACCAACACTTTCAGAGGAGAGAGATCGTGGCACGACCCGTCACCCTATTTACCGGCCAATGGGCCGACCTGCCGCTCAGCACGATGGCGGAGAAGGCAAAGGCCTTCGGCTATGACGGCATCGAACTTGCCTGCTGGGGCGATCACTTCGAGGTTTCCCGAGGGCACGACCCGGCGTACTGTACAACGCGCCGGGAGATCCTGGCACAGCATGGCCTGCAGTGCTTCGCGATCAGCAACCATCTGGTTGGCCAGGCGATCTGCGACAACATTGATGAGCGTCACAAGGCGATCCTCCCCGACTACATTTGGGGGGACGGCGACCCCGAGGGCGTGCGCCGGCGAGCCGCCGAGGAGATGAAGGCGACGGCTCGAGCGGCTGCTACGCTGGGCGTCAAGGTCGTGAATGGCTTCACGGGTTCCTCCATCTGGCACCTGCTCTATTCATTCCCTCCGGTGTCGGCTGCGCAGATTGACCGCGGTTTTCAGGATTTTGCGGAACGTTGGAATCCGATCCTGGACGAGTTCGACCGCTGCGGGGTCCGGTTTGCCCTGGAAGTTCACCCGACCGAAATCGCGTTCGACATCGCGTCGGCCGAGCGGGCGCTCGAAGCCATCGGACGGCGCGAGGCGTTTGGCTTCAACTACGATCCCAGCCATCTGGGGTACCAGAATGTGGACTACGTGAAGTTCATCGAGAAGTTCGGCGACCGGATCTACCATGTCCACATGAAAGATGTCTGGTGGAGCCCGGTCCCCACCGAGGCGGGCGTGTTTGGGGGGCACACCAACTTCGGTGATCGCCGCCGCACCTGGGATTTTCGCAGCATCGGGCGTGGCCGTGTGGACTTCGAGGAAATCATCCGCGCGCTGAACAGCGTCGGGTACGAAGGCCCCCTCTCGATCGAGTGGGAAGACATGGGCATGGACCGTGAGGCCGGCGCCGCAGAGGCGGCCGCCTATGTCAAGAAGGTGGATTTCAAGCCGAGCACCGTTGCTTTCGACGCGGCTTTCTCCGAATAGTTCGGATTCGCCCTTCCCGGCCCCTCCGGCGTTGACGCGCCGGGAGGGGCGTGCTAACATTCACCGACTCACGGCTCCGGTTCCCACCGGGGCCGTCCTATTCTGGAGGCTCCCATGACGTTCCGGGCCCTTCCCGCCCTTGCGGGCACTGTGATCGGATTTCTTGTCGGAGGCCTTACCATGGGCGGGGTTTTCTCGCGCCCGGCGAGTGCCCAATTCAAGGGCATTCCGATTACCAACCCCACTGCCGGCATCAACGTGGGGCAGAACCAATCCCCTCCCCCGCAGCCACTGGAGGTCCAGTCACTCGACGCCACCCACTTTGTGGTAGCCACGCGTGAGCCTCGCCTGGTGACGGTACCAGGTCGTGAGAACGCGGTCCAGAATATGCTCTGCACTGTGGTGACCCACTATTCCGTGCAGGCAAATCAGTTGTTGCCGACCGAGCACGTCCGTGTCCCCGCGCCGTACCGCCTGGTGACTCTTTCGGATCAGTGAACGGCTGCGTGTAACACAGAGACGTTCCAGGATTACGGACAGGAAAGACCGCATGGAAGCCCGGTTTCGCTTCACCCGACTCGTTCGCACTCAGACCTCCGAAATCTACCTGGTCTGGGAGGAGGAAAACCGGGTGGCCCAACTCGACCTCCACTACGCCGGTGAGACCATTCACGCGACGCTGATTCTGGAAACCGATTTCTCGGTCACGTCGGAAGAAGAAATGCTCACGCAGATTGACGAGGACATCGTTTCGTCCCACTTGCCGACCTTCGACCGCACTGACTTCATTGTGACGGTGTTTCGCGGCAATGAGATCAGTTCCTACACGGATGCGGGTAGTATGGAAGCAGAAGACGAAGAAGAGTGAGCCGGACCGGCGGAAAGATGCGGGCGGATGAATGAAGGCTGAAGACGTTCGAGCCGCTCCGTCGTTCTCCCCCTATAGGCGGCATGAAAGCCGGCTTGCCCGGTTTTTCTCTCGTCTTCGTTCTGCCAACCCCGTGACTCGAGCAGGGACTTCCGGGCTGCACGTGTGCTCCTTACTCGTGCCGATCTGGTTACTGGGGGCTCCTCCTGATCCGGCGAGTGGCACGCGACCTGCGGCGAAGCAGCCGTCTGCGCCGGCAAAGCGCAGTCCGGCCGTGCCGGCGCGGGGGAGTAAGCCCCCAGCAAAGCCGCCGGCCGTGAAGCCGCCTCCCCGGCTCGTTGTGCCCCCCCGTCCGCGCCCAGGAGCACCGCTGGCGAAACTGCCGACGCGAATCGAGATCACGGCGCGCGGTGCTTCGGGCGAGGTGAGCGCTTCCGTGGGTCCGGGGGAAATACCGGGCGCGACTCGCCCCCTGCTCACCATCCGCAGCGGAGAGAGCCCACGCCTTCAATGGCGGGTGATCAACACCGACCGCCGGGCCCGGGTGGAGAGTCTGGCCGTGCATTTTCTGATCGTGCGGATGGAAAGTGCGGGGGAAGCAGTCCCGCCGGAGCCGCGCAAGGGGTCCCACGCCGACTCCGTGCTGGGAACCGAAATCCCGCCCGGCGGCAAAGTCGAGGGCAGCCACAATACCGCGATGTTTGACCCGGGTGTTTATCTGGTGGAGGTCGAATTGCTGGATCCCACTGGAAATCGGCGCCACTATGGCGTGCTGGAAGTGAAGGTGACACCATGAGCCACGGGGCCCGTCTGCGAAAGCCGGCATCGCTCGTTCTGTTGGCGTCTCTGGGGGTATCGGCGCTGGCACTCCTCCCCGCAGGAGCCGAACACTTCGACATGATCATCAGCGTAAAGAGTCAGAAGGACTATGCCGAATCCCCCTGGGATACCTATCCTCCACCTGATGGGCGAAATCCCCGGCCTTCGCTGACCGCCGTCCGGGGTGAGGAGCTCCAGCTCGAATGGCGGGCCCGCAGTGAGTACCCGCATGGAACCATGAAGAACGTCGTGATGCGTCTCTTCGCCGTGCGGATCCCGAAGGTCGGCGCGGACCTGCCGCCGGACGAGTCCCCGCCGCGCATTTTCGACAACACCATTACCGGGGACTTCCTGCCCAAACACAGTGCTCGGGGATCCCTCCGGTTTCGGTTTTCCGAACCGGGCGTGTACCTGGTGCGTCTCCAGGATGAAGGCACCATGCCCGGGCACGACCATGACCATTTCACGGCGCTGGACGTAAAGGTAGAGTAGGGTACGGTGTCGGCGGAGCATTCCGATCCGTGGGGCGCGATTCCGGCACTGCGCGAACTCCATCTGCGGATGCAGGCGGGCTTGCGGGAGCAGTTGCTGCACTCCGCCGCCGCCGAGAATTCCCGGGTGGCGGCTGTGCGCGGCGGGGACGCTATCTACCACATTGACGAAACCGGCGAGAAGATCCTCATCCGGTTCTGCGAGGAATGGGCCGGGGAGCGACCGTTCCTGCTGATTGCCGAGGGCATCTCTGAAGACGGGGAGCGTATGTTTCCCGCCGGAGCAGATCCCGCAGACGCCGTCTTTCGCTTGATTGTGGATCCCATTGACGGGACGCGCGGGCTGATGTACGACAAGCGCAGCGCCTGGATCCTCTCCGCTGTGGCGCCGAATCGGGGCGCCGCCACGTCGCTCCAGGACCTCCGCTGGGCCGTAATGACCGAGGCGCCCACCACCCGGGCACGATACGCGGATCAGCTCTGGGCGACCACAGGCGGTGCAGCCCACGGCGTGACCTACGACGTGACCGGACCCGCACCGGTGGAGTTGGGACCGGCCCGGCTCTCTCCCAGCCGGGCGCCCGATCTGAATCACGGGTTTGCTACCCTCGTGAAGTTCTTCCCGGGCGGCAAGGTCGCTACCGCAGAACTGGAAGAAGCCCTCTTCGCACAGGTGGCCGGGGCCCTGCCGGGAGGGACGCCCCTGGTTTTCGACGACCAGTACATCTCCAATGGGGGGCAACTGTACGAGATTCTGACCGGACACGACCGTTTTATTGCCGATCTCCGCCCCCTCATCCTGCCCCGCGCAGCCCCCGATCAGTCTCTCCTCTGCGCGCACCCCTATGATCTCTGCTGCACCCTGATTGCCACGGCAGTCGGGGTGGTGATCACCGGCGCCCGGGGGGAGCCACTGGACGCGCCGCTCGATGTCCATACTCCGGTGGCCTGGATCGCCTATGCCAGCGAGATGCTTCAGGCCCGCATTGAGCCGGTACTCCAGCGCCTGCTGCGGGAACGGGGCCTCCTGGAGTAATCTGCCATGCCGAAAGTTCGCAAGGCTGTCGTGACCGCCGCCGGGCAGGGGCTGCGCCACTTTCCAGCGACCCAGGAGTTTCAGAAGGAACTGCTGCCGCTGGTGGATCGCGACGGTACGACGCGCCCCACGATCCAGATCATTCTGCAGGAGGCGCTCGACGCAGGGATTGAGGAGATCTGCCTGGTGGTCTCCCCGCAGCGGGAGGCGCAGTTTCGCGGGTACTTCCGGGGGATGCTCGACGACCAGCTTTCCTACTTTCAGGGCAAGCAATGGGCCCTGGATGAAGGCGAGCGGTTGGCGGACCTGGGGCGGAGGATCACCTATGCGGTGCAGCGCGAGCCCGGGGGGGATGGACACGCCGTCTTCTGCGCCCGGGACTTTGTCAGAGAAGATCCGTTTCTGCTGCTACTGGGCGACCACGTCTTCGTGCCCACCGGTGGGCGCTCCTGCTGCCGGCAGGTGATGGATGTCTATGACAACCGCGAGGCGCCCGTCTCCGGCGTGCAGCGGACCGGCGAGGACTTTCTGCACCTGTTCGGGACGGTCACCGGGCGCCGCCTGTCGGTGGATCCGAGCGTCTATGAACTGAGCCAGGTGGCGGAGAAGCCGACGGTGGAGTTTGCTGAAGAGCACCTGCGCACCCGGGGCCTGCGCCGCGGGGAGTACCTCTGCTTTTTCGGCGTCCACGTGATGCCGCCGCTGCTGTTCGAGATGCTCGCGGGCCTCATTCACGAGGGCCGCCCCTCACGGGTCGGTTATCAACTCACCGACGCGCTGGAACGCCTGCGGCACCAGGACACCTACCTGGCGGTCGAAGTGGAAGGCGCGCGCTATGACATGGGCATGCCTTTCGGCTACATCCAGACCCAACTGGCACTGGCGATCAACTCACCGGCGCGCCGGCAGGTTCTGTCGTGGCTGCCGAACCTGCTCACCATGCAGGATCTGGAGAAGCTGCGGTAGGAGCGCCGGCCCAGAAACAGTCGGCGGTCTGGTATGCGTCCCAGAGTTCCTCCGGCAGACGGGGATCGAGTTGCACCAGCCAGGGCAGCAGGGCCGCCTCCGCCGTCAGGAACTCGACCCGGTCACCCTGTGCGAGTGCCCGATGCACCTCCGCGGCAACAGATCTTGCCTCGGAACCTGTCCAGCCCCCCAGTCGCGGCGCCAGCACTGACAGTACTTCCGGGGTGTACCAAAACGGCAGCCGGTGGCAGCACAGCCGCAGCGCCTCAACCGCCAGGCCCTGCGGGAGTCTGACGGCCAGTTGTGCCAGACCGTGCGCCTGAACCTGCGGATCACCGACTGCCCGCAGTAGTGTGAGGGATTCTTGCTGCTGTTCCAGACCCAGGTATTCGGCCACGGACAAAAGCGCATCCAGACGATGTTGAGCGTCTTGGATCAATTCCAGTACTTCGGCGACCCCGACTTCGCGGTCAGGGCGCACGGGGAGCAGCGTGGCCAGCGCCGCCGCGCGCTGTTCCTGGTCCGCAATGTTGCGAGTCGCTGCCAGCGCCTCCCGCAGCGTCGCACTGCGCTCCGGCTCCTCCAGACGGGCGACGAGCGCGGCCAGTGCCGCTACACGAGGTTCGGACGCGGCGAAGTCACGAGCCACCCGGTAGGCGAGCGGGATCAGGTCCGTGGGCGCCCGAGCCAGCCACATAGTGAACAGTTCGGCGCGATCGTCCTCCGACTGGATGGCGCGGACCATCACCAGGGCGCGCTCCATCAAGTCTGAGCTGAGGATCGGCAGAAGCCGTCGCAGTGTCACATATGGTGGGCTTCCACCCATGACCATCCGCGCCGCGCCGGCGCTGGAGAAAGTATATGGAGCTTCCCGAAGATCCCACGTCGCCTCCAGCAGGGCAGCGCACCGTTCGTGCAGTGCCTCGGGGCTGAGTCCGCGGTGCGTGTTCTCCAACAGGAAGATCTCTCCAAGCACGTCGCTTGCGGGTGGGATGATCTGCTGCAGTGCCGCGGACACCCGCAGGCGGTCGTCCTCACACAGGTTGCCGGGCATGAGGGTGCTGAAGGCGCCCAGTGCCGTCGCGCGTTCGTACGGGTCGCGCAGTGCCAACGCAGCATCAATGGTGCAGGTGGCTTCCGCAGCCCCCAGGTGGGGCGCCAGCGCGCTGAGGTTCGCCGCTCGCGTGTATTCCTGGCGGACGCGAAGGCTCGAATCCAGGAAGCGCGTCACCATCCGAGCGCACTCGGAGCCCGACAGATACGGGAGGAGGTAGGGTAGCGCCGCAGGTTCGTTCCAGAGGTCATCCAGCGCCGGGACGTTCAAGTAGGCGTCCCGAAGCACCGCGGCAGCCTCGTCCTTCTCCGGAAGATACACAGCCGCCGAGGCGAGGGCCCGGGCGCGCTCGAAACCAGCGGGCATCGCGCGCGCAACATTCAGCATCTGGGGCAGCACCCCGAACGGTGCCGCGTGGAGCAACGCCTGGAGGCGGTCAACGCTGCGCTGCTCCGGGGCGTCCCTCTCCAACTCCACCAGAGTTGCCGCCAATACATGGCTCCGTTCCGGTTCCGGGAGATGGGAATGCAGGGGCCACAGCGCGGACAGACTTCCGTCCGCTCCATCCGCAGTGAAGAGAGAACGGCGAAGCTCATCCACCAGCAGGGAGCGTTCGTCTTCCGGCAGCCCCCCGACCAGTTCCGCCAGCGTAAAGCGACGGATGCGCTCGTCCCCGAGCTTTCGAGCAATCTCCACAGCTTCACGAACCAGCGGTGCCGGTAGCTCCGCCGCCAGCACGGACAGCGCCTCGGCCTGCTCTCGTTCTTCCGGGCAGCGCTGTATCCGGTCGAGCGCCGATCGCAAGAACTTCGTGCGTCGCGCCGGAGCAAGGCTCGGGGCTACGTGGGCGGCTGCCCGGGCGTGAGACGACGGCAATCCGACTCTCGCCACCGCGGCCAGTGCCTCGCCGAGCAGTGCCTCTCGGTCGCCGCCTTCCAGGTACTCAATCAGCGGCGCCAGTGCCTCCACCTGGTGCTCCGCACACTCCCGCTTGCGTGCTTCCGCGACGAGTTCCCGGACTTCCGGCGGAGAGAGGAACCGCGTCAGTGCCGACAGGCTGCTCCAGCGATAATCTTCAGAGCGGATGCCCCGGGCAATCTCGAGAGCCGGCACACCGGCAAGAGTGGCGCGATGCATATGGGCGAGGCAGCAAACGGCACGCATTTGCTCGTATTCGTTCGGGATGTCCCGTACATACGCAAGTGCCTGCTCGGATGACCACGAGTCGTCACCGGGCACCACCGAAAGGGCGGTGACGAGTTCTGCGGGCATCCAACCCGCCCGCGTGCGAGCAGCCGCGTGGAAGACCGCACAGCGCACGCCGAGAACCAGGTCGCCTGTCTGCTCCGCGTTGGCCCAGAGGAGATTCAGGTCGGCCAGATACCCGGCGTATGAATCGTGCGGACCACGCCGGACGGTGGCCCACCGCAGTTCGCCGTGCCCGGATGGACAGGTGAGCACCTCACGCAGGCGCTCCCATCGAGCGCCCGCGGCAAGGTGCGATGCCCAGTACTCGCGAATGTATGCGGCGGGTGGGGTGTCCGGGGAGCGCCACCACCGGTCTCCCCAGGCAACAAAGCGGTCGTGAGCCGCGCGCAGGTCGCTCGGGCGCGCCGTGTGTGCTCGGAACGCGGCGCCGGCAGCAGCATCGCGAAAGCGGTAGGGTGTTTCGGCACTGCCGTCCCCGATAAGCAGCCAGACCCGGGCGCCGGCAACTGCTTCGGACAGGACGCCGGCAGTACCGAACTCGGGCACGAGTTCCGCCAGATCCCCGGCCGTGAGCGGAGTACACGCTTCGCTACACAATGAGAGGAGCAGGCGGACCAGGCCTGAACCAGTGTCATGGGCTGCAGTCATCCTTGACCTCGGGGCTGCGCCGGATTCGGGGCGCACTGCGCCTATCTTATCGTCCGGCTACTTCTCCGTACCTGGCGCCGGCCCGTGCGTCAGGAGGCAGACGCGACACGGTCCGGTACTTCCCCGCGCAGGAACGCCGCCCGATGGTCTGCGTTCCCCAGATCCATCTCGAAGGAAACCCATGTCTCCTCACGCAGCACAGCAGCGCGGCACAGACCGGACACCTGGTCCGGGAACTGCCAGACGATGTGGTCTCCGTCTTCATTGCTGAAGCCCTCTGCGTCCGCCTGACTGATCCCGCCGACCACCTGCCAGATCGCCGTGCGCACTGCATCCATGGCGCTCCACCCGGCTTCGTCTTCCGGGGAGGAGAAGACCTGCAAGCAATACACAACTTTCACTCTGTGAAGGTATTCGCGCAGCCAGGCGGCGGCACGTGCGGGGCGCGCGCCATCAAGTTCGTCCAGGAGTTCTGCGATTTCTTCCGCCCCCAGAGAGTCGGGCAGCACCCGGTCGCGGGTGATCTGCGCGCTGGGCTGCGCATCGGCTCCGAGCAGCATCAACTCGGTCCACGCAGTGCCGGGTCCACCGGTGCAGACTACCCTCGCCGCAAGCCCGGCCTCCCGGAGTCGCCCGCGCAGCACGCTGATCGGCGCCACCCGGGTTGACGGAGTCAGTATCCGGACGTAGTACCCCATATCCCTCTCCGCGCGCACCACATCACCACGACTGGCCCTTCGGTTCAAACTCCGCACCTGATAACGCTGCGGGACCAGACTACTGGACATTTCTTCACCCGCGATGGAGAACTCCTGCCGCACCGTGGTCGCACGGAGCCTTCCCATCCGGTGCATCCGGTACCAGACCAGAAGGACCCGCCCCACAGAGCCGGGGCCACGCGCACGTACTCGCGTGGAGTCAGCGAACTCCGACTCGGAAACCCCAGGGCGGTTTCGCCGCGGTACGGCCTGCGTCAGCCGTGATGGAACGAAAGCTGCCCACCGGGCGGGGTGTCCGCTCCGCGGAGCGCCACACCAGGGGCTGGCGGTGTGGGGGGTGCCTCGGTTGGCGCCGGGTACTGCCGGCACCGGCCATGCACGAAAAAACGGCGGGTGCTGCTTCGCTCACACACCCAGCGTCACTACTCGCACCGCATCCCCGGAGGCCCGCGCAGGCGAGTACAACTACAGGCAGGGAACGGAGAGGGTGGGATTCGAACCCACGGAGGGTTTCCCCTCGCCTGTTTTCAAGACAGGTTCCTTATGGCCACTCGGACACCTCTCCCGGTCTATCCGGGGGCTCATGGGGCAGCGTTCCGGATTTGAGGGTATTCTAAGCCACGGTCGGGAGGGTGTCAAGAGACTATGGCAGAGATTGAGGCATTTCGGGGCGTGCGCTTTCCACTGGCAGCGCCGGCGGACGCGGCAGATCGGATCTGTCCGCCGTACGATGTGATTGGACCCGCGGCGCGGGCGATCCTGGCGGAGAGACATGCGGCCAATGTTGTCCGACTGGAATTGCCCGAGGTTCCCCCGCACGAGACCCCGGAGAACAACCGCTACACGCGGGCCGGGACGCTCTACCGCGAGTGGCTGGCGTCGGGGCAATTGATGCGCGACGGGGAATCGTCCCTGTATGTGTACGGGCAGAAGTACTTTGTGGAAGGGCACGCGCAGGAACGCCTGGGGTTAATCGCTGCGCTCCGGTTGGCGCCGTACTCGACCGGCGTGGTACTGCCGCACGAGCAGACGTTTCCGAGCCACAAAGAAGATCGTTTCCGCCTCCGGACCGCAGTCCGCGCGCAGGTCAGTCCCATCTTCGGACTCTATGCGGCGCCGGATCATCCGGTGCGAGCGCACCTTGAAGCAGCGGCGGCGCAGGCCCCGGCGGCGGTGGCGCCCGATCCCGAGGGGGTGGAGCATCGTCTCTGGCCGGTGACGGATCCCGCCTGGATCGCGTGGTTTCAGGAGACACTGGCAAACCGGCCGGTGTACATCGCCGACGGCCACCATCGCTACGAGACTGCGCTGCGCTATCAAGAGGCGTGCCGCGCGGGGGCTTCCGGCGCGGATCCCCAACCATGTGACTTCGTCCTGACATTTCTGGTCGAGATGAACGATCCCGGCCTGGTACTGTTGCCCACACATCGGATGGTGCATGGCCCGCTGCTGCCTGCGGAACGGATCATCGAGCGCCTCTCCCCCTACTTCGAGGTGGAGCCTGCCGGTGTGGGAACGGTAGATGAGCTGGCCCATCACCAGATCGGGCTGCTGCTCCCGGGGGACGGCGACGGGGGCACGCTGCACGCGGCGCGCCTGGTGCTGCGCGACCCCGATGCGCTGGCAGCCCTGGACCAGACGCACTCGGCGGCGTGGCGCGATCTCGATGTGGCGATTCTGCACCGGCTCGTACTGGAAGAGGGGCTCGGCATCGTAGACGAAGAGCGCATCGAATACACGCGCGACCCACACGAGGCCCGAGCGCGGGTCCAGTCCGGAGAAATCGCCGCGTCGTTCTTTCTACCGCGTCCGCGGGTAGAGGAACTCAAGGCGGTGGCCGGCGCCGGAGACCGGATGCCGCACAAGAGCACATACTTCTGGCCCAAGGCCGTCACCGGCCTCGTGATCTACAGCGACTGATCGTCGCAGCCCGGCGCCGGCTTCTTCCGTACGCACATGCCGCTTTTCGAATACCGGTGTCAGGAATGCCGCCGGCGGTTTACACTACTCGTGGGCATGGTCTCCGAGGCGCCGCAGCAGGTCTGCCCCCGCTGCGGCGGCTCGCAGTTGCAGAAGCTCATTTCCCGCTTCTCGGTCGCTCGATCGGAAGACGACATCCTGGATAGCGTGACGGACCCGACGCTTCTGGGTGACCCCGAGAACCCGAAAGCAGTGGCGGACTGGATGCGGCGGGTGGGCCGGGAGATGGGCGAAGAACTCGGGGGCGACTTCGAGGAACTGGTCGAGGAGGCGGTGCGCGAGGACCGCGACGGTCCGCCGCCGGACAGCCCGGAAGAGCATGATGGGGGCAGCACGGGCGCGCCGGCCGCAGCGGAGTAACGTCGGGGGCTGGTGACCGCGGAAGCACCCGTAGCTTCCGCCGCAGAGGGCGCAGAGGTGAGGGTCGGGATTGGCCCTCGCCGAACCGCGATTGCAGAGAATGGAGAGGAAGCAAGATGCCTCTCTGTGTCCTCTGCGGTAGAAACAATTTTGCTCCGTCTGCGGTGAACTGGTTGGGGAAACGCCGCCGGCCGCAGTTTGAAGACGATCTGAGGACGAGCACGACGGGCATCGCAGGAGATACAAACACGATGGCATCACGAGAGTACATTCGCCAGAAGGCCGGGGTGATGGAGCGCACGCTCGACCAGATCGTCCCGTCCTTTTGCTGCGACAATGGCCGAAATCCAATTGCCGGCTGTGCGGAACTCCCCTCGGAAGTGCAGGTGGTCCGGGTGCTTTCGCTGCTGGACGACGTCTTCTTCCCCGGCTTTCGCTCAGAGTGCACCCGCGGTGAAGCCGTCGAAGCACTGGCGGTAGAACGCCTGGACGAAGCGTATGACACCCTCTACCGCCAGGTCCGCCGGGCCCTGCCGCAGCGGTGGAAGAGCGAGCACGCCCGTTCGCTCGGGGACGACGCACCCGCTTCGCTGGACGAAGGAGAGATCGCCGAGGAAGCAGCGCGGGTGGTGGCGGCATTCTTCGCGCGGATCCCCGCCGTCCGGGAGTTGCTGAAAAAGGATGTGATCGCTTCTTATCACGGTGACCCGGCGGCCCGCAGTTACGGTGAGGTCATCTTGAGCTACCCCGGCATCCGGGCGATCACGACCCACCGCGTGGCGCACGAACTCTACCTGCTGGATGTGCCGCTCATTCCGCGGGTGATGAACGAACACGTCCACGCGCGGACCGGGATCGAAATCCACCCCGGCGCGCGCATCGGCGAGAGCTTCTTCATTGACCACGGGAC
>SYMT01000440.1 GCA_005805375.1 Actinomycetota bacterium
AGTACCTCGCGGAGTCGCTCCAGCGTTTCAGGGGGACCGGCGAGGAGCGGCCGGGAGTTGGTGGTGTCGTGAAGGAACGCGGCGAACTCCACGGCGCCGCCGGTGAGGTATTCGACGGCGCCGCCGGCTTCGGTCAGCACGCCCCAGGCGGCTGCCAGATCGTGCAGTTTCTCGAGCACGCTCACGTTCGCCCGGAGGGCGCCCTGGGCCACGTAGCACCAGTGCGCGGCGAGGCTGCCGGTGTTGCGCTGGCGGCATCCGAAGCGGTCCAGATCGAGGCGGAGAATGGCCTCGCTGCCGATTCCGATCGGGTCCTCCTGAGCCAGCGGTCCGCTGTCCGCGATGTGGAGCGGCTCCCCATTCTTGAAGGCGCCCTCGTGAGCGGCAAACCACCACGTCTCGCTGCTGCGGGGCACGTGGAATGCCCCCAGTGCGGGCCGGCCGTCTGCGATCAGGCCCAGCGATACGCCCCAGCAGGGGAGCCCGAACACCATATTGGTCGTGCCGTCCACCGGGTCCGCAACCCACACGCGCCGGCAGGCGAGTGGGTCCCCGCCCGACTCCTCGCCATAGAACCCATCTTCCGGGAAGCGCTCCGCGAGCTCCGCGCGGAGCATCTGCTCCACCGCCCGGTCAATGTTGGTGACCAGAGACTGGTCAGGTTTCAACTCCCGCTGCATGGTGCGGGTGGCCGTCAGGGCCAGCGTGCCTGCCCGGCAGACGAGGTCGCGGACGAATTCGAGGTCAGTCATAGGGGGATGTGGGTACGGTACAACTCGCCGTGAGTGAAGCGGGGTGCGCCGCGAGCGAGGCAGCTCCTCACGGCGCACCCCGCGAGGAAGGCAACTGACAGACGGAAGCGGCGCCCGGGCGGATCGTCCGGGCGCTCTTCGCGTGTGGATGCCATCGGGTCCCTCTGCGTCCCTCTGCGTCCCTCTGGGTCCCGCTGCGTCCTCCGCGGTTCCCGCTTCCGTTCGTTCTTTCCGCAGGTTACAGCCGGGCGCTCACTACCACGTTGTTCGCCTCGTTCGGTTCCGCAATCTGGTCCAGCGCGTCAACGACGCCGATCAGGCGGCGGCCGGTCAGGTTCGGGACGTTGCGGATCAGGAGCCTGACGCGGTGGACGCCTCCGACCGGGATCGCCGGGATCGGGAATTCCAGGAGGCCCGGATCGCCAGCGTCGAGTGTGTCGTCTTCGGACAGGAAGAGGCGGAGGACCGTGGGGCGGGCGTTGTCGCTGCCCTGGCTCTGGACCACGAAGGCTCCCTGGACGCGGCAGGATTGTAAGCGGCCCGGCCGGGTGCAGATCAGCCGGAGGTTGTCCCAGAAGCCGGAGAGTCCGGCCCCGCCGCTCGTCGCGGAGTCGTTGACCACGGTGACGAAGCCAAGTTCCCGGTCGCGGCGATTGTCCTGATGCGCATTCAGCACGGGGAAGTCGTCCGATCGGGTGAAGCCGCCGATGACCACACGGTCCGTATTTACGCCGGGGCCGGGCCGCACACCGACCGCCAACCCCTGGTCTTCACCCAACCCGCCGAGGTAGGTGGAAAAGCGATTGGGCGTGGCGAAGTTCAGGTCCAGCTTCATGAGCCAGGCGTCGCGGAATGTGGGGACGAACCCGCCCGTTGACTCGTGCAACTGCCCCTGCCCGGGCAGCGGGGCGACCACCGGAAAGTCGTCGGATCGAGTGAAACCGGAGATCCAGACGCCGGCGAAGCCGCGCGCCACCGCGGTGGCCGAGTCCGACCCGTCGCCGCCCAGGAAGACGGCGCCATTGACGGCGGTGAGCTCGTCGCGAAGACGCACACAGAAGCCGTCGTTCGGCCCGCGGATCGCGGTGGTGGGGCCGGGAAAGTTGACCGAGCCGGTGACGCCTACCACAAAGGTGTCGTCACCCTGCTGGGCCGCGCCGGAGGCGATGTCGGTGCCCACGCCCCCGAGGTACGTGGAGCGCAAGAGCTGCACGTCGCCCGGCGGATCGTTAAACAGGGCGACGAACGCATCTGTGCCGCCCTGGTCGTTCTGGAACACGGGAGGGTTAGAGAGCCCTCCCCGCTTGGTGGGGAAGTTGGGAGAATCGGTGGACCCGACGACGGCGACGAACCCCGTGTCGGAGGCGATGGCGTTGGCTTCGTCGTTCTCGCGACCACCAAGGAAGGTGCAGTAGTTCAGCGTATAGGAGCTACCGCCGTTGAAGAGGAGACGGGTCACGTAGGCGTCGGCGAGATCGCGCTTGTTGCGCTGTTCGGCATTGCTGGTCGTGGGGAAATCGGACGAAGTGGTGAACCCGGTGAAGAAGACTCGCCCGTTCGGGGTAATGGTGATTCCATCTACCGCCTCGGAGGCGCCGCCGCCGAAGTAGGTGAGGAACTCCACAATCCCGGTGGCGCTGAGGCGGCCCAGGTAGCCGTCCACCCCGGGACGGTCGCCCATCAGCGGGGCGACCGTGGGCAGAGCGTTACTGCTGGTCTGTCCCCCGATGTAGGTCCGGTCTTGCGCGTCCTGCACGACGACCCGCCCGTCGGAATTGCCCAGGAACGCCTGGTAGACCAGCGATGCCACGCCCGCCTGCTCCGGATCGTACCGGGCGAAGAGCGCCACGGCGCCGAGGTTGCCCGCCACCAATGCATCACCGTTCGCTGCGACCGTGGCGCCGAGTACCCGCGAGTCACTGAGGGCCGGGTTGTTGGGATTCACCTCGACGAAGGTGGAGTAGACCAGCACCGGGTCAATGATGAGTTCCCGAGTCCGGTCGTAGGCTGCCAACTGAAAGCCGATCCGGTGGTCCGGAGACGTGCCGCCCTTCCCGGGCGCGAGGAGCGTGTAGCCGGCGGCGACGGGCCGGCGGCGGCCACCCGCCTGCTGGTAGGCCACCGGGCGTTTCTGGCGCACGGTACGCGTGCCGAGGGTGAGGATGAGATCTCCGGTGGCAGCATCAATCCGGGTATGAGAGGCCCCCGCGAGGCCGAGGCGGATCTGGTGCGGATCGGCCCCCGGCGCCACCACAAAGTCGTATTCCAATTCCCTACCCTGCCCGTACCAGACCACATCCACGCCCCGGTACACCTGGCGGCTCTGCACGCCGGCGAACACCGGCACATTGGTGCAGACTCCGCCGGGCTGATCGTCCCGGTAGTAGTGGACTCTCCCGCGCCCGGGCCGGTAGCCGGACGTGCGGGCGCGCGGGTCGGCGCCCAGGAGTCGGAGGTCCAGCAGCCGTTGCCCGGGGGAGGAGGCGGCGTGCAGAGGAGAAGCAGTGGTCCAGGAGACGCCGGTGGCGTCTACGAGGAACGTTCCGGTATCGGCGCGGGCCAGAAACGGGGCGCCGCCGGCCATCTGCCCCTGGTTTGCCTCAAAGAAGAGCGGCAGTGCCGCGTGCGGTTCCAGCCGGGCTCTTCGACCCTCCCGGCCGGGATCGGAAGCGGACCGCGGGGACGAGGAGATTGTGGTGAGCAGGACCAGCACGCCACTCAGGAAGAGGCCGCCGTTCGCGTTCCATCGCATCCGCAAGTCTCTTTCGGAAAGGCGCCGGCAACAACACCCCCTTCAGGGCCGCGCCGGCGAAGCAGAGCGCGGATCACGCTCCGAAGCGGAGACGAACTCCTGCTGCGGAAACGGTCCGGCTTCCGGGTTGTTCACTCCCGCTCCCACGCCATCCTTCCCGGCGGGTGTGATTCCTGAGCCGGGCGGGCAGGCTGCCCCACAGGCAGCGGGCCGGACGGGAGCGATATCGCTTTCCCCAGGCGGATCTCTAATGCTTCGTCCCCCGGGGTTCGATGCGCCGGCGGCCACCCCCTGCCGCACCCGGGTGGGGCATCGGCATGGGATCAGGCAGCCCCTCGTTACCCCGCCGGACCCGCAGGCGGTGGCGCCACGGACCTCGCCGCAGCCCTCGACGACGCAAAGCCGCCCCGCCGGCGGGACGCTCGTCCCCGGTAGCGCCGGCAGGAAGGCGCCCAGCGGGGGCCCGTCACCGGAGGCCTGCGGCCTAGCCGCCTGAGTGACGAGGGAAGGGCGCCGACCTGCCTGCACTCTTCCCTCGACCTATGCGGTCCCCCTCGACGGCGCCCGCCCACCCCCGCCCCCAGTCCACGAAGGTGGACTTCGCGTCGCAGCCAGGGGTCCTAACCCCTGAACTGGACCCCTGAACCGAGCCCCCGAACCCCAGCACCGAACCCCCGAACCCCTGAACTGAACCCCCGAGCCAGCGAACCCTGAACCCCTGGACGATCTGGGATATACCTCCAGTGTTCAACGTCGCGCAGTGCCCTCAGCACGGGACTCGGAAAGTACTTCGTCGGATGCGCTCCCCATTCTCTCCGCCGCACGCCCTGCTCCTTCTGGCCGGCTTCCTGGTTTCTGCGGCCGTTTCGGCGGGGCGCGCCGCTCCTTCCCGGGCTGCGCCGCGTCCGCGTGGGACGGGTGTGGTGTACGAGCGCGACGTGAAGCCGCTGCTCACGGCCCGGTGCTATGCCTGCCACGCCCACGGCACCACGCTGGGCGGGTTCCAGGTGGACAGCCGGGCCGGCATTCTGGCGGGGAGCCGGAACACCCATCCGGTGGTGCTGCCTGGGCGAGGGGCGGAGAGCTATCTGGTCCGGCTGGTTGCGGGCAAGGTGCCGGGCAAGGTGATGCCGCCGAAAGGGGCGCGTCTCACTCCGGGCGAGGTGGCGGTGCTGCGGGCCTGGGTGGATGCCGGCCTTCCGTTCGGCGCCGGGTCCGCAGCCGCGGCCTGGCAGCCGGTGCTTTCCCCACGGCGGCCGCGCCTGCCCGACCAGGCGCCCGGCTCCGGTCTCGCGCATCCCGTAGATCGTTTGCTTCAACCGTACTTCCGGCAGCATCGCGTGCGTCACGCTGCTCCGGTGGATGATCGTTCCTACGCGCGGCGGGTGTACCTCGATCTGATCGGGATGCTTCCCACCGCCGCTGAACTCCGTGCCTTCCTGATGGACCGCGACCCGGAGAAGCGCGCCCACCTGGCTCGGCGCCTCCTGGCGGACGAGCGTCGCTATACCGAGCACTGGCTCTCTTTCTGGAGCGATCTGCTGCGCAGTGACTACGTCGGCACCGGCTACATTGACGGTGGGCGGGCGCCGATCGTCCGCTGGCTCTACCAGGCGCTGCTCGCCAACAAGCCGTACGATCGCTTCGTCGCCGAACTCGTGAACCCCACCCCAGAGTCTGCCGGGTTCGTCAAGGGGATCGTCTGGCGTGGCGTGGTCAATGCCAGCCAGACGCCTCCCATGCAGGCCGCGCAGAGCATCTCGCAGGTCTTCCTCGGCATCAACCTGAAGTGTGCTTCCTGCCACGACAGTTTCATCAATAACTGGAAGCTGGCCGATGCCTACGGGATGGCGGGCATCTACTCCGACACTCCGCTGGAGATGGTGCGCTGCGACAAACCCACCGGCACGGTGGCGCCCGTCCGCTTCCTCTTCCCGGCGCTCGGCAGCATTGACGCTGCGTCGCCTCGCGAGAAGCGCACCGAGCAGTTGGCCGCGTTGCTCACCGCGAAGCAGAACGGCCGCCTGGCCCGCACCCTGGTGAACCGGCTCTGGGCCCGCCTGCTGGGCCGGGGGCTGGTGGAGCCGACCGATGAGATGGACCAGCGTCCCTGGGATCCGGACCTGCTCGACTGGCTCGCGACCGACTTTGCCGACCGCGGCTACGACATGAAGCTGCTGCTGGAGCGCATCGTCACCTCCCGAGCCTATCAGCTTCCCGCCGTACCGCAGGGCGTCGAACGCGCCAAGCAGTTCGTGTTTGCCGGCCCCGTGGTGAAACGGATGACCGCCGAGCAATTCGCCGACGCGGTTTCCTCACTCACCGGCGTCTGGTCTCAGCCCGCGAACGGCATCCCTCTGGCGGCCACGCTCGGGAGGAGGCCCGAGGCGCCCGGCGTGCAGCACCGCACCGGCGTGCTGCGGAGCGGATCGGTCGAGGTGGAGGTGGACGTCGAGGGGGCCCGCTACCTCTCGCTCGTGGTCCTGGATGGCGGCGACGGCGCCAACTCCGATTGGGCGAACTGGTGTGATCCACGCCTTCTGGTGCGCACCGCCACCGGGACGCGCGAGATGCCGCTGGCCGAGCTGAAGTGGGAGACCGGCGTGACCGGCTTCGGGCAGATTCGCATCGACCGGAATGTGATGAACCGTCCGCTGCGTCTCGGCGAGCGGACCTACGCGCGCGGCCTGGGGGTCCACGCCGACTCCGTACTCACGTTTGCACTCCCCGCCGGAGCGCTCCGGTTCCGCGCGGCGGTCGGGCCCGATGCCGGCGCGGCCGAGCCGCCCGGTTCCCGCACCTCGGTAGAATTCGTGGTAGCTGCCGGTGATCGCCCCTTCCTGGAGGCCCGCGCCGCCCTTGCCGTCGCCGACCCCCTCACCCGTGCGCTGGGCCGCCCGAACCGCGAGCAGGTCGTCACCCAACGCTCGCCCACTGCGACCACCCTCCAGGCACTGGAGCTAACCAACGGCCAGACCCTCGCTACTGCGCTGGCCCGCGGGGCCGAACGCCGGCTCTCCGCAGCGACGGGCGTGTCGCCGGACCCGGTTCGTTTTGTGACGGAACTCTATGAATGCGCCCTCTGCCGTCTCCCCACACCTACCGAACGGATGACCGCGGTCACGCTGCTCGGTACGTCCCCGACCCGCGAGGGTATGGAAGATCTCCTCTGGGCGCTTGTCATGCTGCCTGAGTTTCAGCTCATCCAGTAGGCAGCAACTACACCACTCGACATCCCGGAGTCCCACCCCACCGGACCAGTTGATCCACGAATTCCTGGTGCGGGCCGTCCGGACCGAATTCCCGCCGCCCTTCCGACCCGATGCGCAGCCGCACCGTGCCGGCACACGGGCACGCCTGCGGATGGCGGCGGGCGAACGACAGGTCCTGCCCCGCTGCCGTGTGCCAGGCGAGCGCCTGTTCCCGCACCGCGTCCGGCCGGTCGGCGCAGCGGCCGGTCAGTTCAGTGCATACCAGGCGGACAGGCGCGCGTCGCCCACGGCGAGCGGCAGCGTAGTCCGCAAGCAGGCGAAACGTGCCCGGGCGCGGGTGAACGACTCCCGGCGCCTGTCGCGTCCCGACGGAGATGACGACGAGTTCCGGTTGGATCAGCGCCAATAGTGCATCGGATTCCAGCCCCGGATACCGGACGCCGTGGCGCTGCACCTCCGCCGGACCCTGAAGGTCCGCCCCGTGGTGCGGATAGAGAAACACCTCGGCCCGCAGGCCGTCCGGGTTCCTGGTCCGCACCCGTTCTCAGAGGATGCTCCAGCCCGCCAGATCCAGGTCGCCCCCGAGCAGGACCCGACAACCATCAATGGTCCGCCGGACCACCGCCGAGTAGCGATTCGGGCGCTCTTCGAACACCCCCAGCACCGTGTCCCGCCCTCCGGATACAGGATCTCGCCGAAAGCCCGGTCCCGATGCACGAAGACTCGTGCCAGGTACAGCGACTCTTGCACAGCCGGTGTGACGTTGCAGTATCCCTCAACCCTGGATCCGTACCTCCGCCCTCGTTCGACTGCGGCAACAAGCCAACCGGCCGCGTTGCGGTGCGAAATGGATGCGCGGTCAAGGTTAAAGGCGACTGTGCCCACGCGCCCGGAGAACTCTTCGATCACATCACGGAGTCCGCGGATGTGATCTTCATCAGTATGGGTCGCCAGGACAAGGCGGACCCGGTCCACCCTATGGCGTCGCAGACAGTCCAGCGTCGTCGGTCCGTCGGCCGAATCAATCACGATCGCCTCCCGGGCCGGAGGCGCAGCGGTCGGCAGTATCACGACGGTTGAACTCTCCTGACCGACTTCGAGGAATTCCACGATGAAATCGTCAGAAGCCAACATCCTGTACCCGGGTTGCCGTGGCGTGAAGCCAGGGTAGAAACTCCGACGGCTCGACCGGCTCGACGTACCGAAACCCGCCGATGCGAACAGTGGCGGAGTGGAGATTTGCCATGGTCGCGCGACCGGCGAACAGGACACCGACCGCGCGCATCCAGTCGGGGAGGTCGGCGTTGATGCGCAGCGCCAGCAGCCCCGGAATCGGCGACCCGTCCAGAGAGACGCAGAGCCGGGTTTCGTCCGGGGAGAGGCTCACGACCTCGCCGAAGCAGGGGTAGAATTCGTGCCCCGCGATTTCCTCCGCGGAAGTGGCGATGGGGACGAGCGGCGCGGATGCCTCTTCCGGGGCCGGCGGCGCCGCGGTGGGCGCCGCCGCGCTTGGCGGCGGGACCGCGCCGGTGGGGGTTTCTTGTTCAGGCATCCGGCGCTACGGTGCCTATTGTACCGGGTCAGTTCCGCAATGGGCGGTTCGTCTTCAGCATGTGGCGGATGCGGTCGCGGGTCTTTTCGTAGCCGCACAGGCGGGCGAACTCTTCCCGTTCCAGGTCCAGCAGGTGCTGTTCGCTCACCAGGCGGGGACCGGTGAGTGGACCGCCGGCGAGCACGGTGGCGAGCGCGACGCCGAGAACTCGGTCGTGCTCGGAGATGTGCCCGGCGCGGTGCATCAGGTGCAGTTCCAGCTTGAAGCGCGCCAGGGCCGGTTCCCCCAGCACCGGGATATCGGTACGCGCGCGATACGGTGTGTGGTGCGCCGCCAGAGAGAGCGCCAGCGCCTTCGCGTCGGCCAGGTGGGCGCGTGGGTTCACCGAAATCCCGTCGGTGGCCCGGAGAAAGCCCATTTCTCGTGCTTCGGCGGCGCTCGACGAGGTCCTCGCGAGCCCGATGTTCAGGAAGGTGCGGTGGAGCGGGCTCCAGCGGTCGCCTTCCGCGTCATCGGAGGAAAGATGTTCCTGCGATCGGATCACCATTTCCTTGCAGCCTCCCCCCGCCGGGATCAGTCCTACCGCCAGTTCGACCAGTCCGACATACGTCTCCGCAGCAGCCTGAATCGCGGTGGACTGCAGCGCCAGTTCACACCCGCCGCCGAGCACCTGGTGGAAGATGGCGGCCACCACCGGTTTCGGGCTGCACTTGACGGCCATCAGCGTGTTCTGGAACTGGCGGATCTGGGTGTGGATATCGTCCCATTCGCCCTCCTCGGCCGACGCCAGCAGCAGCGCCAGATTGGCGCCGGCGGAGAACATCCTGCCCTGGTTGCCGATGACCAGCGCCGCCCAGTTCTGCTCGAGTTCCCTCAGACTGCGGGTTACCATTTCCAGCGCGCCAGGCCCCAGGACGTTGACCTTCGTGTGGAACTCGACGCAGAGGACCCCATCTCCGAGGTCCACCAGGCTCGCCTCGGGGCCGGAGCGGACCACAGTTCCCCCCGCCTTGCGATCCTTCAGGACGATGAGGCCGGTTGCGGCAGGTAGGGGTCGCCGCCCGCCGTCGAAGTGAAAGAAAGAGCGCTGCTCTCCGGTCCGCTGGTAGAAAGAGCCGCCGTCGGCGAGGACCCGCCGGGCCAGTTCCGGCACGGGCCGTCCCTCCGCTTCCAGGCGACCGGCCACCTCGGCCACCCCCAGCGCGTCCCACTGCTCGAACGGGCCCAGCTCCCAGTTCCAGCCCCAGCGCATCGCATCGTCCACGCGCGCCGGGTCGTCGGCAATCTCCTCGGCCACTTCCGCTGCGTAAACCAGCGTGTGGCTGAGCACATCCCAGGCGTAGGCGGAAGCCCGGTCCGTGCCCCACACCAGCGCCTTCAGCCGCTCGCCCGGGTCGGAGAGTTCCCGCGCGGCGCCAATCGAGGTATACCGGGGTCGCTGGCGCGGCTTGTAGGTCAGGTCGTCCAGATCCAGCGTGAGGATCTCGCTGCCGCCCGCCCCCCGCACCCGGCGGTAGAAACCCTGCCCGCTCTTCTCGCCGCGCCAACCCCGCGCCACCATCTCTTCCAGAAAGGCAGGCGCCCGGAACAATTCGCGGGCCGGATCGTGTGGGACGGCCTCGTACAGATTGCGGCCCACGTCAATCAGGAGGTCCAGACCGACGATATCGGCCAGGCGGAGCGTGGCGCTGCGGGGTCGCAGCATCGGCTCGCCCGTGATGACGTCCACTTCGTCCACCGTGTAGCCGCCGGCGCGCATGTGGTGAATCTGGTAGCTGTGCGCATAGCAACCGACGCGATTGGCGATGAAGTAGGGGGTGTCCCGGCAGATCACGATCCCCTTCCCGAGCACCCGGGCCCCGAAGTCCTGAAAGAATGCGAGGACATCGGGCAGAGTGGCTGCGGTCGGGATCAATTCCAGCAGGTGCAGGTAACGCGGCGGATTGAAGAAGTGCGTGCCGAGAAAATGCGCCCGGAATTCGTCGCTGCGCCCCTCCGACATGGCTGCGATGGAGAGCCCGGACGTGTTGGAGCTGACCAGCGCGCCGGGACGCCGCTGCGCTTCGATCGCGGCCAGCACCGCGTGCTTCACCGGCAGCCGCTCGACCACCGCTTCCACAATCCAGTCCGCCTCCCGGAGGCGATCCAGGTGATCGCGGGTATTGCCCAGGCGGATCTGGTCGGCGACCCGGGGGAGAGAGAGCGGGGGAGGCCGCAGCGCCTTCATCCGCTCAAACGCCTCCGACACCAGGCGGTTCGCGACCTGCGGGTCGGTGAGCGACCGTCCGGCTGCCGCTTCTTTCTCAGTCACGGTGTCGGGGGCGACGTCCAGCAGGTCGCAGGCCAGGCCGACATTGGCGCAGTGCGCTGCGATCTGCGCGCCCATAGTACCCGCGCCGACCACGGCGACGCGACGGATGGAAAAGCTCATGGGAGTTTCGGGGTTTGAGTTGCGAGTTTCAGGTTCCGGCCTATCAATTTCGGATTGCAGGGCGGATTCTCATTCTTCGTTCCTATTTCCCCGCTGCGGCGATCCGGATCTCGACGCGGTCGAGCGTCGGATACCGGCTGCCGTTGTGGGAGAGGAATTCCGCGCGGTACTGGAGACAGCGATCGGCGGGGCTCAGGCGGTGGCGACCGGCAACGGCACTGCGCCACGCGGCGCGCGTCAGTCGTGCCGGCGAGGAGGCGGAACGGAGTTGCAGCGCCAGCCGCGCGCCGGCTGGGGTTACCGCGCGGCTGTTGACCACGGCCGCGTGCCCGGGACGATCCCAGGAGAAGATGCGAGAGGTGAAGGTCTCCCGGTAGCGGCGGTCATAGAGGTTCCCCACATCGGTGGCGAACATCAGGTGGGGGCCGTTGGTGGGGAGGAACTGCACGCGCGGGCTGTGGAACCGGTCGCCGTCGTTGTAGAACACGCGGGAGCGGGCGCGGTGATCGCCGTGGCGGGTGTGGGAGCTCACCGCCAGGTCCATGCGGCCGTCGCTGTTGAAGTCGCCGGCCATCGAGTCGTTGACGGAGTCGCAGAACAGAGTGGTGAATCGCCGCGTGTTCAGGCCGTCCGCTCCGCCCCAATAGAGGCGGCAGGCGAGGTCCTCGCGCGTCAGTTCTCCGGACTGCTGCGGCACGAAGAGATCGAGAATGTCGTCGCCGTCGAAGTCCGCGATGGTGCGCCCGAGCGGCGCGAAGCCCGGCAGCCACTGGTTGTCGGCGGGGGAATAGCCTCGCGCGCTGCCCCAGAACACACGCGCCCCCATGTCTTTGAACCCGGACACAGGGTCGTTGTAGCTCCCCACCACCAGGTCCAGAAACCCGTCCCGGTTCAAGTCGGCGGCGTCGACCCCGACAGGCCCGGACACCGGAAGGCGCTGGTCGCGTCCGGCGTCGAAGCAGTCGAACGGGTCGGTTGTCCCGTCGGCGCGCGGCGTCCCGCCAAGGCGACCCCAATAGATACGCAGAGCGTGGTGCTTGCGGGTGGTCGCGGCGATGTCCAGGGCGCCGTCGCCGTTCAGATCGGCGACGAGGTGCTCCTGGCCGTAGCCCTCCTTCTCGAGAGTCCGCCGTCGTGCGCGAGTGAACCCGCCCGGACCGCCGTAGTAGAGCGAAAAGAGGTCCGGCTCCCCCTCCTTCTCGGGAGCGAAGGGTTCCAGCACCAGGTCCAGGTATCCGTCGCGGTTCAGGTCGGCGACGGTGCTGGTGCCGAGAAACTGTTCGCGCAGCACCTGCCGGCGCGACCCGGTGTACGGCCTCGACTCCTGAGAAAAGAGTGAAGAGGAGCGAGGAGGGAGTCCGGGCCGCCCCTCTTTCCTCACTCCTCTCCACTCTTTCCTCACAGAGGACACATTCCAGAAGAGGTTGGCGCCGAGCGTGACGTCGGACTGCGCGGACTCGCCGGCGTGGCCGGAGTTGAGGAGGATGAGATCGGAGCGACCGTCCTCATTCAGGTCGGCGCCGCTCGCTTCATAGCCGCTGTGGAATGGGATCCAGAGCGCGCGCTGGGGATCGAACCCCCGGGGGCCGCCCCAGAAAATCGGGACCGGAACCGCCTCCTCCAGGCGCCCGCCGATGCTGTTGCAGAACAGCACGCGCGCCGGGAGGCCCCGCTCCGCCGGTACTGCCGCCACATCGGTCGTCCCGGAGGTGCGGAACCCGTCCGTCCCCTCGACAAACCGCCTCGGGGCCCGCTGAAACAGTACCCGCGATGTCCCGTTGAACGTGGTGCGGCCCTGGTGCGAGGCGATCACCAAATCGAGGAGCCCATCCCGATCCAGGTCGGCGGATGCCGCAGCCACGGGGGTGTCGGCGGGGACCGCCAGTGCGCGCTGGGGAGAGTGGCCATCCGGACCGCCCCACAGGATGTGGACCGGCCGGCGCGGGTTGCGCCCGCCGCCGGCCTGTTCGCCGCCTGCCGCGCGGTTTTCCGCGAAGTTGGTGAGCGCCAGATCGGGGAAGCGATCGCCGTCCAGGTCTGCGACATGGATGTGCGTGGCCGGGAATCCGGCCATCAGAGCGAGCGGCGCCCACTGCCGGTCCGGCCGCGCGGCCAGAAGCGATAGCTGCCCCCCGCTGCCGGCTGCGACCAGGTCGGGCCGAGTGTCGCCGGTCGCATCGGC
>SYMT01000441.1 GCA_005805375.1 Actinomycetota bacterium
AAAAGGCGCACTCCCCGAGTATCCCCTGGGAACGCTGTACGGAAATCGGCAGGGTGGCGCTCGCGGGAGGTCACTGGGGTCATTGGCCTCCTCCACCCTCCCCAATTCCCGTACTGCGATACGGCGAGTGACTCTGGGAGTGCCACGTCTTCCAAGCGCGGCGCCGCCCGAAGTGCAGTGCCGCGCGCAGCATCACCGCAGTTCACGATCTCCGCCTACCTCGCGCGGCACGGAACGCAGGGCGGCCCTCCCGTTACCAATTCCGCCGGCGTCCCCGTGACAAAGCCACACCCCGTTGCCACTTCCAGTACGGCTCCCCGGGGGAGCCGCGCGTCCTCCTCCCGGTCAGCCCCCCTCGTTCCCGATCTCCATGACCCCATCCGGCAACGCACCTCCGCCGCCGGCCGTCGGTAGCGGCTGCCGCAACCCCTGGCGCACCGGGTGTGGCCCGTCTCCCGAAACGTGGGCGGACACCAGAAAGGTGGGGGCCGCCCTGCGCTCCGTTCGCTGCTCTCACTCCGCTCCGGGCGGCGCGCCTTTTGGAAAAGGCGCACTCCCCGAGTATCCCTTGGGAACGCTGTACGGAAACCGGCAGGGTGGGTGCTCGCGGGAGGTCCTTGGGGTCGTTGGCCTCCTCCTCCCTCCCCAATTCCCGTACTGCGGTACCGCGAGTGACTCTGGGAGTGCCGCGTCTTCCAAGCGCGGCGCCGCCCGAAGTACAGTGCCGCGCGCAGCATCACCGCAGTTCACGATCTCCGCCTACCTCGCGCAGCACGGAACGCAGGGCGGCCCTCCCCGTCCCCGATCTCCACGGCCCTGCCTGGAAACGCACCTCCGCCGTCCGCCAACGACGCATCGCGCTTCCCCCAAGGTCCTGGCTGCGGCGCGTCGCCGGTCGATATTTGGACGCACCCTGCACCAGGTAGATAAAATCCGGAGCAGACCAACCCCAAAAATCGGTGAGCACCTCCGAATGACAAACACTCTCAGCAGGGAGTAGAAAGGCCCCGGATCGAGAAGTGCTTCTTCCACCGGACGGAGCACTTCTCGATCCGGGGGGAGAGTGAGCCACCCAATGACCCGTCTTGCCAAGCGGTCCCCTGCGTCCCTGCTCCTCGCGAGCGTGACGGCAACCCTTCTCCTCGTCTGCACAGCCCTCGCCGGAGTGAACAACCTCACCTCGGTTGGCACCTACGATTCTCAGCAGGTCGGTGCGATGACCTTCTGTAGCCCTTCCTTCCAGGGCAACGTCGACATGGCTCTGGCAACGTCGACCGTCGAGGACCTGCTTCTGTACGTCGACGACGAGGAGCAAGACACACACGTCACCCATCTCGAAGCCCGACAGGGGGATCCCACGATCTGGGACTACAGCGGCCACGGCGACGCCTGGTGCGACGAATTTCAGCACGATGTGTATACGTGGGTGGAAATGGCTGACAACACGACCAATCCGCCCACCCCGTACTGTGATGACTCCGACGTGTTGACCTGGGATCCTGAATGGGACCGGGCTGCCGAATTCCGGCCCTCGGAGGTTTCCCATCTCTGGGGGCCGTTTGGCCTTTGGGAGCACTTCAATGCGTTCAGGACAAGAATGTGAGACGGGCAGACCACACGCAAGATCGGCCGCTCTCGTGCGAGTAAGTCTCGCCCTCTCCGTGGTCCCTCTGCTGTTGTCTCCGCGGCCTGCTGGCACGCAGTCCGCGGAACCGAATGTCACGCTGGCCCTGCGTTCTCGCCCGCTGCAAGAGAGTGCGGAGAAGCTGACGAAGGAGGGCGGTGACCGCGTCGAGGTAGCGCCCGAAGCCGCGGAGTGGAAAAGCACCGTTCACTACACCGGGCCGCTACCTCCCGTGCTGCGTGCTCTCAGCCTGCAGTTCCACCTCCAACTCACCGAAGAGAGCCCTCCTCCCACCGGCCCACGGCGCTGGCAGTTGCGCCTGTCGGAAGAGGAGAAGCAACGCCTCCGGGCCGAAGCGGCCAAGCGGGAACGCGCTCGCCGGAAGGCCGCCGCAGACGGTGCCGCGCGCCTCCAGGCGGTCTTTCGCAACATCAGGGAGTGGCGGACCCACCCGGATCGCTACGACCGTGCCAAGTTGCCCCCCTGGGATGACACGGTTCACGAGTTCGTCGATAGCCTGGGCCCGCCTCTCTTCGTCGCCCTCACCACTGTGCCGGAATTCGTGGACACAGTCGGCTTTATGGGGCACACATCCGTTGCCCTCCCCGTACGCCGGATGACGCCTGGGCAACAGGAGCGTCTCCGGAAGGTGCTCAATGCTCCCCAGCGGGGTCGAGCCGGAGACCCTCAAAAGCGTGAAGGTTCCCGCGGTGCGCAGCGATGGGAGGAGCACCTTCCCCATCTGGGTCGGGCGCGAGTCCGTGTCCGCATGCATAAGTCGTCTCGATCCTGGATGCTTGTGGGCACGGTTCAGTTCCGAGGTTCGGATTGGTCACCTGATTTTTTCCTCTTCGGTGCTGGTGAGGACCCCAAGCCCCCGCCCCAGCAACCCGTCCCGCCTCCCGCCCCGGCTCGGATCCTGGACCCGCTGGACCGGAAACCGCTCCGCCTGGGCTTTCGCGGAGCGTCCTATGCTGAGGTGTGTGCCGCCCTTTCCCGCGCCCTGGGCCGCCCGGTGGTGGCAGATGGTGTTTCGGTAGGGGAACGCCTGACCCTGGCGGAGCAACCGCAGGCCACGCTGGCGGATGTTCTGGGCCATGTGGAAGCCCGCTTCGGGGTAGAGCATCGCTGGTCAGAAGGGATCCTCCTGCTGCGCTCCCGGGAGTGGGAGGCGCGCGTGGAAGAGGAACCGGTAGCGACGGTGCTGGACCTGGTCGAGGCCTGGCACAAAGAGCAGTTCCTGGCGGTGACGCCCCGCCACTGGCTGGCGCTGACGCCCCGCATGAACCGCCGACAGGTGCTCGGACTGCGCCGGGCCGAGAAAGAAGAGCAGCGTCGGAGCATTGCCGAGGGGCTGGGACGCAGTTGGGACCTGTGGCGGTTCGCCGCAATGTTGCGGCCCGAGCAACAGGAGGCACTCCTGGGTCAAGGACTGGCGACCCGGGTCTTGTCGCTGCAACAACGGCAGGCAGTGGGCCGGATCGTGCAACGGGAGGCGCTGGAGGAGGAGTGGGCTGAGACCGCCGTGTTGCGCATTCGGGCCGAAGCCCTGCGTTCGCGGGCCCTCCTGGAACTGCGGGATCGAAACGGAGAGGTACTGGGAGAACTGGACTAAACACCGGCTGGGGGAGCGCAACACTCCTCCGGCCCGCGGGCTCCACACAGAGAGTCTGGCGCCTCTCCTGCCGTAACGGGAGGTAAGTGTCATGCCGGATGTACGCCTGAATCACGAAGTCGAGGAATGGCGCCCCACCATCTATCGGTGGTGTTGTCGCCTGTGCCACAATACTGAAGACGCCGCCGACGCAACACAAGACGTGCTCCTCACGCTGACCAAGTATCGGCGCACGTTCAGAAGTCAGTGCCGCCTTGGAACGTGGCTCTTTCGGATCGCCTGCCAATACTGCCGCCCGTATCGGGCCTTCTGCTGGAGAGATGTCCAACCGCTGGCGGACGATCTTGCTGAACCACTTCCTCACGCCTCCACCGAGTTCTATCGTCTCTGGCTTCGAACTCTCCTCGCACGACTTCCCCCTACCCAGCGAGAGGCTGTGTGGCTCGTCAAAGCACTGGGCTATGCGAACGCTGAAGCCGCTGCGAAGTTGGGCGTGTCCGAGGCGACCTCGCGACGCCGCCTGGCAGCGGGTCTGGCCAACTTGCGGACACAGGGTTCTGAAGAGGCGGAGACCGACCGAAGGGACGAAGGGAATCTCTTTTGTGAGGGGGAGGCCAGCACATCGCACCGCTTCCAGGCACAGGGGTCACCGGTACCAGCCCCGGAGGGTACTCAGTTCACCCAACGAAGAGGACGTACCCAGCAGAATCAGCGAGCACCTTTTTGGCAAACCTCCCTCTATCCGGGACAACACGACGAATCCTCCGACGGAGTATAACCCGTGGTCAAACGAGATCGTCTGGGATCCGGAGTAGCCTCGCCCCGTGCCGGTCCGGCGCGGGGCGAGGTCGTCAGAGATCCTCTCTCCCCCTTCTGCTTCCATCACGAAGAGGCGCAGTTCTCACGGTGATCGTGTGGGCGCTCCTGTGGTGCCTCGCCCGCGAGAGATGCTTGGGAACCGCACGGGCAGAGGACACGGACCGTCTGGTGCATCAGACGCCGGACAGGGCGTGCCGGGCGAGCCACTGCGCATGGCTGGGCAGGTGGGGGAAGGCCCTACGGAGGTTCCCGGCGGCAACGCGTAGGCTTGTTTGACCGTGGCGGTCCCCAAGTAACCCGGGAGGAGCCCCAGGGTGAGGACTACGGCATTCCTCAACGTCGGTCGGCGGTTGTTCGAGGTGCGCCATCGGGTGGTGCGGGAGTGGGCCTCAGCGCAGGCGCTCCCCAACAGCCGCGTGGGTACCTCAGCGCGGGGAGGCCACTCCCTGCCCCGTACTTCTCACCCGCTTCGATCCCTGCGGCGCCGCCGGGCCTTGGACGAGCCGCAACTCGTGGATGCGCAAGGGATCTCGGGAGGTTGCTGTGCCCGGGGCGCCCGAAAACCCGGAACTGGACCGGGCGGCGGCGCCGCCGAGCAGACGGTAAATCGCCTCCTCTCGCCGGGCTTCCGGCTGGCGGTTCAGCCGTTGGAGCGCCACCATCCGGTTGTAGTGCGCGCCCGAATCCAGCGGATCCAGGGCCAGCGCGGCATCGAACTCTTCCAGCGCCTCGCGACTGCGCAATACCGCAAGAAGCGCCAGGCCGTGTTCGAAACGGAGGCGGCGGTCGCGAGGGAACCGGGGCGCCAGCGCTCGGAAGCGAATGAGCGCTTCCTCATGAAGTCCCATCCGACGCAGTACAATTGCTTCCCACGCGGCAGCGGACCGGTTCCCCCGAGCGGCAAGTGTTCCAAACGCGCTGCGTGCTGCCAGCAGATCGCCCTCCTCCAGGTGTACCTGCCCAAGGCAAAGCTCCGTTTCGGGATCGGCGGGCAACAGTTTCCCGGCCCGCTTCAGCGCCGCCAGTGCGGCCGGGTACGCGCGCACCGAAGCCAGCGCGATCCCGTACGCTCTCCAGTCCGCTGCGTGTAGCGCGTCGCGTTCCGGAATTGCCTCGACGGCGAATCGAGACGCGGGCTCCGGTTCTCTGGTCCCGAGAGTCCCCGGAGCCCGCGTCCGAGCCCCACGCACCTCGGGTGCACGCGGGAGGTCGGGGCCTGGCCACTCCAGCTCCATCAGTGCGAGAACCCGCGGCGCTGCGGCGACACCCGCCCGTCTTCGCAGCAGCTCCACGCTCAGGCGGCATGGTGCGACGATGCCCCTGGGGAGCCGGTAGCGCGCGATGTCGGCGCCGCCGGACGGGATCACCCGTCGCGGCGAGTGCCCCACGATCTGATCTGCGGCGTGCGGGGAAACCGTTAGGCCGGACCGGTCGAGCGGGACGCTCCCGTACCCGTGGATGTCTCTGGAGAGTCTTCCAGACCCACCGGGGTCTCCACTGGTGAGGTGCGTGTGCGCTGAGCCGTGCTGGATCCGCACGCGCAGCCACGTCTCGCGCAGCCCAGGCAGGTCGCCGCCGAGATCGTGCCCGAGACCGGGAGTCGTAACGATCACGTCCAGGTAGCCCCCCTCGAACGCCGGGGCCCGCCCCGGGGTAAGCAGGTACGGGGCACGGGCCCCGATGCCGGGCGCCGTGTTGGGACGGAAGAATGCCCTCAGGCGGAAGCGCGGCAGCGCCGGCACAGGGGCCTTCTGATGAAACGAGTGGCAGTCAACACAACTCTTCGGGGTGACGCGCATCCCCGCACGGACGAACAGCGCTCCGGAATACCCGCTGTCAAGCCACTCCCGGTAGGGATCGGTTCCAGCGATCCACCGGAACTGGTTCTGGGGCAGGTTTGTGTGCTTGCGGTGACAGGCGGCGCAGAGGCTCGCCTCACGGTGAAGGCTACGAACCAGGGTTTCGCGCCGGTGTCGAACCGGTTCGATCAGACCCGGCCAGGGCATCCGCCCGGGCTCGCCGGCGGGCGCCACGTCAAGCGCCGCGCAGCCGATCAGGGAATGCACAGCGCGCACGCCGTGACACGATTGGCAATCCACGCCGCGATTCGCCGATCCAGGCGCCGTCGTGTGGAGCGCTCGGGCCGACTCATGGCAGCCCTGGCACCATCGTCCGGCCTCCGCGCCGCGCCGCTGCACGAAGGCCGCCACACTCGTGGAATACGCGGCGCCGGCCGCCGCCGCGTGCGCGCTCTGTGCCCATTCGCGCTGCTGCTCCCGGTGGCACCCGGATTCCGTACAGTCCGGCGCGGTCCCGGGCCGCACGCGCAGCGCTGACGGAAACGCTGCTTCCCCCGATTGGGCGATGGTGGTGGCGGTCAGGAAACGATAGCAGGCGGCAGGATCGTAGTTCGGTCCTGTTCCCCCGGGCGCCAGGAGGCAGGCGCCGCCCCAGGACACAATCAGAGCCAGCGGTGCGAGGAGAGCGGACGGTGAGAAGAGGGAAGAGCCCGTCCCTCCTGTGCGTCCATCCTCATTCCGCTGTGCGGGGAAAGCCCAGGCGCCGAGCCCCCAGAGGAGGGCCGCTCCTCCGGCGAGGTGCAGGACCAGCCACGCGGTGCGCGCGCCCGCGGAGGATGCGGGCAGCCAGGGCGACACGATGACGACCAGCCCGATCCAGGGGACGAGAAACAGCAGCGGCCCGCGCCTCAAAAGACCGGCGGCACCGGGCAGGGGACAATCATCCCGTCCTCTGGTGTTCCCGGCCTCCTTGCCTCCCGCGACGGCGCCACGCCACAGGCACAGGACAACCGCCAGCGCCGGCAGCACGCCGTGCGCCAGCAGCAGCGGTGTCTCCAATGGGTGGCGGGGGCCGTACCGCAGCCAGGGAAGAAGTGCGGCAGCGACGAGTGCGGCCCAGCGAAGCGCGGGGAGCAACGCTTTCAGGGTTGGAGTCCCTGCTTCCGTCGCGCCCGGCGCGCGTCCAGCCAGATCTCCACCCCGTTGGCCACCGGTCCGACCGTGAACAGCGCAAAATACGGCGCGTGGATGTTCTGCGCCAGCCGGAGAACGGCCTCCATCGCAGCCACCAGGAAGGCCACCAGCATCTGCCCTTTCTGTGTGCGCACGGTCGTCTTCGGATCGGTGATCATGAAGAACGTGAAGAGTTGATACATCGGTCCCGTGATCGGCGCGTACTGGGACTCGAACGACTTTCCGGTGATGAGAGCCCGCAGGAGCGCGAACGCGAAGAACGACACCACGTAAGTGGCGCAGATGTGAAAGCGTCGGAGCCGAGACACGATGAAGGATCCGAGCATCCAGATCACCACCATCGGGCCAACCGAATTGCCGAACTGGACGCTCAGGGTGGACATCCACTCGGCATCCCCATGCGGCATCGCATGGGCCACCAGCAGCAGTGCCGCAATACCGAAGTTGGACGGATTCCAGAGGTGCCGGTCGCGAATGCGAAAGACGTACTTGGACGCGATGGAGATGGCTGCACAGAGTGCAAACGGCCAGTAGTAGGAGGAGCGGACCAGAATGCCGACACTGATCCCGGACACATAGGCACTCGCCAGATGCGGCCATTTCCCGAAGTACAAACGGCCCAGAATCAGCTCAGTCACCAGGGAGGTGACAATCGCCAGACCCGTCTGCCAGGGACTCTCCAGCAGCCCCACGCTCAAGTGCGCCGCCAGCAGGACCCCCGTGATGAACAACGGCGCATAGTAGCGGGGATCCGGGACCAGTTTCCGCACCGAGAACGCGGCGAATGGCGCACCCATCCCGGTTACCGGACGAGGGGCACGATCCGCATGTGTTGCTCTTCTGTCCACCCGATCAGTGCTTCTCTCTACTTCTTCCAGGCTGCTCACTGCGCTCTCCTCGCTCCCACCCGCCCGCGGATTCCCTGCCGGGGAAAGAGTGAAGAGTGCGCTGAGAAGGGCGAAGACGCCGACTCACTCCGCACTTCTCTTCACTCTTTCCCCGCTCACGCCGGCTCCTTGATCCGATGCAATTGCCCGACAGCGGGCGCGGTCACGGTCTGCGACTGGCCAGAAGGCCAGCGGATCATGACTTTTTCCACCTGTGAGGCAGTTCCCAGGCCGAAATGCAGACGACGCTGGTTTTGGGCGCAGAACCCGCACCCTCCCAGCACCTCCTGGCGCTGTTGCTTTCCGTCCCAGAACAGAACCACCGACGCTCCGATCGCGCTTCGATTGCTCCGGGTCCCCTCGAGCTCAAACTGAATCCACCGATGGTCCGGTTTGGCCTCGTTGCGGTAAAGCAACAGCGGAGCTTTCTGATTGGCCACCAGCACGTCCAGGGCGCCCCGGTTCCACAGGTCCGCCTGGGCCACCGCCCGCCCGTCGTAGGTCTCGGTGACCCCGACCAGGGGGGCGACCTCCAGAAACTCCTCACCGCCCCGATTCAGCCAGACACGCTTCTGTTGATACCCGGAAAGGCTCGCTTCCTGCATGGCGGGCCAGTTCTTCGCGTCGGAAATGATGGCGGTGTTGGCGCCGGCGATCTCCGAGTAGGGGTACCAATAGGACTTCTCCCGCGCTCCCGAGACGTTTCCATTGGTCAGGAAGAGATCCACCAGCCCATCGTTATTCAGATCGCCGAATTGCGCCCCGAAGCTCCACCCGCCGTTCTCCACCCCCATCACGTTGGCCACGTTTTCGTAGGTCAGGTCCTCTGCACCGGAGCCGACCTTCGGCACCCACAGGTTATTGCCCTGCACCAGTACGGCGGGTTCCGTAATGTTGGAGACGTAGATTGCCAGGCTGCCGTCGTTGCGAATATCGCCGAAGGCGACGTTCATGCCGCTCTTCGGCTGCGCGCCGATTTTCGTTCTTGCACCGATCTCGCGAAACATGCGCCCGCCGCGCCCATCCGATACGTTGGCAAAAAACTCCGCCACCCCATAGTCATTGGCAATCACCAGGTCCGGGTATCCGGTTCCCCGCAGGTCGGCGGCGGCCACGGCCAGCGCCCACCGCCGGGTGAGCAGGCCGGTTCTCGCCGTCACGTCCTCGAACCGACCTTCCCCCAGGTTGCGCAGCAGGTACTTCCGTCCACCGTTGCGAGCATATTCAAAACTCTCCGGCATGATGCGCGTGGTGGACAACTGCCAGAGGTTCAGGCTCTCGTCATAGTACCCGCCGAGAAACAGGTCGAGCAGCCCATCGCGGTCGTAATCAAGCCAGATGGCGGTATTTGCGTTGACCCAGCCCGGGAAGCCCGCGTGATCGGAGACGCACACAAATCGCTTGCCGGCGTCGTTGCGAAAGAGCTCCGGCCGGCCCCACTTGAAGACGAAGAGGTCCTCGTAGCCATCGTTGTCGAAGTCACCCCAGACCGCGCCCATCGAGACACCGGTGCTCCGCTCATTGACCGCCGCCACTCCGAGCGCGGCAGCCACATCCTGGAACTTCCCGTTTCCCAGATTCCGGTACAGCGCGTTGTTGGTCCCTTCGCCGCTGTTCGTGACGTAGAAGTCCTGCCAGCCGTCGCGGTCGAAGTCCGCCACCGCCACCCCCGCCCCCATTGAGGCGATGAGCGGCATGATGTTGTTGAGACGCGGATCAAGAGTCGGCGCTTGATGGCGAAAATCCACGCCGGAGGAATGGGCCACTTCCTGCAGGCGGAACCCATAGCGAGCCACCACGCCGGGCGAAGGCTCCAGGCTGCGTGGAGCCTTCGCGCCGCGGGTAAGGAGGAACGGCGCCGCCAGTAAGCCGGCCAGCAGCACACCGAAGAGCATCTGAAGTCGGAGTTTCATGGGATGGTTCGTATATCAGGAGATACGCAACCGCGGCGCTTCAGCGCAGCGCATTCCGAAATGACTCCGGCGTGACGTAGCGCGTGTGGTAGTTCTGCCAGTCAGCGGGGAAGCGACGATAGACCGGGTCCTGATCCAGTGGCCGGAGAGGCGACCGGTACTCGGCGTCTGCGTGAGAAGGCAACGGCAGCACGGTACGGGAGTGGGTGGTGTTCAGATTGCCGTCTTTGTCCCAGCCGTCGCTCACGAAGACGAAATCGCGCACCCACCCGGCCGGAGGCGGCGGTGGGGCGGCGAAGCGGAGCCGCAGTTCATCTCCCGCATTCATAATGACATAGCGATCCTCCACTCGCGCCAGCAGTTCCCGCACGTCCCCAAAGCGCGTGAAGAACCCCACCTGATCAAGCCATTGCTGCCCGGACTGTGCCACAACTCCGTACTCAGGCAGTTCGGGGGCGCGCCGCGAAGCCTGCCGCACGCGAGAGTACCCACGATACCGGAGGTCGGCCACCGTGGGCGCCAGCACCTGCGTGCGCGGGCGGGCGCCGACGGCGGGCGACACCACTTTCACCGCGTCCCAGTAAATCTCGAGGTTTGTGCGCAGCCGGAGCCGGCGCGGCGCCGAACCCTTCGCCTGAGGGTCCCAGGCCGCAGCAATTGCACCGGGCCGATACAGATCGGCCAGATCGAGCAGCACGGTCTTCTTCTTCCCGGCGGGGAAACCCAGACCGCTCCGCACCGTGGTCCACCCACCGCCCGGCGCCGGCGCCTCCAGGCTGAGGCTGCGCGGCGGCGCATGCCGCCCCTGGCTCAGCGCGACGTTCAGCGAACTGTCGGTGGGAAACACCCAGCCGGATGCCGCCAGCCAGAGCGGGCCGGTGCGCGGCGCTGTGGCCGGCAGTTCAATTTCCAGGAAGTGGTCCTGCGCGACCCCCTGGAACATCCCGAGAGGGAAGGAATCTACATACCGCTCGTCCTCCGTGCGCACTGTCTCAGTCTGGTCCTGGCCCCGTTCATCCGTCGCCCGAGCGACGGGCAGGGCCGCCCGCATCAGGTGCAACTGGTGCGGCGGCTGCGGGATACTGAAGCGTTCGTCCAGCAACAACTCCGTGCCCGCCGGATGGTCCACCGTCATGAGCGCGACGGTATCGAAGAAGTCCGTTTCCCAGAGTTCGGCGGTGACGCTCAGATCGTAGTGGCCGTCCCGAACCGCAAGCTGATCTCCTCGCACCCGCACCCAATCCAGCGTCTGCGACACCCCGGCGGTGGCCTGAGCGTTGATCCGCAATCCTAGCGGCGACTTCCAGAGGATGTCGGTCACGAACTCCATTGTGCGCCCGTTGTGGGCGAAAAGCCAGGGACAGGACCCGGTGAGGCGCTGAAGCGCCACCGGACCCTGTCCGGCATCCAGCGTGAACTCCCCCTGCGGCTGCCCGTTCGGCCAGAGGACCCGGGCGTACTCGGCAGTCTGCGCGGCACCCAACCCGAAGTGCAGCCACGGACCGGTGATGGGCTGCTTCTCGACCACCAGGCCCGCACGGATCTCAGCTTCGCCTCCGAGCGCGAACGAGTTGATCTTGCTCTTATTGTCCTTCACCGTCTGAAGGCCACGCGGGCGAAGCGCTATCCACCCGTACGCGCTGGTCCCCTGGTTCTTCAGGACGACTGCATTCCCGCCCGGCGCCACGCCGGCCACGTCCAGGCGCCCGTCCTGATCGAGGTCCCCGACCGCATCCACCCGCAGTGCAAGCGGCGCCGCCGGCGCCGTCAGTTTCCCCGCGCCGTCGGCCAGCCAGATCCGACTCTCCTGCGCCCCCGAGACCAGCAGGTCCAGCGCGCCGTTGTTATCGAAGTCCGCCCAGAAGAGGCCCGCGCCTCCCTGCCCCGCCCCGGTCACCAGGTCTTCCGCCTGCCACCCAGCGCCGTCTCCGCTCTGCCGCACGACCCGAACGGAGCCGGTCGGTTCCAGCAGAACCAGGTCCAACGTACCGTCCCGATTGGCATCCGCCGCCACCAGCGCAGTCGCCTGCTTCACCCCGCCCGGGAGCGGCACTATTTGGTATACGCCCAGTCGCCCATTGAGCAACAGGACCGGGTGACCGGCGCCATCCAGCGCAGCCCCATCCGGATCACCGTCACCATCGAAATCCGCCCAGATGAAGGTGGTCATCCCGTTCAGCGCTGGAAAGGGTCGCAGGACCGCCCAGGTCCCATCGGCGTTATTGCGCACTCCAACCGGGGCGCCCTGCTTCGTGCCCAGGATCAGATCGAGGTCGCCATCCAGCTCAATGTCTACCAGCCAGACCCCGGTCCACGCCCCGGCAGTCACCGCGGGAGGGAGTCCCGTGGACGCAGTGATGTCCTTCCACTTTCCGGCGGACTGCTGGACAAACAGCCGCAGCCCCTTTGCGCCCGCCACGGCCAGGTCCGGCAGGAAGTCGTAGTTCCAGTCCGCGAGACGGCAACCGGTAGCCGACTCGGGCGTCACCGGAAGTGCCAACGTGCCCAGATGAGGGGCGCTCGCAACGAGGGAACTGCCCGTAATGGCGAGCAGCGCGGGCGTCTCGGGAGGAAGTGCGGCAGCTTTGCCCTCAGAGGGCGCAGGGGTCGGCACACCTCCGCCGGTGCTGTCGTGCGCCACCCGCGCATCCGGTGGCGGTGAGGGCCGCAGAAACTCTGCCCGCAGCCAGGGCACTCGAGCAGGCAGGCCGGCGGGGACGGGCCTGGACACAAATTGGAGGTTCGTATCCGGCGGAGCTGCACCGGGGATCACCCCCGGGAGACGCAAAAAAGTGGTGAACGGGCGAACACGAAATTCGTCCGGACCCTTGAGTGCGATGTAGTCCTTCTGCACTTCCGGGTGGTCCCGCAGCGTGTTCGCAACCCGCGTCACTGCGCTCCAGAGCGGCTTGACGTCGCCTCCGATCCCCTTCTCCACAGCGCCTACCCACTCTCGCGCCACCGGCGGCCACGCGTGAATACGCGGTTTCAACTCGGCCCAGCCGGTTCGGAACCGGTTGGCGTCCCCCGCTTTCGCCGCGGCGCGAAGCAGTTCCAGCAGCGCATAGCGATTCCCGGGCAGAGCCCGGAGGATTGCCTCCCACTCGGGCCGGGTATCCGGCTCTTCGCTCAAGCCGGCCCGGCGCTGAAGTTGCTCGATCCGGGCGAAACGCACCTGCACATCTTGCGGGTCGAGCTTCAGTCCGGTTTCCAGGGCCTGGAACGCTGCGTCCGGATTTCCCCCATGCACCTCGATCTGCGCCTTGAGCAGGTACACGACGCTGCGCCGCGGTGCGAGCGCCAGCGCCTTTTCGGCTGCACGCCGCGCGCCGGCGTAGTCCTGGGTCTTGAGGGACACCAGAGCGAGATTGGCCCAGATGGCAGGCTCTCCGGGCGCGAGTTCACTGGCGCGGCTCAACTCCTGCCGCGCGCGTGCATTGTCCCCAACCTGGAGGGCCACGGTGCCGGTCATGAAGGTGCGGACCACCTCCGCATAGGGCACCTTCGTCGCGGGGATGGGCTGGGAAACGTCCTCGGTAGTGCAGCCCGCCAGCAGCCCGAGGCCAACCGCCGCGATTCGTATCGGGAGACGAGAGGACGGAAGTGAGAGGCGTGCCGCTCGGTGTAGTCTCTCCTCTCCGTTCTTTATTCGTTCTGCAGCACCGGGGAAATTGCGAAGTCCGTTGGCCGGTCCACTCTTTCCTCTCCGCTGTTCACGCTCTCCTCGGACGGGGGGGGCCATGATGCACTCTCCTACGGCTCGATCGGCTCGGGGCCGAGCTGGATGTCAGCGGCGCGGATGGTGGTCGGAGCGAACGAGCGATCGAGAATCTCGGAAAGCGGTATCTTCCGGGCAAACAGTCCCATCCGCACGCCCAGATCCTGGATCGTGTCCAGGTCGCTGTCTTCGGGAGTGAGGCGACGGTAGGATACCCGATCCGGCGGCCGCGTCAGCACATGTCGGACCACCCGCTCGTCCTGCCGGAAGAAGGCGGCGCCGATCCGCGCGGCATCCAGCCGATGGGTCTCGGCCCACTCGCCGGACTCTGCGATCCCGCGCACGAGGTCCGCGACGATCGGCCGGCGTTCGGCGATCAGCTTATCGGTGACCACCAGACAACAGGAGATGAACCGGGGCCAGATGTCCTTCACGTGGTACAGCACCCGACCGGTGCCGTCCAGCTCAGATCGCGCCGGGTGCGGCTCACCCACGAAGAACCCATCCACCGCCCCGACCGCCAGTGCTCCCGGCATGTCGGGCGGAGTGAGCTCCACCCACTCAATCTCGTCCGGCGACACGCCTTCCTTCTCCATGAGGCGCCGCAGGATGAGGTTCTGGTTACTCAGCTTGCTTGGTATCGCAATGCGTTTCCCTCGCAGGTCTTTGAGGGAGCGGGCCGGCGAGTCCTTCCTGACCATGAGGGTGCTGCCGTCCCGGTGCCCCAGGTAGCAAACCTTGACGCCGACCCCCTGTTCGCGCAGCTTGAACGCAAACGGCATGTTGAGAAAAGCCGCCTGCAGCCTTCCGGCCTTGATGGACTCCACGATCTCCGGAAAACTCTGAAACCTCTGCGACTCGAACCGAGTCGTCGTGCTGGTCCGGGACGCGAAGTCCGTGACCGGGCACGTCAGGTGTCACGTAACCGGCAAGAAGCCGATCGTCAACCGCGCGCGGTCTGCAGGGGCGCGCACTCCTCCGGCTGCCGCGTCCGGCTCGACCGGGGGTCGCCTTCCGAGAGAACCGGCTCGGAGTAGTCCGAGCGCGACCACCGCGGCGGTCAATCCACCCAGAACGTAGGCAAGCGCAGACGGCTTCATGACTCAGCGATTCCTTCGGGCAGGGCCGTGACCGGTACGGCGCGGGATGGGGTCAGGTGCACAACACTGCCGGGATCTTGTTCCGCCTCTACCGGCGGGGCATCCTGGAGACCGAGTTCGTGCAAAATCTGCTCAACCGCGGACACCACCACCGGATGGGTGGGAGGGCGGGGGTGGGGCAGATCCAGCCGCAGTTCGCGGATGATGCGCGCCGGGCGGGGGGAGAGCACCACTATGCGGTCCGCGAGCTGCGCCGCCTCTTCGATGTCATGCGTGACGAACACGACAGTACGCGGCCGCTCCCGTAGCATGCGGATCAACTCCCCGCGCAGGCGCAGCCGGGTCTGGTAGTCCAGCGCAGACATCGGCTCGTCCATCAACAGCACGTCAGAACTCCCCGCCAGCGCCCGCGCCAACTCCACCCGCTGACGCATGCCACCTGACAGTTGATGCGGATAGTGTTTCTCAAATCCCTGCAGCCGAATCAGCCGAACAAGATCGGACAGATCCTGCTCCCGCCGAGCCGGGTCCGCAGCGCTGATGAGACCCAGGCGAATGTTGTCTACCACCGTCAACCAGGGGAAGAGCCCATCTTGCTGGTAGACGGTCCGCATCAAGCCATGCCGTTCCACTGTGCCCCCGGACGGCTTCAGGTGTCCCGCCAGGATGGCC
>SYMT01000442.1 GCA_005805375.1 Actinomycetota bacterium
CAGCAAAATGGGGACGGGAACGGCCTGCAGCGGGCCGTTCCCGTCCCGCTGGGCTACAGGGTTACCTACGCGCGGGACCAGTATGGGAACGTGGTGTCGGTGAGCAACGCGCTGGGGGCGATCACCACGCAGAGCTTCGGCGCCCACCCCGAGCGGTGACAGGTGGACTTTCCGGAAACCATGACCGGCCCAATTCGGGAAAGTACATTGGGCTTCGAGGGCATCCCAGTGAAGCAGATCCGCCGATTCGCCACAGTCGGCCTGTTGGCTGCAACTCTGTGCGGGTGCATGAACCAGCGATCGCCTATTCCGTCATCTGCATTGTCCGTGAGGGAGGACCACCCCAGGTCGTCATCGTCATCGGGTAACGCTAACCCGCCGATGCCGCCAAGTGGTGCGCCGGTGGCCCGCGCAGGCGTCCCGGTCGTTGGTCTCACCCGTGTGGCCGCACCGCAGGTTCGCTCCCCCTGGCCGCGGCCGTTTGGCAGTGCACAGGCGACGAGCGCCAGTACGGCGGTCGGCGCGCGGCATGGCCGTGTTCGTTGGCGGGTGCCCCTGCGGCAAGGGGCTGAGTGGCGTGCAATGGTTGAGCCGGAGCACCCCCATCTAGCAGTTGGAACACAGGGTGATGTCTACTCCTTGGCCGGCGACCGCCTGACTGCGTGGACCCGACAGGGCAGACGCCGGTATGACAAGCCGACCACGTCTGGCACTGGCCCAGTTGTGCTGCCGAATGGAGATCTGGTCGTCTACCAGGGGAGCTACCACGCCCATGAGGTAGTACGCTATCGGGCAGACGGCCGGCTCGTATGGCGACACTCGGACCCCACCAATGGTTCCGAGACTACCCCGTTACTCTTGCCCGGTGGGGAAGACTTGCTCACGCTTTGCCTGGATGGTGGTGAGATCTTTGATGTCGCTCATCCATCCCAAGCCCAACGGCATCTGCATTGGGCTGGGGGTCTCATCAAGTTCAAGGCTCCCCCGGTGCTCCATCCTGATGGTACTGTACTGCTGCTCACTGTATACACCGAGTTGGCCCGGGTGGGTCTGACCGGCGATCTGCTCGGGTGGGTGAACCTCTCCCCTGCCCTTACCCCTGGCAATAACCGTGAGGCGGCTGCGCCTCCCGCCTGCGGACCGGATGCCAGCATCTACGTCGTGGACACATCCGGATACATTGACAGTCGGATCCCACTCGTGCGGCTCCGCGCTGTGGACCCGCACTGGAAGGTGCGTTGGACCTGGCGTGGACCGGCGCATTGCCAGCGGTCTCCCCCAGCGGTAAGCCACGCTGGCGACATCGTCTACTACCCCGACCCCCAGGGAAGACTGTGCGCGTTGCGGGCGCGCGACGGGACTGTGCTCTGGCGTGTGGCGGGCCCCGGCCGTCGTACGTCGAGCTTGACTGCCCCCAGCCTGGATGCGCGGGGGGTGGCCTACTCTGTGGATCGGACCAACAATACTCTGCTGGCCATCTCTCCCACTGGAAAGCTCGCATGGCAGGTTCGCCTTCGGGGCAGGTCCCCGATTCGTCCTATCATCGGACCGAGCCAGTCCGTGTTGATCTCCACGGACCGTTACCTTTACTGCGTAGAATGAGCTACTGCGACCCCAGGTTCGGAGTGGGCATGCCCGCTCCTGTGCTTTCCGGAGACTATGGCCGGTCCAACTCCGGAAACCACAGTTCCTCTTGGGCCGAGGTCAGCCGGCACTGCGTCGCGACAACCAGTAGCGGGATCACTCCATCCGCAGCCAAATCCGGGCCGAACTCATCCGGTCTGGCGGGACACTATTGCCCTGTGAGACACCGGCTGCGGTTAGGAGTACCTCCCGGTGCCCTTGGAGGGGCACCGGTGACCTGGTGCCGGAAGCGGCCCGGCGCCGCCGGCAGCGACTACACCTGGGACGACGAGCAGCGGCTGATCTCCCAGGGCAGCGGCGGCACCACCACCGCGTGGAGCTACCTCCCGGACGGACGGCGACGCCGGCGCAAGCAGGGAGGGACCACGACCGAATACCTGTGGGACGAGAACACGCTGCTCTGGGAGCGCGGAGCCGGGGCCGCCGAGGCGTTCTTCACCCGCAACCCGGAGGGCGGCGACCCGCTGGTCGCGCAACAGCGGGACGGCCCCGGCGGCTCTACTTCAGCGACCTGGACGGGGCCGTGCGCCTGCTGCTGACGGATGCCGGCGTGGTGACGGATGCGTACCTGGCGGACGCGTTCGGGGTGGAGCAACTGGCGACGGGAAGCACGGAGAACCCGTACCGCTTCGGCGGCGCCTACGCCTACTACCGGGATGCGGCAACACGGCTCTACGTGCGGCACCGGCACCTGGGGACGAGCTGGGGCACCTCGCTGAGCCGGGACCCGCTGGACTGGGCGGGAGCGGAGAGCTATGTGTATGGGCACAACAACCCGCTGGAGTTCGTGGACCCGCTGGGACTGAAGGCGACTCGCGCACGGCTCTGTATTGATGACGGGCCTAGGAATTGGGCAGAAACACTCCAGATCGTGGATCAACTGCGGCAGGGGCTCTACGATCGGACGAATATCAAGGCTTACTTTTTCGTAGTCGGCCAGCAGGTTGAGCTTTCGGCGCCACTCGCCTTCCACATGGTTTTGGAAGGTCACTTGCTCGGAAACCATACGTACTCCCATCCCCGACCCTTCGAGTCTGCTCCGGGCTATCCCTCCAAATTCCGCAGCTTCGGGCACCTCTCAGAAGACAACATGCGCGATGAATTCTGTCAGTGTCACATGGCGGTCCTTGAACATACGGATGTCAGGATGATCAAGTACCGGGCGCCGGGTGAATCCCGATACCCGTACAGCCCCAACCATCCGCTGCAGGGCCAGCCGTACAACTGGCTCCGCATTGACCGTGCGGCGAAGCGCGTGAGCCCAAGGTACGAGAAACTGATGGATGAATCCAGACAAAGGATTCGGACGCTGAACGACACAGGGTTTGAGAACCAGGCCACCCCAGGGCAGGTGCGAAGGATCCTCGACGACATGCAGAAGTGGCTGGCGGATGCGCCGTCTGACGTGTGGATCTGTTACCACAACCCGCAAGCATCCTCTGACTTCACCACCCAACTGCTGCGGCGTCTCGACTGGCTGGGGGTCCGTGTAGAGGACGCCATTCCCTGAAGAATCAGGATGCATCAGGACTCCCTCCCGAACGACGAGGAGCAGTATGACATCTCGCCAGGAAATGCCAGCACACCTCCTGCGACGTGTAGCAGTGGGGATCTGGTGCTCGGTGGCCGCCCTCTCAGGGAGGCACACGAGCGGAGAGGTGAGGGCTGCCGCTGCTGTAGCACCTCGATCCGCGGTACGTTCGCCGTGGCCCTCCATCTATGCCAATCCGCATCACACGGGGGTCAGTACCTTCCCGGGGGCCCGGAGGGGCCGCCTGCGTTGGCGTGCGCGCTGGTCGTTGCTGGTCCGACAAGACCTGTCGCGCGCTTTGCGGTTTCGAAGCCAGCTGTACGAAGGGGCGCTCACAGTAGGGGTGACGGGGGATATTCATGTGGTGTTTGGGGGTACGGAAGGAGGGTGGGTATTCAGCCGACATGGCACGCTCCTGCGCAAAGCCCACACGTCAGCCCGCCTGGCCCCAACGATTCTCCCCAACGGCGATCAAGTCGGACGCAACGCCGTTCCGATTCCGAACGCCCGCACGTCTATGGCTCCACACGTTACTTGCTGGAAGTCGGATGGCCGGAAACGCTGGTCGTGGGCTGCGTCACCATTGCATCTCGGGGGGGTTGTGCAACTCCTGTCGTCTGGGGCGCTCGTGTGTGTGGACGAGGAAGACCTTCTGGTGTTCCCGCAAGGTTCACGAGAGCCAATCGTGATTGAGTTCCCTTCAATGTTGGGAAAGTTCAGCGCTACCCCTGTGGTGGATCGGGACAGTACTCTGATTCTCTGGAGCCGGTTTGCAGGCCCACTTCGCCTGAGCCTCCCCAGGGTGCTTCGCAGGCGCCTCCGACGGCGCCCTGGTCAAGCACCGTTCTGGCCGGCAAAACTGGTGGAGCGCTCGGACTGGGGCTGGGACGGGTCTCCTGACGCCGCCGGCCCTGGTGTAGGCATGACTCACATGGTGAGCGGCACCCACGGCGCTCTGTATATTCCGATGAAGGCGCGGACGCTGCCCTTCTCCCTTCCGGAGCTGCAGGTTCGAGAGGGCTTGCAACAACATCGCTGGTCGCGACAAGCCCCGGAGTACACGTTCGCAGCGCCTCCGGCCGTCACCGAGACGGGGACTGTGTACTACCCGGACCGAGACGGGAGCCTCTGCGCGCTGCGGGCCGCCGATGGGTCCGTGCTCTGGCGGGTCACGGAGCCGGAAGGAGGGGAACTGACGGTTCCCTGTGTGGACGCGGAGGGGCGGGCGTACAGCGTGGACCAGAAGCACAGCCGTCTCCTGGCGCTCTCCTCCACCGGTACAGTGCTCTGGCGGTTCCCCTTCCAGGAGCGCGTGTTTTCCCGTCCGATCATCGGCCCAGACCAGAGCGTCGTGGTGGTCACCACCGAGGCGCTGTACTGCATCGAGTAGCCGCTGCTCGACCGGCCCCGACCGTCCCGTTCGCGCACGGCAGCTACGGAGATTGAACCATGGCGGATTGGCGAGGCACTAAGGGAACCGCGCAGAATTAATCCTCCCGTCAGGCGGGGACCACTCCCGGGATGGTCACGAACCACTTCCCCAGTGCCGGGAGACGCTCGATCTGCGTTTCCAGGGCGGCCATCTCGGGTGCGAGGAGCCGCACGCCG
>SYMT01000443.1 GCA_005805375.1 Actinomycetota bacterium
CGTGCGGCTCCTCGCACCCGAGATGGCCGCCCTGGAAACGCAGATCGAGCGTCTCCCGGCACTGGGGAAGTGGTTCGTGACCATCCCGGGAGTGGTCCCCGCCTGACGGGAGGATTAATTCTGCGCGGTTCCCTAAGTGGTATCGTGCAACCGATCGCGCTGAAACGCGATTCGAACTGGACGGGGACGCTGGGGTGCTGGTGCAGGTGAGTGGTTCGCCAGCGACCTTCGCAGTACCGGCAGGCATGGCACAGGGTCTGGCGGGCAAGACGTTCCGCTTGCGGGCTCGCCTCACGCTCCCCGAGCAGGAACCTCTTACGAGCGAAGTCGAGATCGTCGTCCGATCCGCGCCGGCGAACTAGTGGGGCGAGGCAGTGGAGCCGGACCAGGAACAGGCTGACGCATCCCAATTCCGTCCCTACCGATTTCCCCGGCTTTCGAGTCCGGGCGCAATCTGGGTTCTGGGGGCTGCCATCATTGGAGTTGCATCACTCGCAGCGCCACCCGGGCGCGGCTGGCTGGGGCTCCAGGCACTGATCGCCGAAGCGGCGGGGATCGTGCTCACCGTCTTTCTCGTTTCGCACGGGGATTGGACGCGTGCCCGGGCATTCGATGCATTCTGCACAGGACCAAACTCGCTGGTACTCGGGTTTCTGGGCTGGGTTTCTCTGTCGGCCGCGCTGTCCCCCCTTCCGGACTACAGCCGCACCGAAGCGCTCCGCCATATCGGCGGCGCAATGATCTACTTCGCCGTGGTCCATGGCATCTCAGTCCGCCGGCACTTGGGGATGCTGCTCCTCGCACTCGCCGTCGCGACGATCTGCGCCACGTTCGGCGCGGGCGAAAGGCTGATGCGGATGGACAGTCCGTTCATCAGCGGCGCCTACCAGAACACCCAATTGCTCGCTGCGTTCCTCGGCCTGATTTTGCCCCTGCTCGTCGTGGGGGCGGTGGCTGCCGAGTGGTCCGTGGCCCAGGTCTTCTGCCAGGCAGGAACCATTGTGGCTGCCGCCGGGGTGCTGCTCACCCGGAATCGCAGCACCTGGATCGGTGTCGCCGTCTCCGCGATCGTGCTGGTGTTACTCTGGTATCTCATAGCGCGGGCGGAGAAGGGCAGCTTGCGCAGTCGCCACCTCGTTGTACCGATTGTTTCAACCCTCACGGTGCTTGCCCTCTTCGCGACTACGTTTCGAGCGGACGTCATCTCGGTGCCCCGGCTCGGCTCCCTGCTATCACTGCGAGAAGATACCAACTTCCAGTGGAGGATCGGAATGTGGAGCAAGGCGGTGCGGATGATCGGCGATCGCCCCTTGTTCGGCTGGGGGGTGGGGCTCTTCCCGCTCAGACAGGCGCTCTATCACCATTCGGCCGTCCACCCGGTTATGGAGCGGGACATCGCACGGGATGGGGCCAACCTTTCTCACAACGCACACAACACCTATCTGCAGATGGGAGCCGAATTGGGGTTGCCGGGACTGGTGCTCTACCTGGGAATCCTCGTGGGGTGGTTTCGCCATGTCCTGGTGCGCCTGCACGACCCACCGGAGTCCTCCTCGCGATATCTCTTGGCGGGGTGCATTGCCGGCGTCGCCGGCCAGATGTTTACTGCGCTCGGATCCCCGGCATGGGAACTCGCGCAGTGTTCTGTATTCTTCTGGCTCATGCTGGGACTGGGCATGGCGCTCGCTCACGACGACACCCGCGGATAGGGAGCAAGCCCGCCGATCCTCACATCCGCATTCCAGACAAGTGACGCCGGATGAGAGAGGGACCGCTGGCAGTTCCGGGTAACTCCCAGGCAGTCCCCGGCATCACCGGCAGAGAGCCGAAGATCCGTTTCTATGCTCGAACCTGTATCCCCTCGCACGCTACGCAGTGCGCTGCTCAGCGCGCCGGGCCCCGAGGAACTTTCCCGGCTCTGCATCAGTGAACGTGAGCGACTACGCTCACAGATGCTCAGCGCGCCGGTCGGCTCGCGCCACTGCGCCGCGCTGACCGAGCTCTGCGATCTGGCCATTCAGCGGCTGTTCTCGCTCGCGCTCCCGGAAGGGGCCGGCGCCCGCGAGGCCACCCGCCCCAAGATCTCCATCGCGGCCACCGGTGGCTACGGCCGGCGAGAACTCTGCCCTTATTCGGACATCGACGTGACGTTCGTTGTCGCCGAGGAAGAGGACCCCCTGCTTGACGCCACCGTGCGACAGATGTTTCACACGATCATGGAAGTCTTCCACCAGCGCTGTGGGCTCAAGGTCGGCTACGGGTACCGGACTCTCGCCGATGCAGTCCGCCTCGAGACCGAGACCCAAACGGCCCTGGTGGACCTCCGGGTAGTGGCCGGCAGCCATCGTCTCGCCGAGGAGTTTCGCCGGGAGGTTTTCCAACATGTGTGGCCTGCCGCGTTCGTGCGGACGAAACTGGCGGAGCGGCGGGAGCAGTGGGAGCGCCACGGCGGCGCCATTCATCAGATCGAACCCGAGGTACGGGAGGGTCCCGGGGGCCTCCGCGACCTGCACCTGGCGGAATGGCTGGCAACGGTCTCTTTCCCCTCAACCCGTGGCGATGTGTGGCGACAATTGCAGCGCCTCGGGGCGGTATCCCCCGCCGACGTACAGGGGGTGACCGAAGCGCGAGAGTTCCTGCTCACCGCGCGGAACTGGAATCACTGGAAAGCGCAGCGCCATGCCGATCGCCTGGTGCGAGAGCGGCAAGAAGGTCTGGCGGAGGCCCTGCGGTTGCCGGATGATCGGGACCTGTCGCGCGTCGAGCGCCTCATGGAGCGGTACTACCGGGCTGCCGAGACTGTGGCGCGGATCTCCAGCTTTGTGGCAGATCGCTGCCTTGCGGAGAGACTTAGCCTGTCCGAAGCGCTGGGATGCTCCGGTAGTGAGCTGCACGTGGCCTATCCGTGGGTCCGCGTCACCGAGCCGGACTTCCTGATGGAGGTCGCGCAGAACTTCCAGTCACACGGCCTCCAGCCCGGCCACGAACTCCGGCGGATGATTTCGCAGCACCTGGAGTCCTGCTCGCCCCTGGCCGAAGATCCCGAGGCGGCACAGGACTTTGTCGGGTTGCTGCGGGCGCTTCCACCGCCGGGCCGCCACTACGCGTCCCAAACCGCGGGCACCCCCCCCGGCGTATACGCTACCCTTCGTCTCTTTGCCGACCTGGGACTGCTCCAGCGCCTGATCCCCGAACTGGGCGCGGCCTATCGCCGAGTACCCTTCGACGTGGCCCATCGCCACTCCATCGGCTTTCACATGCTGGAAACCGTGCGCCACCTTGAACGGCTGCGGTTTACGGATGAAAGTAATCTTGAGGACTTCCGCCGAGCCTGGGGAGTGGTCGAGGCGCCGGAGGTGCTCTACCTCGGCGCACTGCTCCACGACATCGGCAAACTCGCGGGCACGGGACCCCACGCGGAAACGGGCGCTCACGCAACGCGAGACATCGCAGAAAGGCTTGGGCTCGAGCCGGACCTGGCCCAGCGCGCCGAACGCCTGGTGCGCCTGCACATGGTGATGTCGGAAACCGCCCAACTGCGTGATGTCACGCTCGAGAAGACGATTCACGACTTCACCGACGCGGTGGGCTCACTGGACATGTTGCACATGCTCTTGGTGCTGACGTACGCGGACATGGCAGCCACGGGCGTACTCAACCCGGCCAAGGTGCGATTCTTGCTGGACCTGTATGTGCGCGCGGAAGCACGCTTCACCGGGGCCACCGAACCTCCCGGGCGCCAGGAATGGGAACGCCGCCTGCGGTCCAGGCTTTCCCGCCGACTCTCCGCGACGAGCCTCCGCCCGGAGCAGATCCAGTCCCACACCGAGGGCATGCCGGTGTCCTACCTCCTGAACACCCCGGCCGACGAAATCGCACTGCACATCCGCATGCTCGAAGCGCTCCGCCACGACGGGCCGGTGGTTGAGTTCGCACGTTCCGCCACCAGCCCGATCACCACCATACACCTGTGTACGGAGGAACGACCGGAGCCCGGCCTGCTGAGCGAGATCGCCGGTGTGTTCTACGCCCACGATCTGGCTGTGTACGGCGCGCAGGTGTTCACGCGCCCTGGGGAGCCGCCGGTGGCGCTTGATACCCTCTGGGCGGATTATCACGGCCGCCCCATTCCTCCCTTCAAGTGTCTGGAACTGGAACAGGATCTCCTCTACGTCCTGCGCGGCTCCCCGGTCGAGGACGTCATCGTCCGGCGACGACGGCGGCTGCCGCCGGCGGTCCCGCCACATGCCGTGCGCTTCGACAACGACCTGGCCGAAGGACAAACTGTGGTCGAGATGCGCGCGGAAGACCAGCCGGGTCTCCTGTACCGGGTCACCCGCGCGTTCGCCGACCTCGGCTGGGACATTCGGAGCGCCCGCATCTCCACCCGCGCCGACGAGGCCCGCGACTCGTTTTACGTCACAGGCCCCACCGGCGGCCAATTGGAAGAGCACCCCACGCGTCTCAAAGACGCCTTTCTCGCGCAATTCGGAACCGACTCGTTCCGAGAAGAGGTCAAGCAATGCCCCTGAACCGCACCGATGACATCCGGTTTTACACCGAGGACTCTCCCCTGGATCGTTTCCCGAACGGCCGGCCGCGGGTCCCGGATGACATCCTGGAGCGCATGCATCTGGTCACCACGGAAGAAGCCTGGGGTGTGCTTCGTCGCCATGGGTACAATCACCAGTTTGCCGGCAACTGGCTCACCGTTCACCCGGACCAGGTACTGGTCGGTCGGGCCGTCACCGCGCAGTTTGTGCCCACCCGCCCAGACCTGCAGGCGGCAATCCAGCGATGGGGGGACGCAAACGGCGGCGTGGGCGGGCAGAACTCGTGGGTGATTGATACGCTTGAACCGGGCGACGTCATCGTGGTGGACCTGTTCGGGAAGGTCCGCGATGGAACTTTCGCTGGTGACAACCTCGGCACCGCCATCGCAAATCGCACCGGTGCGGGAATGGTGATTGACGGGGGCATCCGCGATCTCCAGCGCCTGCAACTGATCCCCAATTGCGGTATCTTCGTCCGCGGGGTAGACCCGACCGCCATCGCAGAGGTGACCCTCGTGGGCATCAACAACCCGATTCGCATCGGCGAGGCCACCGTACTGCCGGGAGACGTGGTGCTCGGCACGTGTACCGGAGTGATCTTCATCCCGCCCCACCTGGCGGAGGAAGTCGTGGTGGAGTCGGAACGGGTGCGCCTGATGGACGAATGGGGCCAGATGCGTCTGCGCGAAGGGAAATACCTGCCGGGGCAGGTGGATGGCGCGTGGACCGACGAGATGAATGCGGATTTCGCAGCGTGGCAGGCCGCCCGTGACAGCGGCGAGTAGCCGGGAGAAAAGCAATGCGCTACCGTACCTTCGGTAAGACCGGCTGGCAGGTCAGCGAGATCGGCCTGGGCGGATCCTGGTTCTACGGCCGCCCCGAAGAAGGAGTGCTGCCCCCCGAGCACGGCATCGCTGTAGTGCGCCGGGCCCTGGAACTCGGCATCAACTACTTCGACACAGCGCCGCTGTACGGGAAGGGGCGCAGTGAGGAAGTCATGGGCATGGCGCTCGAGGGCGTCACGCAGCCCCACTTCCTCGCGACCAAGGTCGGCTATTACCCGGAACCGTTCGACTACACACGAGACGCCGTCTGGCGCGGCTTTGAGGCGAGCCTCAAGCGATTGCGGCGGGATCGGGTAGACCTGATCCAGATCCACGAGTCCGAACAAGCCGGGAGGGACGGGATTTTCGGTCCGGGACGCACGATGGAGGCGCTCCGGGAGATCCGCGATCAGGGCCTGGCCGCCCACATCGGGATTACCGGCGCAGATCTCGACCTGATGAGCGACGCAGTCGCCACGGACGAGTTCGCTTCGGTCATCACCTACCTGCGCTACGATCTGCTCGTGCAGGACGCCACCCAGCGCCTGATCCCCACAGCCGCGGAGCACCAGACGGCGGTGATCCTGGCCTCCCCGCTGCACGCCGGCCTGCTGGGGAGCAAGCGGGACGACTGGATTCGTGTGGGCCGCTTCCCGGAACTACACGACAAGCTGCGGCGCGTGGAAACGCTGCTGGCGGGCGAAGAGGAAGACCTGCCGCGTCTTGGCCTCCGCTACCTCCTCTCCGACCCCCGCACGACGGTCGTCCTCTCGGGTGTGCGCGACATCGAAGAACTGGAAACCAGCGTGGCCGCCTCCGACGGTCGGGTGCTTCCCCCGGAGTGGCGCGCGCGGGTTGAGGTGGTGTAATCACTGGACTTCGAACTCCCGTGCCGTGCTCCGTCAGGATGTCCCCCATGAAAATCCGCGCCCTCCACCTCAACAACATCCGAGACTTCCGAGGAGAGTACACGCTTGACTTTGTGGACGAGTTCACGAACGAACCGCGCCCCCTCACCGTACTGTCCGGCTCGAACGGTTGCGGCAAGACCACTGTGTTGGAGGCAATCGGCGATATCTTCTGCATGCCCACGGCGAAGATGCTCACCACTACTCCTCTCATCCGGGAAGCGCAGGAGGGAGGGTGGATTTGCGCCGAGATCGAAGTTTCGAACACCGGCGAGGACCCCCCTGATTCCGGCGGGATTCCTCCACGCATTCACCTGGGCGCCGGAAACCAGGACCTGCTGCTGGGAGGCGGAAAAGACCGCTGGGCGGATGGAATCTTCGCCACCAGCGGCATGTGGCCCTCGCGACCCGTCAGCGCCCCCGTCGAGCGACTGCTCACGACGCTGGCCCGAATCGCACAAGACCGGATCGAACCAAGAACCGGTCTGCTCTACTTCCCGAGCACGCGACAGCTCCAGGGCACACAAGGAGGCCCGATTGAACCTCCGCTGCACGAGGCGGCATGGGTCGAGACAGTGGCGACGGCAGGTCCGTGGAACGGCGGGCTCGAACAGTATTGGGTCTGGCAGAATTACCTGGACCTGGAGGCCGGGCGTCCTGATCGTCTCAGCCTGCGTCCGTACGTCGAACGGATCGAACGACTGCTGGGCGACGACCGGCGGATCTTCATCCAGCAGGGCCGGGTCTATGTCACCCAACGAAATCCGGATCGGCCCCCCGTGCGTATCCACGAACTCCCCTCCGGAGAGCAGCAAATCCTCCTACTGATGGGAGAACTCGCACGGCATGCGTACCCCGGGCTCGTCTGCCTGATTGACGAGCCGGAAATCAGCCTCCACCCGGCGTTGCAACATACGCTGGCGCATGCCCTCCGGCAGTTTGCCCACGAGAACGACTCGCAGTTTATCCTGGCGACCCACTCACCGGAGATCGTCGCGGCCTTGCCGGGCGCAACCCTGTTTCTGGATCGCCTCGTCGCCCGCCACACAGTCGCCGATCCGGTCGCGCAGGCGGCGTAGGATGCCCATCCCCTCTTTGGATGACATCACGGTCCAGGCGCTTGCCGGAGCGGCGATTGTCGTCATCGTCGAGGGTGAAGATCGCGGCGGCGATGCCTTTGTCTACGGTGACATCTGGTTCGGGGACCGAGCTACCGAGATTCGCTTCTTTCCGCAGGATGGCTGGCCGCAGGTGCGCCAGGCTGTGGAGACACTCCGCGAACGGCTGCCGGACGGTCCGATCTTTTGATTGATTGATCGTGACTTCACCGCTGATGCGGACCTTCGGTCCCTGGAACCGATTGGGGTTTTCCGCTCACCGAGATACTCCGTAGAGAACTACCTACTTCGATGCTGGGTGTTGGCACAGCACTTTTTCGCTCCTTCTCCGACCCCGGATGGATCCGGACCCTATGTGGGCATCGGCGCCGCTGATTGAAGCACGCATCCAGGATGCCTACGATTCAGCCAGGCCCGCAGCCGCCTTCAACCGTACCATTTCGCAGACGATACGTGCACATCCGGGATGTAACCCACTCCGCTACGTGCAACAGGCGCGCGACGAGCGTCTGGAGACGCCCGCACGGCACCTGGAGCAATGGGCACAGCAGATCGGTTGTCGAACGAATCTGGTGGACGACTTCCACAAGAACCGTGCGGAATTGGATGCCATGGGGTCTGAGGAACTGGCCACACAGGTGAACGGCAAGACAGTACTAAACACCTTCTTGCGCAACTTTCAGGCATGCCATCCGCCTCTCAATGGATTTCCTGACTGGCAGTTCGTGAATCAGTACCTCGAACAGTGTAGAACGCCGCCCGGCCAGATCCGAGAACTCATCCGGAGGATCGAAGATGCTGCTGCGGCGATGCACAGGCGATCGTGAGACAATTTTCGCACTCCTCTGTCGCAACGTGTGCCCTTCGGATCGGCAAGCGCCGGCGCCAGCGCTACCTCGGGTGGTTCTCCGTAGGTACGGCCTGGGGTGTGATGGTTGTCATGTGCTCCGGGAGCGCGGATAGCGATGAGACCTCTTTCTTCCGGACGCATCGGCTGCAGACCCCAACTAAACGCAATAATAGGCCACCGTGCGCCTCGAAGCTTGTCTCAGGAGGAGTGATAGACTTCTCCCTGGTCCAGCCGGACCGCAACTCGCACTCTCTTCGCATTCCGAGCACAACGTGTACTGTGACGTCCTGATCGCCGGGGGCCGGGTCGTGGATGGGACCGGGAATCCCTGGTTCTATGCCGATGTGGCCCTCATCGGCGACACCATCGCCGCCATCGCGCCTCCCGGGTGCATCGCTCGCGCGGGCGCCGCCGAGGTCGTCGAAGCCGCCGGCCGCGTCGTGTGCCCCGGCTTCATTGACATCCAGAGTCACTCGATCGCCCCCTTCATGACAGATGGGCGATCGCTGTCCAAGGTCACGCAGGGTGTCACCACGGAAATCATGGGAGAGCTCTGGACGCCGGCCCCGTTCGGCGGGCGGCGGGAGCACCCCTTCGGCTGGTCGTCCCTTGACCCGGAAATTGAACAAGCTACGCGCGAATGGACCCGCTTCGCGCACTGGATGCAGTTCCTCGACGATCGGGGCGTGGCCGTCAACTTCGGCTCGTTCATAGGGGGCGGCACGGTACGCGAGTTCGCCAAAGGCATGGATGCCGGCGCACCCTCGGATGATGAACTCGACGTGATGCGCCGGGTAACGGCCGAGGCGATGGAAGACGGCGCCTTCGGCATTGCCACCGCGCTGATCTACCCGCCGAACTGCTACTCCCCCGACTCGGAGCTGCTCGAACTGGCCCGGGTGGTCTCGCGGTACGGCGGCGTCTACGTCACCCACATGCGTTCCGAAGGCGACGCCCTTCTTGAGAGCCTTGAGGACACGATTGCCCTCGGCCGCATCGCACACGTTCCAATCGAGATTTACCACCTCAAGGCAACCGGGAAGCGCAACTGGCACAAAGTCCCGGAGATGATCGCGCGCATTGATCGGGCGCGGGCCGAAGGGGTGGATGTGGCCGCGGACATGTATCCGTACACGGCGAGTGGCACCGGACTGACGGTAATGCTCCCCTACTGGGTGTCCGAAGGCGGGGGCCTCTACGAGCGCCTGGAGGATCCGGCGGTGCGGGGACGGCTGTGCAGCGAGATGCAGGCGCTCGAGGGGCAGGCTTCCCCGCATACGGTCAGCCGGGACTACGTGGTCCCGGTAGGCTTCCGGCGTCCCGAGAATCAGATCTACATCGGAATGAACTTGATGGAGATTGCCGAACTGCGCGGCGAGACCTGGCCGGAAACGGTGATCGCGCTCCTTCGATCCGAGCAGCAGCGCATCGGGACGGTTTTCTTCACCATCAGCGAGCCCAATGTGCGGCTGCAACTCCAGCAACCGTGGATCAAGGTCAGCACGGACGCCGGAGGCATTGACCCGGAAGGTCAGACAAACCCGGTCCATCCCCGCGGCTACGGCACGTACACTCGAGTGCTGGGGAAGTACGTGCGCGAAGAACGGGGGATCTCGCTTGAACATGCCGTACGGATCATGTCTTCTGCGGTGGCGGACCGCCTCGGACTGCGGGACCGGGGGATCATACGCCCCGGATTCCGCGCGGATGTGCTCGTCTTCGACCCTGACACAGTGGCGGATCGGGCGACTTTTACCGATTCGCACCAGCTTTCGGTGGGGATCAATGAGGTGTGGGTGAACGGGGTGCGCGTGCTGCGCGAGGGCCGCCACACCGGTGCGATGCCCGGAAGACCCGTCTACGGACCCGGGCGGGCGGGGACGCGCGCATGAACAAGACTGCGTTTCTGTTTCCCGGTCAGGGCTCGCAGAAGGTGGGCATGGGCCGGGACCTGGCCGCGCATCCCGAGGCGCGCATTCTGTTCGCCGAGGCGGACGAGGTGCTGGGATTCTCCCTTTCCCGCCTCTGTTGGGAGGGCCCCGACGGGGAGTTGGGACAGACGCTGAACACGCAGCCCGCACTCTTCACGGTGAGCGCCGCAGCGTGTCGCGTGCTGGCCGCACGTGGACTGACGCCGGACTGGGTGGCGGGGCATAGCCTCGGGGAGTACTCGGCGCTGGCGGCGGCGGGCGTGTTCTCGTTCACCACGGGATTGCGCACGGTCCGAAGACGCGGGGAACTGATGGCGGGTGTCAGCGACCGGACACCCGGTGGCATGGCCGCAATCCTCAATGTTCCCGCCGAGTCCGTGGCGGAGCTCTGCCGTGATGCGGCCGACGCAGGAGTCATCGAAGTCGCCAACTACAATGCGCCCGAGCAAACCGTGATCTCCGGCGAACTGGCGGC
>SYMT01000444.1 GCA_005805375.1 Actinomycetota bacterium
CGCGCAACGCCGACCAGGTGCTGGCGCTGCTGCGTCGTGTGGGCGAAGCGCATGCGCTGACCGTGGTGCTGGTAACTCACAGCCGGGAGGCCGCCGCCATCGCGGACCGGGTCGTGGAACTGGGCGATGGACGGATCCTGAGCGACGAGGCCCGCTGAGGCATGGGCCCACTCTGGCGTTGGATTTCCCTCCGGCACCTCCGGGACGAAGGGGGACGCACTCTGCTGACGCTCCTGGGCGTGGCGTTGGGGGTCGCGGTATACGTCGCCATTCGCCTGGCGAATCACTCCGCGCTCGCCTCCTTCTCCGATACCGTAGATGTGGTGGCCGGAAAGGCCAACCTCCAGGTGGTCGCCGACAGCCAGGGGTTCGATGAAACGGTGTTCCCGCGCATCCGGGCACTGGCCGGGGTCAGGGCGGCTGCGCCGAGTGTGCAGGTCTACGCCCTCGCGAAGATCCGCGATCGCGCTCCGGGTCCCGGCCAATCGCGGGTGCACGAGCGCGGGGAGAGTGCCTTCGTTGGGGAGACCCTGCTCGTTCTGGGGCTCGACCCGTTCCTGGAGGAGCCGTTTCAGCGGTTTCGCACCGGCGAACGAGGAGAGGCGCCGCCGCCATCTGCCGACGGCGCCCTGTCGGACGAAGCCCTGGCGCTACTCACCGATCCGCTCGCGGTGGTGATTACCCGCGCCCTCGCCGAACGCCACGGATTGGCGCTGGGCGACCCCCTGAAATTGGTGGTGGGCGGGCGGGCGGCGCTGCTGAACATCCGGCAAATTCTGCACTCCGAAGAGATGCAGAACGCACTCGGAGGCAATGTCGTGCTGATGGACATTGCCGGGGCGCAGGAGGTGTTGGGTCGAGTGGGCCGTCTTGACCGGATAGACCTGATCGTAGATCTTGCCCAGCGTGACCGCATCCGGGGCGAGATTCAGGCGCTGCTGCCGGCGCAGGCGAGAGTCATGCAACCGCAGGGTCGGACCCGGCAGGTCGAGAACATGCTGGCCGCATTTGAGCTCAACCTCACGGCGCTCTCGTTCATCGCGCTACTCGTCGCGGCATTCATGATCTTCAATGCAGTTTCGATGGCCGTGCTTCGGCGGCGCCGTGAGATCGGAATCCTGCGTGGGTTGGGCCTCACCTGCGGGCAAGTCATAGCGCTGTTCCTGAGCGAGGCCGCGATCCTGGGCGTGGTCGGCGGCCTCGCCGGATTGGCGCTCGGCACCCTGATGGCGCAGCGCATGCTGGGCCGGGTGGGCGAGACGATCAGCGCGCTCTACCTGTTGGTGCACGTGGAGCATGTGGTCGGCGACCCGGCGATCTACGGAACCGGGTTTCTTCTGGGCGCCGGCGTCTCGGTCCTGGCGGCCCTGGCGCCGGCGCTGGAAGCGGCGCGGACGCCGCCCAATTCCACCGTGCGGCAGGGGATGCTGCTGGAGGCGCGGGCACTCCCCATTCGCAGTTGGGCGCTGGCCGGTCTGGTGGTCCTGATGCTCGCCGCCGGCGTCGCTGCCTGGACCTCCGGCACCCGGCAGGCGGTGGGGGGATTTGCCAGCGCCTTTCTGATCCTGGCCGGCTTCTCGCTTCTCACCCCCGCCTTCACGCTGGGCGTGGAACGGGGTGTGGCGCCGCTGGTACGCTTGCTGGGCGGCATTGAGGGCATTCTGGGCGCCCGCTATCTGCGCGACGCACTGGTCCGTACGAGTGTGGTGGTCGCGGCGCTGATGGTCTCGGTGGGGATGCTGGTCGGGCTCACCCTGATGGTGGGTAGCTTCCGGCGCACGGTGACGGTCTGGATGGACCAGACGTTGAAGGGGGACCTCTACGTCGAGGCAGCCGGCAGCGGGAACGAGTCGGAGTTGCCGGGCATTGTGGAGCAGACGGCGCGCCGCCTGCCCGGGGTGGCGGCGGTGGACTCCTTCCGTGCGATCGAACTGACGTACCAGGGCCGCCTCACGTCGCTAGTCGGCCTGGAACTCGCGGTGCAGGAACGTTTTGGACGACTCGCCTTTGAGGGTGAGAACTGTCCGGCTCGCCTGCAGCGCGCACGCCGTGAAAGCGGGGCGCTCGTAACCGAGAGTTTCGCGCACCGGTTTCGGGTGCGGGTGGGGGATCGGTTGGAGATCGCGACGCCCTCAGGAGCGTTCCGCCCGAGAGTGGAAGGGATTTTCTACGACTACAGCACGGACGGGGGCTACATTCTGATTGACCGGAGTGTGCTCGCCCGGTACTGGAAGCGCGACTTCACCCGCAGCCTGGGCATCTACCTGTCCCCCGGCGTCACCCCGGACGAGGCACGCATCCGTCTGCTGAACGCCGTGCCCGAGGAGATCGTGCTCTACGCCACTCCCAACCGCGCACTGCGGGCCCGCGCGCTCCGAATCTTCGACCAGACTTTCCAGATCACCTATGCCCTGCAGGGTATCGCGATCCTGGTCTCCGTGCTCGGCATCATCACCAGCCTGACCGCGCTGATCCATCAGCGTGGGCGGGAACTGGGTATCTTGCGAGCAGTCGGAGCGCTCCGCCGGCAGGTCGTGCGGATGGTGGTGACGGAGAGCGCCCTGCTGGGGCTGATCGGTTCGCTGCTGGGATGTATCTGTGGGGTTGCCCTGGCGGCGCTGCTGGTCTACGTGATCAACAAGCAGTTTTTCGGGTGGAGCATTCGCTTCTACCTCGACCCCTGGCTCTTCGCGCAGACCATCCCGGAAATGGTGGTGGCCGCTGCTCTTGCCGGAATCTGGCCAGCCCGTCTCGCCGCCTCACGCGTGGCCGCCGAGGCGGTGCGCGCCGAGTAGGTAGGAAGTAGGAAACAGGGGTTAGGAAGTAGCTGGGCTCCATACCGCGCGCAAAGTAGCCGGTACATAGGCCCCTCTATTTCCCAAACCCCACACCCCTCGCCCGGCACCCTACTCCCGGTCCAGTGTGAAGCCAATGAACGCGAAGCACATTTCGTCCGTGGTGGCCTCGCCGAAGCGAACTCGCTGCGGGGGATTACTCGGGTTGCGCGGGTTCCCCGAGGTATTGTCAAAGTAGGCTACGAGGTCCACGCGGGTTCCCTTCGGCAGCGCCACCTGGTCCTTGAACCGGTAGGTATCCTGCCAGCGGTAGTCCCAGTCCTTGATCCAGATGAGGCTTTCAGTACGGCCGTCCGGGAATGTGGCCGTGACCTTCATTTCCCGCCCGAGCAGGTGCATGTGCGGGGTGATGTCCACCGCATGTGAATCGGCGGGCAAAGTCATGCTCGCCTTCACTTCGTGTCGGGCCTCGCCGGGCGGAATGTTGATCATGAACGAGGTGAGCGGCCAGACCCGAAGGCGTTTCGCGATCGGTTTCTTCGCAAAATAGAGGCCGATCTGTGTCTGGTCCGTCTCCGGCTTCCCGGTCTTGTGGTAATGCACCTGGATCACGATGTCGGAACCCTTGGGCAGCGGCATCCCCACCCCTTCCGGGAGAAAACGGGGCAGATTCCCCGGCGCCCAGCCGCCCATTGTGCCATTCGGCAGGAAACCGACGCCACCCGGGCCGGTGGCGTAACCCGATCCGGGGTCCTGCGTGTCGAGCCGGCGGCCGCGACCCATTACGTCCACGAAGTTCAGCACGTGGTGGACTACCTTCGGGTTGCCCGGCCGGATGTCCACCGCGACCACCTGCTGGTCTTCCGTCAGGTTGGTGGGGAGCACGAAGCCGCGGAAGTCATCATCCCCAGTGGCGGACACAGCGTAGGGCTCCGTGACCTTGAGCACGAGATCGGGCGGTCCGAGCATCCACTCCGAGCTCCATGCCTTCGGCCTCGGTGCGTCCTTCGGATCACCGGCCGGCGCGCCGGCATCGGCCCAGGCAGCCAGGGTGGCAATCTCCGCGTCGGAGAGGCGGCGCGTATCCAGAAACTCACCGTGACCCGGTTCGGCCTTCCACGGCGGCATCTGACGGCCGGCGGCAAACGTCTTGATCTCGGTGGCCCAATTGCGAGCTTCGGAGTAGGTCATCAGGGAGAACGGCGCGATCTGGCCCGGCCGGTGGCAGGATTGGCACCGATCCTGCAGGATTCCCGCAACTTGCCGGTAGTACGTGACTTTCGCGCCGGACGGCGATGCGCTCTGCTTTTGCGGGCGGTTGATCGGGCACCCGAATGCGACCGTCACCGGGCGCACTACGGGTTTCCCAGCCAGCACCGCGTCCAGGGCGAGTTCCAGATCGTGGTTCGCGGGGCGCGCGCGCTTCTGCGTGCGGCTCTCGTAGCTGTCGTCCACGCGTCCCCGATAGCGCACTACCCGTCCCGCGTCCAATACGAATGCTTCCGGCGTTACCCGAGCATCCAGGCGTCCCGCCAGCACCTGGGCCTCGTCCTTGAGCACCGGAAACGGAAACCGGAACTCCCGCGAATGGCGGACCACCTGCTCGAAGCTGTCTTCTTGCTGGGAGTTGACCGCCAGAAACTGCACCTTGCGTTCTCGGTACTTCTCGGCCAGTTTTGCCAGTGGCGCCGCGTAGCCATTGGAGATGGGGCACTGGGTGCCGGTGAAGACCAGCACCAGGGCGGCGTGATCGGCGAACTCCGAGAGGCTGCGGTTGCGCCCCTCGGTATCCTTCAACTGGAAACCGGACAGAGTGCGACCCACCGACGGCTCCCCCCGCCGCGACGACCGTTCGGTGCCGGTCCGGGTGCCGGCCAGCGCACCGGTGGCCGTGACAGCCGCCAATGCCAAAAGCAGCAGTCGCACTCGTACGGCACGAGCCGGGATCGGTCTCCTGAGGTCTTCCATCTTAGTCCTTGTCAGTTGCCGCGCTGCCGGGCTCGTGGCCGCGCAGAAGCCGCCTGAGTATAACCGCTCAAGCGCGGAGTGGTAGCGGGTTCCGGCGCGACGCGGCGGAACTTGATTTCAGTTTGGCGTTCGTATCGCGGCTGGACAGGGCGTCGAAGCCCCTTTCGTGCCGGTGCAAAAGCACAGCCGTTGGAGGTCCGGGCGGCAGCATGGGCCCGCGGAAAAAAGTTCAGCGATTTCCCGGACGAGGAGGAAAGCACGAGCGCGTTGCCCAACGGTAAACCGTCCCCGGGGCCCCACGGTCCCTTCCCCACCCCGCGGCTCCGGCCGCGCCGCCGAATCCGAAGCTCTAACACCTCCACAACGTACGCCCCCTGCGCCAACGGGGGCTTTTTCTTTTTCCGGTGTGCCGGCCGCTGAGCAAGAAGCGCCCCCGGGAATCTCCCGGGGGCGCACGATGCGGAAGGAGGGACTTGAACCCTCATGGGTTACCCCACACGCCCCTCAAACGTGCGCGTCTGCCAATTCCGCCACTTCCGCACGAGGGGTTTGCGAGAGGGATTGTAGCACCCCGTGAAACGGTCGTCAAGAGGTGTCGGGTCCTGCTAACCATGCCGTCTTCGAAGTCCGCTCGGGTCGTGAAAGTCGAGCCGCAGACCCCCGCCAGGCACGCCGTCAGCCGACTGTCCGGCGGACCAGCGGCGTGCTGGACCAATTCATCGGGCGGGTCGGTGACCCTGAAAGCGCCCGGGTGGAGGCTGCAACGGGATGGCGGGCGCCTCAGACGTTCCGGCGCAGGCGGTGATGCTGAGGGGAGGTCGGGACAACCACTTGCCACTCCCAGGCGGCGTGCGGGGTGTGTCTCCGGCACGGCGGCGCTGCACAGACGAGGCTGGGATGCCCCTCTGGCGGGCGGCCGCCATCCGCCAGGGACAGCACCCCGGTCCAGCCCGCTGCGGGAGGCCGCCGGCAAAATTCACCGATCATCCCTCTTGCAGGGTTGCCGCGTGTGTGCTAGACTACGTCTGTCAAGTCCAGATCCGAGTTCGAAGCGAATTCCGTTCGGAAGTTCCGAATTCCTTCCCGGTCGTTGTAAAACCCCTGGGACGGTTTCCGCGTTACCTTCTGCTACCCGACCGCCGACGACCGCCTTCTGTTGGACCCCCTGTGGCTCGGGTCGAGCCACCCCTCTCCCGGCCGACCTGCGGGTGGGCCGCGAAGGACAGACCATTGAGCAAGCGACTCTTCGTCGGCAACCTTTCCTATAACACGACTGAGGCGAGTCTTCAGACGGCGTTTGCCCCGTATGGATGCACCACTGCATCCATCCCTACCGACTATGACGGCCGTGGCAAGGGCTTCGGTTTCGTCGACGTCGAAGACGACCAGATGAACGCCGCCATCACTGCCATGAACGGCAAGCAGGTGGATGGGCGTCCGTTGACCGTTAATGAAGCCCGGCCGCGCGCAGAGCGCAGCGGCGGCGGCGGATACGGCGGCGGCGGCGGTGGCGGACGCAGCCGGGATCGCGAGTACTCAGGCGGCAGCGGCGGTAGCGGCGGCGGTGGGGGCCGCGGCGGCAATCGCTGGTAATTACTCCTTTTCCCGTCGGCGGGAATAAGTAAGAAGGGCCCGAGCCATTGGCTCGGGCCCTTCTTAGTGAGTCGCTACCCCGTGAGTGGCGGTGTGACGCGCTCGGGGAAGAACACGAGCGAGGCCGAGTTCAGGCAGTAACGGAGACCGGAGGGCGGCGGGCCATCCGGGAAAACATGCCCCAGATGCCCCTCACAGCGGCGGCAGCGAATTTCCGTACGCACCATCCCATAGCTCCGGTCCTCTACATGGTGAATGTGTTCGGCATGCACGGGCGC
>SYMT01000445.1 GCA_005805375.1 Actinomycetota bacterium
CACCCGAGCGCGGCCGCTTCTTCGAGGCTCAGGATACCGTGGGCATAGCGCACGCCGATCGTCTGCACCTTGCCGGCATCTTCGCCCTCCTCGGCCGGCAGCGTCACGCCGCCGGGAACCAGAATGCAGGGCAGGTCGTGCATCGCCGCCAGCGCGAGGAGCATGGCCGGCAGCCCCTTGTCGCAGGTGGCAACTCCCATGACACCCGAGCGCGTGGGGAGGGAGCGGATGAGGCGGCGAAAGATCTGGGCGGCGTCGTTGCGGTAGGGGAGACTGTCGAACATCCCCGTAGTGCCCTGGGTCCGGCCGTCGCACGGGTCGGAGCAGAAGCCGGCAAAGGGGATGCCGCCCAGCCGCCGGATCTCGTGGGACGCGGCCTGCATGAGCAGGCCGACCTCCCAGTGTCCGGTGTGATACCCGAGCGCGATGGGGCGTCCGTCGTGGCCGCGAATGCCCCCCTGCGTGCTCAGGATCAGATACTGCTTCCGATCCAGTTCGCGCGGTTCCCACCCCATGCCGGCGTTCTGGCTGAGGCCGAAAACATCGCCGCTCGGCCGGTTGAGGAGCATTTCCCCCGTAATGGGCAATGCACCCTGGGGTCCCGGCGCGGCCGTCTGAATGTCGTAGAGGTCGGCGCGGTCGCTGTCGAGGAGGTCGTTGGAGTGCGTCATGAGGACTGTGGAGAAGGCAGAGCGGCGCAGGCGCTCAGAAACTGTTCCGAGGTGGTGGTGTGGCCGACCCCCACCTCAATGCTGGCGATGGCCGCGTGAGTCAGCCAGCGCCCATGCACGGTGTCGGCGTACTCGATGCCGGTCGTGCAATCGCGCAGCAAGATGATGTTGTAGCCGCGCTGGGACATCGCCCGGGTGCCGTAGTCGCGGAAGAGGATGCACATGTTGGTGGCAAATCCGGCATAGAAGAGGTGCATGCGCTGCTGGTGCTTCAACAGCCGGTGCAACTGGTCGCCGTTCTTGATCACGAAGTCCCCGGGCTGCGGGGCCACTGCATCATGAATGCGGTAGTGACTGGGATCCTTCACCCACTCCACGATCTTGGGTTCTTTCGGACGCGCATAGGCGGCGTACTCGCCTTCGCGCCGCCGGAATTCCGGCGGCGGCCAGTCGTCGCCGCCTGCTCCGGCGGGAGCAAAGCCGAGGTCCTGATCGGACGCATAGGCCACCCACCGCGGGTACGCCTGAATGTACGTGGGCGACGGCGCGTGGATGATGAGGATGCCGGCCCGCCGGGCTGCGTCCAGCACAGGGACCAGCCGTTCCCGCATCATGCGCGCGCTGTCTTCCGCGTGGCTCTCGATGAAGTGCTCGGCCCAGCAGTCCACCAGCACAAAGGCGGCCTGGGCAGGGGGCAGAGTCCATTCGCGCTCCTGGAGGCGAATGGCCGGTTCGCGGCACGGCACTCCGTCGTCGGTGCCATGCCGCAGATAGCGGACGGTGAGGTTCATGGTGGCGTGTCGAGGTTGTGAGAGAAAGGGGAGCGATCGGCGAGGAAAGAGTAGCGAGGACTGAGCGGAGAGCGCGGAAACGTCTCGTTTCCCACTGTTCTCCACTCACGTCTCCCGTGCGCTATGCCAGGATCGGCGTCACGATCTCACCGTGGACATCCGTCAGCCGGAAGTCGCGGCCGACGTAGCGGTAGGTGAGCCGCTTGTGATCGAGGCCGAGCAGGTGCAGGAGCGTGGCGTGCAGGTCGTGGAAGTGGACCCGATGCTCCGTGGAATAGTAGCCGAACTCGTCGGTCGCTCCGTAGCCGAAACCGGGCTTGACCCCGGCGCCGGTCAGCCACATGGTGAACCCGTGCGGGTTGTGGTCGCGGCCATCGCCGCCCTGCGCGCACGGAGTGCGACCAAACTCACCGCCCCACAGCACCAGCGTGTCTTCCAGGAGTCCCCGCGCCTTGAGATCGGTGAGCAGCCCGGAGATAGGCAGGTCCACTTCTGCCGCGTTGCTCGTATGGCCGGACCGGAGCTGGTCGTGCTGGTCCCACTTGTAGCTATGGGTCACCTGGACGAACCGCACGCCGCGTTCGAGGAAGCGCCGGGCCATCAGGCACTGGCGCCCGAAATTCCGCGTTTTCGACTCCTCCAGCCCGTAGAGGCGCCGGGTTGCGGGAGTTTCGTCCGAGATGTCCTGGAGGCCGGGCACGGTGGACTGCATGCGGAAGGCCAGCTCGAACGACTCGATGCGGGCTTCCAGCGCGGTATCCGGACCGGTTCGTCCCATTCGCTCCCGGTTGAGCGCGCCGAGAAAGTCCAGTTCCTGCCGCTGGATGTCGCGCGGGGTCTCGGTATTCTGGATGAAGGGAATCTGCGCCTGATCCGACGCGGTCCCGGCATTCCCGATGGGAGTGCCCTGATACACCGCCGGCAAGAACGCCGAAGCCCAGTTGTTCACCCCCCCGTGGGTGAGCGTCGGGCAGATGGTGATGAACCCCGGGAGGTTCTGGTTCTCCGTCCCCAGCCCGTACGTGATCCAGGAACCCATGCTCGGGCGCACAAAGGTATCGCTTCCCGTGTGCAGTTCCAGCAGGGCTGCTCCGTGGCGCGAGTTGGAGCCGTACATACTGTACAGGAAGCAGAGGTCGTCCACGTGCTTCGCGACTTCGGGGAACAGGCTGGACACCCAACGCCCCGACTGCCCGTGCTGCTGGAACGGGAAGGGCGACCCTAACAGGTTTCCCGTCGCCGAAGACACGACGCGGGGCTTTGGAAACGGAAGCGGATTCCCACTTTCCGCCTGCAGGCGCGGCTTGTAGTCGAAGGTGTCCACCTGCGACGGCCCACCGTGCATGAACAGAAACAGGACCCGCTTCGCCTTCGGCGCAAAGTGCGGCGGACGCGGGGCCATCGCGGACGAAGTGTCCGCCCCGCTCTTGCCCGCGGCCCGCGCTTCCTCGCCAAGAAGACCCGCCAGCGCCAGCGCCCCAAATCCCGCGCCGGAGCGCTGCAAATACTGCCGGCGCGACAGTCCGCGCGCCCCGGCGTTCCAGTGACGGTTCATCCGCTCGCCCTCTCTCACTCCAGATACAGAAACTCGTTGGTAGACAGGAGCACGCGGCAGAAACTCTGCCACGCGCGGGCCCGACGCTCGGCAGCTTCCGGCACCCGCTCGGCCAGCGAACTCTCGATCCTATGCAGAAACGCCAGGTGCCGTTCTACTTCCACAGGAGCCGCCGCCCGCGAAAACACGATCCGGAACGCTGCCTGCACCCGCGCGGCATCGTCCGCACCCGCGAGGGAGAGCAGCCGGTCGGCCAGACGGCGAGTCTCCCGCAGCACCAGTTTCCCGTTCATCAGGAAGAGCGCCTGGGGAGCAACCACCGTGGCCCCCCGCTGCCCGTTCACCACGCTGGGATCGCCGAAATCAAACGCGGTGAAGAGATCATACAGCGAGCTGCGCACCACCGGCAGGTACACCGCGCGACGCGGGGCATTGTAATCGGTGGTGTCCCGGTTCGCCGTGCTCGTCACGTACTCCCGGTTCTTCAGCGGGAGCAATGTCCCGCCCATTTTCAGGTCCAGTCCGCCGCTGACCGCGAGAATCGAATCGCGCACTTCCTCCGCATCCAGACGGCGCCGGTTCATGCGCCAGAGCAGGCGATTCTCTGGATCCTTCGCTCCCGCCTGACTGCGATACGCGGTGCTCATCCGGTACGTGCTCGACGTGAGGATCAAGCGGTGCAGGCGCTTCAAGGACCAGTTCAGGGGGTACGGAGCAGGGGACACGGATGCGGGCGCCGCCGCGCTCGCAGGCGGCGACGCGGGCGATGGAGAGGAAAACGACGCCGCCAGCCAATCGAGCAACTCAGGGTGCGAGGGTCGTTCCCCGAGGCGCCCGAAGTTGTCGAGGCTGCGGACCAGGCCCTCACCGAAATGCCCCATCCAGACCCGGTTCACCAGCACACGCGCCGTGAGCGGGTTTTGCGCCGCTGTGATCCACCGAGCCAGCTCCAACCGCCCGCTGCCGTTCGCCGGCGCCCGGGGCGCGGAGACGACGGAGACCGCGCGCAGGAACCCACGCGGCGCCAGTTCGCCCTGGGTCAGATAATTGCCCCGGAGGTGAATCTTGAGATCGGTAGGGGACCCCTCCGCAACACCCATCGCACGGGGAATGCTCGGTACCATGCGAGTGCGCTCCTCAACCCGCATCGTCAGTTGAGCGATCTCCTGCTGCTCGTCAGGCAGGAAGTACGCCTCTGCTCCCGCGGGAGAGGCGTATGGTCCCGGGCTGTCGAAAGCGAGCGCCCGGTATGGTTCGAGCGCGGCGTCCGGCAGACGTGCCGCCTTCGGGTCGCCGGCACGCAGCGCTTCCCAGGCAGCGACGGCGGCGGTAACCTGTTCCTGATAGCGGGCTGCCAGCGCCTCAAGGGATGGCGGCGCGGCAACGACACCGGGGCCAGTCAGCCCGGCGGCGCGCACCCACTCGGCCAGCACCGACCCCGCGTCGGTGCGAGCCTTGCTGAGATGGGTGATCCACTGCCGGAGGAGCGGAGCCGCCAGCTTCCAGCGCGTGGCTTCCGACGGAATCTCCTCGTCGCGCACCGATTCTCGGATCGCCCGGGTCGCCCCCAGCAGGTATGCCGCAACCTTCCCGCGCTCGCGCTTGAGCAGCGCCTGTGTGGCCGCGGTCTTGCGGCGATCCAGTGCGGCGCGGGCCTCAGTCAACGCCGTCTCCGCGGCCTGGAAGCGCCGCACCTCCTCGGGTGCGGCCAGCAGGTTTTCGTGCCAGACCGCGACCACATTGAAGTTCTCCATCGTCCGCGTGCTCTTCAGAATCCCCGCCAGCGCGTAGTAGTCCACCATCGGGATGGGGTCGAACTTGTGGTCGTGGCAGCGCGCGCAGCCGAGCGTCAGGCCCAGGAACCCCTTGCCGATGGTGTCTAACTGCTCGTCAATGATGTCCATTTCCATCTTGGCGGGATCGTCTTCGGCCAGCATCTTCGGACCCAGAGAAAGGAATCCGGTCGCCACGAGGCGCCGATGGTTCACCGCCGGGTCCGGAGCCGGCGGCAGCAGATCGCCGGCGATCTGCTCGGTAACGAATTCATCGTACGGCAGATCCTGGTTGAGGGCCCCGATCACGTAGTCCCGGTAGCGCCACGCGTTCGCATAGGCCAGATTCTCATCCAGGCCGTTGGAATCCGCGTAGCGCGCCACGTCCAACCAGCGCCGCCCCCATTTCTCCCCGTACCGCGGGGAGGCGAGGAGGCGATCCACGACTTTCTCCCACGCATCCGGCGCCCGGTCGGCCACGAATGCATCCACCTCCTCGGGCGTCGGGGGCAGACCCGTGAGGTCAAAGGTCACCCGCCGCACCAGGTCCCGACGGTCGGCGGGAGGCGCCGGGCTCAATCCGGCGGCCTCCAGCCGGGCCAGCACAAACGCATCCACCGGATTGGAAACCCATGCACGCTGGCGCACAGGCGGTGGGACGGGGGTCCGCACCGGCTGAAACGCCCAGAAGCCCGGGCCACTCCCAACCTGCGCCTGCGGCGCCGTCCCCGCATCCATCGGCGCACCGAGCCGCACCCACCGGACCAGAGCTCCCACTTCCGCGTCGGAGAGACGCCCTGACGGCGGCATGCGCGGCGCTCCTCCGGCGTGGCGCACCACCCGGATCAGCAGGCTCTGCTCGGGATCGCCGGCCACGACCGCGGCTCCGTGGGCGCCTCCCTTGCGCAGCGCTTTGCTCGAATCCAGTCGGAGCCCGGCAGCCGGCGTGGCCGCCTGGCTCGAATGACACGAGTAGCACCGGCTGCTGAGCAGCGGGCGAATCTGCTTCTCGAAGAGCTCCAACCCGCGCGGGTCCGGCGCCGGCGGCTTCGCCGGCCGGACGGAACTACCTGCCCCGGCGCCGGCCAGCGCAGGCACCGCCAGCACTGCCAGCACCACCCAGGCGACAAGCGCGCGGGACGACTGAGTTTTCGACGGGACGACGCGGACAAAGGGCATGGGGAGAACCGGAGGGGAGCGACAGATCTACGGGTTGGGACACCATAGGGTTCGCCGGGTTGCCCCCAGAATCTTCCCTGAAGTTGCCGCCTCCGGGTGCGAAACGCGCTCCGAGGGCCCGGCGGGAGGGCGCACCGTTGGGACCGTATCGCTGCGCCGCACGGTCCAGCGCCGTACCGCTGCGTGGAACTGCGACCCTGAGAGGGCCGTACCGCAAGTTAGAACTGCGCCGAGAGATCGGATACGAATTGAGTGATCGTTTGGCTCGCCGGTCGCGTCTGTGAGTACAGGAACGGATCGGGCGCCTGCCCCCAGGCGCTGGGGGAGAAGGAACGGATGCAGAAAAGGCCGATCGGGCGGGCGACCGTCGGGCTGTGGGTGCTATTACTGTCAGCACTGCCATTGGGAGCGCAGCCGGCGCCGCCTCCCGGAGGACCGGCAGCGCTCATGCTCCGGGAAGCGACCGCGATGGTCGCGCTGCTGGAGATGCCGGTGGTGCAGACGGAATTGAAGCTTGCCGATGAGCAGCGGGCGCGAGTCGAGGAACTGCGACTCGCGCGGCTGCCGAAGTTGCGGGACCTGATGCAGCGACTGGCGGGTCTGACGCCCCCCGAGCGGAACGTCGCGGTCACCGCGTTTCGGGACGGGGAGGAGAAGGACGCGAGTGCACTTCTGGAACCGGCGCAGACAACCCGGCTGCGCCAACTGCTGGTGCAGCGGGAAGGTCCTCGCTCCCTGGGGCGCGCCGATGTGGCTGCCGACCTGATGCTCAGCCCGGAACAGCAGGAGAAGATTGCAGCCGCACTCCAGGAGGAGCGGCTGGCGGCAATTCGCCGGCGACCCGCGGGAAGACCCGAGCTCAACGCGGGCAATCCGATCCAGCAGCAGGCTGCCCAGCGGGCCGCACGCGCAGCTACCGAAAAGACCCTCACCGAAGTGCTGACGCCGGCGCAGACCGAGCGCTTCCGCAGCCTCCAGGGAACACGCTTCGAGTTCCCTCCGGAGGCGGTCCCCGGAGTGACCCAACGGCCCCGCGAGGGCAACCTGAAGGTAGGGGACACTGCCCCAGACTTCTCGCTCACCGATCTGGAAGGACGCAACCCGACCCGGCTCTCCGGGTTCCAGGGCAAGAAGCCGGTGGTCCTCGTGTTCGGATCCATCACCTGACCGCCGTTTCGCGCCCAGGTGGGCGCACTCAACCGGCTCTACGACCAGTACCGAGATCGCATCGAGTTCCGCCTCATCTACATCCGCGAGGCGCATCCCACGGACGGCTGGCAGGTCCCGGCGAATGTCAGGGACAGCGTCCTCTTCGAAGACCCGAAGACCCTGGAGCAGCGCCGGACGGTCGCGGGAGCCTGCGTGAAGACGCTCGGAATCCGCTTCCCCGCCCTGGTGGATTCATTGGATGACGCCGTGGAGAACCAGTACGCCGGCTGGCCGGACCGCATCTACGTGGTCGGCCTCGACGGAAAGATCGTGTACAAGGGCGACCCCGGCCCGCGTGGCTTCCGGGTGGACGCCGCGGCAGCAGTGCTCGCGCAACTGGCTCAGTGACGGCAGGAGCGAAATGAACGGCGATGGGCCGCCCGCGGGCGCCCGTCGCGGAGTCACTGCCCGCCGCACGCCGGTGCGTTCACGCGGCGGGATGGTCACCGCCGCATGCGTCGGGTGCCCGCGGGCTGCGGTATCAGTAGTGAGCGAGCCATCCGTCCCGGCAGGGCCGGATGTCGCGGGTACAGCCGTCTGTGGCCCTATCCCAGATTGGACGCCCTTTTCTGGGGTTTGCCGTGAGATGAGACTCGCGAAGTGGGACACTCGCTCTGGAGGTGCTCCGGCGAGAGCGTACCGGCGAAGCGCTTCATTGGGCGGGAGTGCGGGAACGGGACCCACACACCCACCCCAGCGATGACGGCGCCACCTCGCAGATTGCGCCGGACCCGCCCCAGAGACGACGGCGCTACCTCGCAAATCTCGCCGGAGTCCGAGGCGCCAGCCTCGTCCACCCTTTTCAGCGAGCACGTCTCCATTGGTCGTTCCACCACCTGGGCACCCTCTGGGCGTGGCTCCCGGCGAGACGCGGGCCCCGCGGGTGCGGCGCGCGACCCAGAGGTGCATCGTCGAGACGAAACTCCCGCCGCGCGAGCCCCGCGGGTGCGGCGCGCGACCCGGAGGTTCCGGCGGCGGCGAAGTACTGGTGAGGGCTCGGCAACCTTCAGGACGGACGAGGCTGGCGCCTCGGACTGGTATAAGGGAACCGCGCAGAATTAATCCTCCCGTCAGGCGGGGACCACTCCCGGGATGGTCACGAACCACTTCCCCAGTGCCGGGAGACGCTCGATCTGCGTTTCCAGGGCGGCCATCTCGGGTGCGAGGAGCCGCACGCCGG
>SYMT01000446.1 GCA_005805375.1 Actinomycetota bacterium
CGCGCACGGCGTCCGTGTCGGTCAGCCAGCGATCACGGGACACCACCTCGTCCACGGGCCGCCCGGTGAGCATCCCGCGCATGATGGACCATCCGTTGAGCACTCCGAGATCGCGGGAGGCTGCAGCCGGAAGGATGTCCTCTGCCGCCGTCTGCCGCAAGAGATTGTAATCGCTGAAGCAGAGCAGGGCCTCGGTGCGGCCCGCCGCCATCACTTTCAGATGGCCGTCGTGGGGTCGCATTCCATACCCGAGAAAGCGGATGAGGCCCCGCTCGCGCAGCCTCTCCAGTCCCTCAAGGCAACCGCCCGCGGCGAGCGTCGGCTCCACCTCGGGCGGATCATGGACGAACACCACGTCGAAATAGCCGATGCCCAGCAGCGCCAACTGGTCTTCGATGTCCGCAACGGCCCGTTCGGCCGAGAAGTCGGGAGGGCCATCCCCGCGGTACCCGCCCCAGGGCGCCGAACTGTGGCAGCAGAGCCGGCCGCTCACCAGGATCTCATCGCGGCGGACCACCCCCGCTCGCACCGCCTGCCCGAGCTTGCCGAGAGAATTTCCATAGCAGCGAGCACAGTCGAAGTGATTCACGCCGAGGTCCACGGCGCGCCGGATGAGCGCCATCGCCTCCTCGTCGGTGACCCGGCCGAAGTGATCGCCGAAGCCCTGCGTGCCAAATGGGATCACCGGGATTGAGAGACCGGTCTTTCCCCAGCGCCGACGTGGACAGCATCCCCTACCGAGTTCCATATCGGAAATCCCCCTTGTGTTAAGGATACCTCCGGAATTGAGGCCGCGGCACCGGGACTGGAGCCGGCGAGTCGCAACGGGAGAGATGGACCGCAGTGGACGCGGAGAAGTGTCTCCTCACCGTATTGCTCGACCGCCAGGCCGCCCCGGGTTGAAACCACGGGGCTACTGCCGCGGAAAACCGGTTCAAACCGGTTGCCGGCCCTGCACCCCCGGCAGGCCCGCGGAGCGCGCCGGTGTTTCAGTGTTTTCAGCAGGAAGTGTTTTTCCATTTTCACCTAGAACAGCCATGAGGTCACCTGTCGCCGGACGAGCACCGAGCCGGGATTCGGAGACTCCGCTGAGGCGAGCACCGCGCCGGGAGGCTTCGGGCTCCCCTTCGAGGCCGCCGAAGCGGCAAGACATGACGGCTCCAGACTCCGATTCGGAGCCGCCGACCCGGCGAGTGCGCGATGTTCGCGTAGATCGGCGAATGGGGAAGGGAAATGGCGGAGAAGACCCGCGCCGGGGAAATGGCGCCTCCTGTGGCCCCAGAACGGGTGCTGGTGGTGCAGACACAGCGCCTGGGAGATGTCGTGGTACTGACCCCGCTGTTGACGGCGCTGCGCCGCCAGTTGCCTACGGCACACGTTACAGTACTGGTGCATCGTCCCCACGACGTTCTCTTGCAGGGCAATCCGGACGTGGACGCGGTGTTGATGTACGACCGGCGCTCTACCCACCGGTCCCTTCGCGCCCGCTGGGGGATGCTCCGTCAACTGCGGGCCGGACGCTACGACTGGGCGCTTTCGATCCATGCGGCGAGCAACGTGGCTGTTGCCCTCTGCGCGGCGGGGATTCCGCACCGCACCTGCGTCTGGCGGTACGGGGCGCGGCGGCCGCCGCATTGGGCCCGCTGGTTTCACCAGCACATCATTCAGGATCGTGCGGACGGCGCCCAGCACGAGGCGGAGTACAATCTCGATGTGCTGCGTGCGTTCGGATGGGTTCCGCAGCACGACGGCTATCGAGTCTGCCTGACGGAAGCGGAGCGAGCGGACGGCCTGACCTGGCTGCGTGCGGAGGGATACGATCCTGCCCGCCGCCTCGCGGTGCTGCACCCTGGGCACGGAGGGGGTCGCCAGGCGTGGGCGGCGGAACGCTACGGGCAGGTGGGGGACGGGCTGGTGGCGCGGGGCTTCCAGGTGGCGATCACCGGCGGTCCGGGCGAAGAGCCGGAGGCCGGAGCCGTGGCCGCAGCCATGCGGAGTCCTGCTCTCGGTCTGGCCGGAAAAGTGAGTCTCCGACGCCTCATCGCGGTTCTCGCACAGGCGGATCTCTTCGTGAGCGTGCCCACCGGCCCGATGCATCTGGCCAGCGCCGTCAAGACTCCCGTCGTGCCGCTGTACGGCCCCACAGACCTGGATGTGGACCGCACGCGCTTCTGCCCCTTTGAGAGCCCGTACCAGGAGGTGGTGTCCCCAGTGCGCTGTACATGCGTGGCCAGTACGGACTGCACGAACGCAGTGTGCATGGCGGGGATCACGCCGGAAGCGGTGCTTGCAGCGGCAGACCGTCTGGCGCCGTAGACGCGTAGTCGCCCTCCCACCAGTGGCGAGTGCCCTCCCGTACCCGAGCCACGCGCGTTGGCAAGTGGTCCCCGGCAAGTGGCGACAACCGAATGGCTCCTATCTCCTTTTTCCTAACTTCCCATCCCCCCTGCGCCTTCAGGCGCGCCGAAACTACTCGTAACTGGCGCCGAGGTGATGGGCCGCGACAAGGCCGATTGCCTGGTCGAGGTCGCGGGCGCCGGAGAGCACGGTGCGCAGGAGCGAGTCCGTAAAGTCGGTTCCGCGGAGGACAGCTTCGCACAGATTGGCGAAGACGAGATCCGCCTGACGGAGCGACGCGCCGGTGAGGTCGGCGGCGATGAGATTGGCATAGCGCAGGGTGGCGCCGGTGAGATCGGCCCGCATCAGGTCGGCGTGGCAGAGGAACGCTTCCGATAGATCGGCTCCGGTCAAGTCGGCGTCGCACCACTTCGTGCGCCCCAGGTGTGCGCCCACCAGATCGGCGCCGCGGACTTCCGCGCCGGACCAATCCGACATGGCTCCGGTGATCCGCGTCAGGCGAGCGTTGGCGAGGCGCGCGCCACTCAGTTTCACCCCGAGCACCCGGGCATCGGAGAGATCAGCGCCGGAGAGATCGGCGCCGGAGAGATCGGCGCCGCGCAGGTCCGCGCCGGCGAGGCAGGCGCCCCGCAGCCGGCCGATGCAGAGGTCGCTCCCGCGGAGGTCGGCGTGAGTCAGATCCGCGTGCTCGAGATCCGCGTAGGAGAGGGGACTGTCGGACAGGACGGCGTGGCGGAGTGAGGTTCCCGGCAGTTCCAGCAGGATCGCGCCGGTATCGTGGCGGAGGATGCGCACATTCTTCTCCTGGATCGGGAACTCAGCATCGGGTCCGTCAGTTATAGCAGACAATCGGGCCGCCCACGCGGGGCGGGAGAAGGAGTGCAACATGGCGCAGGCGGTACGCAGACGGATTCTGGGTGTGGGACTGACGGCGGGGGTGTTGGCGCTGGCCTGTGGTCTGGGAGGGCCGCTGCTACCGGTGCGCGCGCAGCAGTCCGGCCGGGTGCCTGCACCCGAGTTGGTGGGCGGGCCCTGGCTCAACGCCCCGGGCAATAAGCCGGTGACGATGGCAAGCCGCAGGGGGAAAGTGGTGGTTCTCCACTTCTGGACCTTCGGGTGAATCAACTGCACGCGAAACCTGCCGAGTTACGGCAGATGGCAGTCCCGCTTCAAAGGCAAGGACGTGGAGCTCCTTTCGATCCACACGCCGGAGACGGAGCAGGAAAAGGTCACCGACAACGTGCGGAAGTACGTGAAAGAGAACGGGATCACGTACCCGGTCCTCGTGGACACCAGCACGGAGAACTGGCGCCGGTGGGGTCAGCGGTACTGGCCGGCGGTACTGCTGATTGACCGCAAGGGAATCGTGCGCTACCGGTGGGAAGGCGAGCTGGAACACCGGGGAGCCGGCGGCGAGAAGCGCATGGCGGACCTGGTGGAGCAACTCCTGAAGGAGAAGCCGTGATGAAGAAACTGGAGAAGAAGCACCCCCTGGCGGTGCGCTGGTGCCACTGGGTTAATTTCCCGGTGCTGATGGTGATGATCTGGAGCGGCCTCCTGATCTACTGGGCCAATGATGTGTACTGGCTGGGATTCCGGAATCACGTCTGGTTCAAGTTCTTTCCCGACTGGGTGTACACCCGGTTCCACCTGGGGCACCGTCTGGCCGAAGGAATGGCCTGGCACTTCACGTTCATGTGGATTTTTGCCCTGAACGGACTGCTGTACACGGCGTACACGGCGCTCTCGGGCGAGTGGCGGCACATTCTGCCGAGCCGGCACAGCCTGGCAGAGGCGCTGCACGTGGTCCTCTATGATCTGCGGCTCTCCCGAAGGCATCCGCCTCGGCGGAAGTTCAACGGGGCCCAGCAGCTTGCCTACACCACCGTGATTCTGATGGGCGCCGGCTCGCTCCTCACCGGACTCGCCATCTACAAGCCGATCCAGTTTGCCGGCCTGTGTGCGTTCCTGGGAGGCTATCCGGCGGCGCGCCTGGAGCACTTCGTGCTCACGGTGGGTTACGTTCTCTTCTTCCTCGTCCACGTGGCGATGGTCGTCCGGACAGGTTGGAACAACTTCCGGGCGATGCTCACCGGCTACGAGGTCGTGGAGGAGCAGCCCGCCCCCGCCTGACCGTGGACGGAAGCCCGCGCGTGACTGCGTGGAAGGGAGCGCCGGCGTTCCTGCAAGTACGCCGGCATCGTCACCCCAGGGTGGGGTGCGCCGGATCAGCGCCGGCAGATAGCACGGAGAACGGAGACCGGAATGACCCCCGAAACTCACCGCCTTTACGACCTGGATGGCACGGAGCAGGACGTGATCCTGATTCTCGCGGACATCAGCGGCTACACGCGGTTCGTGGCCGCCAACAAGACGACGCTGGTGCATAGCCACCTGATTATCAACGAACTCCTCGATCGGATCATCAGCGGACTCGAAATCCCGCTGCGGGCGGCGAAGCTCGAGGGGGACGCGGTGTTCCTCTACGCAATCAAGGATGGCCCCCTGTCGGACGATCTGGCGATCCGTATCGGCGCCCGGATCGTGCAGTTCTTTGAGGCATTCCGCCGGCGCCTTGAGGAACTGACTCGCGGTCGAATCTGTCAATGCAATGCATGTTTGAACATAGAGCGACTGCGCCTCAAGGTGCTGGTCCACAGCGGGACGGCGTTGTTCAGCCGCATTCGAGACTTTGACGAAGTCTTCGGCGCGGATGTGATCTTGCTGCACCGCCTGCTCAAGAACTCTGTGCCCGCGGATGAGTACGTGCTGGTTACTGAAGCCGCCCGCCCCGATGTGCGCCTGAGCGAGGCCGAGTGGGAGTCCGGTGAAGAGACCTATCCCGAGCTCGGCGTGATTCGCACCTACACCTGGTTTCCGCCGGCTGACGCACAGGGCCAGGCGACAGCGGCAAGCACGCACCCAACCGGCGCTGGGGTGGCCGGGGCCGGTCCGCCTGGCGCCCCCCCCGTACCCGACCCACGCGCGTCAGCAGGTGGTGCCCCCAGCGATGCCCCCCCCGTACCCGAGCCACGCGCGTCAGCAAGTGGTCCCCCCAGCGATGCCCCCCACCCCCCCGAGCCACGCGCGCCAGCAAGTGCACCTCCCGCCGAGCCGGTGCGCCGCTCGCGGCCGGCGCTCGAC
>SYMT01000447.1 GCA_005805375.1 Actinomycetota bacterium
GGGGGGCAACCACAGGGGGGGGCAACCACAGGGGGGGCAACCACAGGGGGGGCAACCACAGGGGGTTGCCCCTACGCTGCGTTGGCGCCTAACGGCGCGCGCGGGCTCGGTTCTTGTCTTCCGAAAACGTCGAAGGGAAGGTGATCTGTTCGAGGGAGTATTCGAGGGCAGCGGTGATCTCGGGCGTCACCACCCGCGCCACCGCGCCTCGGACCACTCCCGGGTGCGGTTCCTCCACCAACTCCCACAGTTCAACCGGCGCCGCCCCCGGGTGATCCGCGGGTGCGGGGGCCGGGCCCGGCGCCGCGGCCGGCCCGGCGGTTCCCTCCACGGGCTGCGGTTCGTCATTTGCCGCGTCGGCAAGCTGTGCCGGGTCGTCGTCCGGCGCGACCGGCGCCTCTGCCGGCCCGGCATCGGGTGTCAACGGGTCTCCGGATAAGGAACTCGGGGCTGCTCTGCCGGAGGCCTGTGCCGGTGCTTCCGGCGAGGGCCGGCAGGAAGGAGGGGAGGCCGCGACCCCCGGATCGGACGGTGGGGCCGATACCCCTTCTCCCACCGGCTCCGCCTCACCGCGCACGACCAAGCGATCCTTCAGGCGCCAGCACGGAACTCGGATGCGCACCAGGTCGCCGGGCACGCAGCGCCCCTTCACTGTGTAGGCTGCCTGAAGGGCCGCATCGAACGGCTGCACCGTCCCGGCCTGAGCATCGGGGCGGAGTTGCAGGCGGTGCTCCAACTCAAACCGCCACACATCAAGGACCTGCCGGACCCGATCCAGCGACTCCGGCTCTCGCCCCGGGGTGGTGGCGTGGAGGAGCAATCGCAGAGGGACCTCGAGCCGATGAAATGCTGCGATCAGCGAGTCATCCTGAATCTGGCTTCTCAGTTCTTCCGGGACGTCGGCGAGCGTGGCCGGGGGCGCCGCGACGTGCATCCCGGCGAACAGTGAGTCCTGAGGCAATGACTGGTTCATCAAGTTCCCCTGCGAAGGTGGCAGCTACGCAGCGGCCGAGCTCAGCGTCATCTTCTCTCGCTGAACTTCCTGTGGTCTTCCCTGCACGTACCGGGTGATCAACACCTCTGCCGTGATCAACTCGTGCTCGTCCACCTGGCAGGCGACCAGCACTTCGAACTCGTCCGAGGTGCTGGTGCGAATCCAGGGGAGATGCATGGCGAGGCGCCGGGTAAATTGCTCCCACCGGCCCCGTTCGAAGCGAGCGACCCGCTCAGTCAGGGGGGTGCGACTCTGTCCGCTGTAGAAGCGGACCCGCACCTGGGCCTCCCTGTTGTCGAGCGCGAGTTGTTCCACCCGCAGGCGGAGCGGAGTGCGGTTCTGATACGGGAGAATCTGGCCGCGCGGCAGGAGCACGACCGGCTCGTCCCAGCTCAGGCTGTTGCCTCCCTGCGCCCCGGTGGCGAGCGAGCCATTCGGGACGGCGACCCAGACCGCGTGAGCGGCCCGCCGCACCGGCGCCATGATCCCGCTGCGATTGGCGCGGATCAGGGGATCGTAGGCTAATCCCCGCGCGACGCTTTGCTCCGGTTGCGCATGCCGGAGGATGGTCCGGTTGGCATCGGACAGGTGGGGCAGCACGCGCCGGACCGTATCATCGACGAAGTACCACCGCGCATGTCCTCCGGTCAGGATGAGGTGAGTGACCTGGCGCGGCGCCAGGCGCGCCTCCTGAAGCGCTCCCTTGAGCAGCAGTTCGAGCTGCTGGATGTACTCTCCCGCAAACTCCTCGAACTCCTCACGGGTCAGGCGGACCGGAAACGTGTCGTTCTCGACCAGCCAGAGTGACGCGTGCTCGCTGTCTCCTTCGCGAATGCGGTCGGAGAAAGCCTCTTTGAAGCGCCGCACATCCCGCATCAGGCTCTCCCGGTTGCGCGCCACCAATCCCGGGTCCCAGTCCCGACTCAGGAATTCCAGGATCAGACGGTCCAGATCCCGTCCGCCATAGGAGCGGCGGGAGTCGCCCCAGGCCGGGACCGACGGCGCCGGGTCTACCGGAATGGATACCGGGCGTTGATCCGGAGTCATCGCCAATTGCAGAAAAGCGAAGTCGGTGGTGCCCCCTCCCATGTCCAGCATCAGGATGCGGCTTCCCGGACGGGGATGGAAGGCGCCGCGTTCGTCGCACAGATGGCTGTACATGGCCGCCATGGATTCCTCTTCCAGGCGGACATTCGGGAAGCCGGCCTCTTGTGCCGCCCGCCGGGTCTCGTCCCGCTGGTCGGCGGTCCACTGGACCGGGTGTCCGACGATGGTCTCAAAGCGGATCGAAGTGTCCTTCGCATCCAGCGGGATCACCTCGGCGACACGCCGCCGGACGAACTCGAGAAACTGGCGTGCGAGAGCGAAGGACTGCTTCCCATGCTTCCGGTCGCCCAGCCGCATCTTGAAGCCGGACCGGGTCTGCTCCGGGTAATAGACGGACCGCTCTTCGGCGATCTCGCCGATCTCCGGCGGCAAGCGATCACCGTCTCCCAAGAAAACGACGGTCGGAACCGTGGCGGACAACCCGAACGAAATCGCTTCCGGACGATTCAACGGTTCGGCGTCCAGCAAACCCTGACCCCGGTCGTAGTAGGTGGCTACTGTGACACAGGTGTTACTGGTCCCGAAATCAATCCCGATCGCGTACAGCTTCGGCATGCGTGAGTCTCACCCGGCGGCAGACAGGAACTGCCACGTTCCGTTTCTGTCTTGGCTCCCAGTTCCGACGCGGGTAATGGCCGGAGCGTGGGGTGTTCGGGGGCACTGGCGCCCCCTTTTGTAAGGATTATGCCGCCAAGGCAGGCGCTCTCAAGAGTGTCTGTGTGAGTTCTTGATAGGCCTGTGAAACAGGTGACTCGGGGAGATAGAGAACGATCGGGCGATCGGACATCAATCCTTCGGATACCATCGGATCGAGTGGAATAGAAATCGGGAAGAGCGCCTGACCCAGGCTGCGGCGGATGTGTCCTTCGAGTTGTGCCGCTCGTGGGTCACGCCCATCCACCATAGTCAGCAGCAGCCCAAGCAGGCGGGCGCCCGCCCCGTCCGTGCGGGCGTCGCGCAGTTGCCCCAGGATCCCGCCGAGCGTGCGGTAGGCGAGCGGATGGCATTGGAACACCACGATCACCTCGTCAACCACCTGACACAGCCGGCGCGTCATGTCCGCCACAGAGGGGCGCGTGTCCACGATCACGAAGTCGTACTGCTCCGTCGCAGGTTCGCGCAGGCGTTCGAGGGAATGGTGGAGGGCGTTCAGATCAATCGGACGCCGATCTTCCGCATACGGGAGGAGATCCACCCCGGGCGCCACATCCGGCAGCACCAGGTCGGGCAACTCCCACCGTCCGATGCCGTACAGGCCGGGATGACCGGGAGCGATGAGCGCGCCGAAACACGCGCCGACACTCCCGATCGGGTCAGTGTCCAGCACAAGGGTGCGCTGTCCGGCCTGACCGAGGCAGGTGGCCACATTCACGGCCGACGCGGTTTTCCCGACGCCGCCCTTTTGACTGGCGAACATCAACCGACGCAGGCCCATTCATCCCCCTTCGCCCGGTGCTTGTTGGCCGAGCCGGTACAATCGGCCCCGGACCTGGTGCCGGGCGCCTCTTCTATTGTCCATCCCCGGCACGCGCAAAACACATCGGGTCCGGTCCTGTACCGGGCTCACGATCATCGGGATGTGCGCCGGGGTGGAGCAGGGGCCCGGCGGGCCGGCCGGAGCGATGGGTCCGGGACCTTCGCCCCGGTCACCGCGGCGAGGGTGTTCCGTGGCTTTCCCGGATCCGCCCCCGCCTTCAGCACGCCCAACTTGCCGCCCAGCAAGACTCCGATGAGCACGACCAGCAGCGCGACCACCGCCAGCCCGGCCACCAGCGCTGTGCGAGGAAACCCGGATGGACGCACCAGCGGGGCCTGCACCGGCTGGGGCCGCACGGGACCCTGCCGCGGCTTCGGCGTGATGGGCGCGGGGCGGGTTATCGGCGACTTCTGTGGCGTTCTGGCTCCGGGTTCCGCGCCACGAACTCCGAGCTTCTCCATCCCAGCGGCGGACAGTTCCATCGCTCCGGCGAGGTAGTCGGCCGTCGCCTGGTATGCTCGTCGCGTGCCCTCCGCAGGTTCTGAGCGTCGTTCCGCCTTTTGTTCGGCCCGGTGCGCCAATCCGGGATCCAAGGGGATGGCGGGAGAGAGCACGTCCCCGGATCGTCGCGCCACCAGTTCCGACATCAACTGGCGCTGCGTGGAATCATGCTCGTCGAAGATCGTCGGCAGCAGCCCCACAGCCTGGATCCGCTGGTTGAGGCGAGCGGCCTGTTCCAGCGCCGCGTCTGCGCCCTCAAGGGTGCGAATGCTGATCGGCTCGACCGGCAGGGTCAGCAACACGTACTGCGTGAATTGCAGCCAGGCGCGAGCCAGCGGGTCGTCCAGGGACGGCGTGTCAATCACCAGCAGGTCGAATTGGCCCTGCAGCTCGGACGCTCGTGCGGGGAGTTCGCGCAGTGGGATACCCGAACTGCAGAAGTAGCGGAGTTTCGGGTTGGCCGTCTGTTGAACGGTGCCGTCCGGCTGCTCAATGCCGACCAGCAGGCCGGCGCTGCGCTGTCGGTCGGCATCAACCAGCACGACACGGAGGCCCCGTCGGGCGAACTCCTCGGCGAGCATCACCGAGGAACTGGTTTTTCCGGATCCACCCTTGTGGCTGATAATAGCAAGTGTCTTCATCGAGTTCTCCGACTCCGCCGCATCCGTCCCCTGCGTGATTGCGCAGACCCGGGACCGGATGATATCCTGAAAGCCGCTCCCCCCACCGGAACGGGATAGCCGCTCCGGATCCCTTCCGGCGCCGCCTCGCGCACATCAACGTCGGAAGCCCACTGCACGTTCACGCTACTGACGTCCCGAATCGGGCCGGCAGGAACGCTGCGGTTTGGCGCAAGGCGAGACTCATCGGGGAGTCCCATCGCAAAGCGGGCATCCGAGGCGACGAACCGATCCTCGTCCGACCGATCTTCATCCGAGATTTCCGTTTCCGGACGAGTCGTGGTGTGCGGGCTCCGGGCCTCCTGTGCCTCGCACTCCGGTTCTTCATCCTCTTCCGGAGTCAGCACGTCACGCACCCCCGCAATGAGTGCGCGGGCTCGGTCGGCCAGGAGCGTGTAGGGAAACCAGGCGGCCTCGCCCCGGTCCCCGGCACACGGCGCACCCACTGCCGGCTCAGGCCCCTCCTTTTGGGATGCGGCTCCTTCCCGGTCCTGTTCCGGGTCCTGCGCCCAGAAATTCCAGCGCACCCTGCTCTCCTTGTCGTCTCGCGTTGCCCGCGGAACGGTTCGAAAGTAATTGTGGCTCAAGCCACGGCAAACCAGAGGGGCGAACCCAACCCATTGCGCCGCCAGATACGTCAATCGTCGTACATCGGGGTCCCTCGCCCACCCCCATTCCGCCGACCGAAACGCCGTTAGTTGGACGCGCGCGCAGGGTGAGCAGGTGAGATGCCAGCGTTCGCGGGCCTTCCGCCAACACCGGCGGCCGACGGTCCCAGGGGGCGTACCTCTAACCTGCGCGGGCAGTCACTCCCGGGCTCGTTCGGATCGTCGTCCCTCGCGGTTCGGTGCTAAACTCTCTGGTGCCTCAGCACAGGACCGTGACGGGGAACGACGCCCACCGGAGGGCCGGGTCATCCTCCCGCATGCATCGCTCCCTGACGATGGTTCTGCCGCCCCCGGGGCACCCTCTTCATGATGACCCAACGACGGGTAGGAATTCCCATGCGCACGCACGCGATTCGGCTTTGGGCCGTCCTGGTCCTGACGGCCATCGGCTTCGCCGCCGGCTCGGGCCCGGCCCGGGCCCAGGCAACCGCCTCGCTCTCCCCCCGCGAAGTGGCGGAAGGCTGGATTCTCCTCTGTGACGGCACGACGCCGTTCGGCTGGGCGCCGCGGGGCAAGGCCCGCTGGATCGTCTCCAATGGCGAGATTGCCCCGGTCCCCGGCAGCGGCCCCGGCATGGCCTGCACGACCACTGAGTTCGGCAACTTTCGCCTGAAAGCCGAGTTCTGGATTGACGAGGCCGCCAACAGCGGTGTCTTCTTGCGCTGCCCCCCCACCGGCGATGTCACCCAGGGCAATGCCTACGAGGTCAACATCTACGACCGGCATGCGACCTGGCCCACCGGGAGCATCAATGAGGTCGGCCGCGCCTCCCGGACCGTACAGACTACCGGCCGCTGGAATCAATTCGAGATCGTTGCGGACGGGAGCCGCCTCGCGGTCTACCTCAACGGGGAAAAGACCCTGGATGCTTCCGACGGGCGTTTCGCCCGTGGTCCGGTCGGGCTGCAATACAATGGCGAGGGCGAAGTGCGCTTCCGCAATGTGAAGTTGCAACCACTCGGGCTCAAGAGCCTCTTCAACGGCAAGGACCTGTCGGGGTGGAAGCAGATCCCCGGCCGGCGCTCGGTCTACACGGTCACGCCCGAGGGCTGGCTCAACGTCAAGAACGGCAATGGGGACATCCAGTCCGATGCTCAGTTCGGCGACTTTGTGTTCCAGTTGGACATTATCTCCAACGGGACCCACCTGAACAGCGGCGTGTTCTATCGTGGTGACCCCGGGGAATTCTGGAGCGGCTACGAGAGCCAGATCCGCAACCAGTGGATGGGAGACGATCGCACGCGCCCGGTGGACTTCGGCACCGGGGGCATCTACAACCAGCAGCGGACGCGCCGCGTCATCCCCAGTGATCGGGAGTGGTTCACCAAGACGATCGTCGCGCATGGGCCACACATGGCGGTCTGGATCAATGGAATCCAGGTGAGCGACTTCACCGACAAGCGGGCGCCGAATAAGAACGCCCGCAACGGCTACCGCGCCGCACCCGGCGTGTTCAGCCTGCAGGGCCATGATCCGACCACGGACCTGTCTTTCCGGCATCTCCGGGCCGCGGAACTGCCGACCGGACGGAAGTAGTCTGCACAGGTCACCCGAGATTCCGCTGCATCGCGCTAACGTTCGGCTCCGTGCCGGGAGGGAATGTGTGAAGCCGCCGCGGCCGCGTCCCGTCTTCGGACGAAACGTGGAGGGCGGCGGGGGGAAACGAGGGAAGGCAGCGTGTGCGATCCGGCAGTCCGGCGGTTTGCGGCGCTTTTGGCGCGGGAACGAGCGACGTGCGAGGCATTTGTGGACACCCACTATCCGGGGGTGTACCGCTTTTTCCTCTGGCTCGCTCGCGACCGGGACCTGGCGGCGGACCTGACCCAGGAGACCTTCATGGGTTTCTGGGGGTCGCTGGATCGTCTGGTGCAGCCCGGTGACGAGGACTTGCGTGCGTGGCTCTACGGCATCGCGCGCAACCGGTGGCGCAAGCGCCTTCGGGTCAGTCACCGGGCCTGGGAGGGACTGGAGGACGCCGAGTTGCGCCCGGACCCCACCGCGGGGCCGGAAGAACTCGCGCTGGCCGCACTGGACGCCGAAGAGGTGGCGCGAGCGGTGGCCGAGATGCCCCCCGACTACCGGGAGGCATTGGTTCTCCGGGTCTTTCAGGACCTGAGCTACGCACAGATCGGGGAGATACTCGGCATCCGGGAAGGGTTGGCGCGCTGGCGCGTGCATCGGGCACGGGTCTGGCTCCGCTCTGCCCTCCAACCCGGATGCTGCCAGGAGAAGACTGGTGCAGCCGTTTGACCGGGAAGACGACGCCCTCTCGGGGGCATTCGACGCACTCCTCCGCGGCTGCGTCCGCCCCCTTCCGGGGGAAGAGCCGGCGTGTGAGCTGCGCGGCCGGTGCCTCCCCCCGGAATCTCCTTCGGGAACTCCGGGGGGAGCGGATGTCCGGGAAGATGCGCCCACCGCAAGGCCGGGGCGTCCGTTCCGAGTTCTGGCTGTGGACGACGAGCCGAACATTCGGCGCCTGATCGAAGTCCAGCTTGTGCGATGCGGTTATCAGGTCGTGTTGGCGCAAGACGGCATTGAGGCGCTGGACGCCGTCCAACGGTGGGAGCCGGACGTGGTCATCCTGGACGTGATGATGCCCGGTCCCGACGGGTTTGAAGTGCTGCGGCTGCTGAAAAGCGATCCGCACACGGCCCATATCCCTGTGATCATGCTGACCGCGAAGAGCGGGGACGACCATGTCCGGCACGGCTGGCGCGGCGGGGTGGACTTCTACATGGGGAAGCCCTTCAACCCCGCTGAGCTGGTAAGCGTGCTGGACCGGATGACCGCCTCGCTCGGAGATCCCGACGCCCCTCCGCCGCTGCGTCGCTGGCTGAAGTGACTCTGTCCGCGGGACTCCCACGGACGCACTACCCCCGACACAGGGGCAACCCCCCGTGGTTGTCCCCCCGGGGAAAGAAGGAGCGACTGATGCAGAAACACATTCTGGCAGCGGATGACGAACCAAACATCCGCCGCCTGGTCGAGGTCAATCTCAACCGCGCCGGCTACCGGGTTACGCTGGCGAGTGACGGGCTGGACGCGCTGGAGAAGTTCACCGTCGAACGTCCGGATCTGGTCGTGCTGGACTGGATGATGCCGCGCATGGATGGCTACACGGTTCTGCGCCGCCTGAAGGCGAATCCCGCCACGGCCGACGTGCCGGTGCTCATGCTGACCGCAAAGGCACAGGACCACGACATCTTCGAGGGCTGGCGTGCCGGCGTGGACAGTTACCTGACCAAGCCGTTCAATCCGGCCGAGCTGCTCTTCTGGGTACGCCGGGTGCTGGACCTGACTGCGGTCCCGGACCACGGAAGCCGCATCGCACTGTAGTCGCCCCCCGCCGGGCGCCCCCCGGACGCCGGCGGGGCATCCGCAACCGGTGTGGGGCGGAACGGAACACCCGTCCCGCCCCACACCTGAGTGCGTCGGGATAAGTTGCGCGACTCCACTTTGATTTGCAACAATAAATCCTGTCACACTTGCCGTCGCTCGGGGCATTGAACCTGTAGAGCGCGTTGCTTGCCGGCACGAGTGGGCTCGTGGAGTGCAGCCGGACCGAGCCGGAACTGCACGTCTACCGAGAACCCGCCGATTTTTGGAAACCAGGCAGGAGAACGGGCACGCCGCGGCAGAGGTAAAGGAGATGGACCGAACACAATCTCCGACCATGCGCAGTCCCCTCGCCGTTTCCGCGTGCTGCCTGCTCGTCGCACTCGCTCTGGCGGCGGGGTGCGGCAATTCCAACTCCAGTCCCGAGCCCGGCGGCGCGCCGGGTGGTGGGCCGCCTCAGTCCGCAGGAGGCGCGGGGAAAATTCGCCTCACCTACTGGGTCACTCCCGAAGTGAAAGATCTCGCCGGGATGGAGGCGCAGACTCCCGAGTTCGGTGACTACGAGAAGATCCAGGCCGCGGAGTACACGAAGGACCATCCGGAGGTGGAGATCGAGGTCCAGGCACTGGCCTCTGAGGAGCTGACCAAAAAGGTCACCACCGCCATCGCGTCCGGTAGTCCGCCGGATGTTCTGAAGGACTATCTCGGCCGCACTTCCGGATACGCACACCAGGATCTGCTGGAAGACTTCACCAGCGTCGTGTCCGCAGCGGACAGGAAGGATTACGATCCCTTCTACCTGGAGCAGTACACGATCAACGGAAAACTGCACGGTCTGCCCACCTACGCCTGGCTCGCACACATGGCGGTCAACCGCGCCATCTGGGAAGCGGCCGGGAAGGCGGACCTCCTCCCGAAGGAAGCGGATGGTTCCTGGACCTACGACCAGTTTCTGACGGCGCTGCGGGCAGTGGCGCGGAAGGATTCCCTCTGGCCGTTCTGGGCCCAATTCGCCTCGGAGCAGGGGGACTATGGAAACCTGGCGTTCTTCTGGGGGCACGGTGCGTTCCTGTACACCGGGGGTGATTATTCGAAGATCACGCTGAACACGCCGGCGGGCGTGAAGGGACTCGACTTCCTCGTGCAGATGGCTCGCGAAGGGCTCATCCCGCCCGGCGCCACGACGATGGCCTCTTCGGAGCTGGAGAACATGGTCGGCAAAGGGCAGACTGCGGCCTGGGGGGATTCACTGTATGTGTTTCACCGCATCGAAATCGCGCAGAAAGAGAAGCGCATCCAGGTTCCGGTGAAGCTGCAGATTGTCCAGTATCCCCACGCTCCCGGGCTGAAGTCGCCGCTTCCGGTGGGCCCCACCGGGTTCGTGGTGTTCAAGCAAAAGGATGCCCGCAGACGGGACGCGGCGATCGCCTTCGCCCAGTGGCTGAACCAGACGAAGTTCCAGGAAGTGACGTGTCAGAACATCCGGGAATATCCGACCCGGCTTTCCGCGCGCCCGAAGCTCGAAAAGGACCCGAACTTCCGACTGGTGCAGAAATGGGCGCAGGAGAATGGGAAAGCAGACCTGGGCCTGACCGCCTCCGGCTACTACAAGGTGCGAGTGGCGGCCATCCCCCACTTCCAGGCGGCGATTCTGGGGCAGAAGACCGCGGCGCAGGCCCTCGCCGATTACGAGAAGGAAGCGAACCAGATTCTTGCCGACCAGAAGCACTGAGCGGGCGGCCGCGGTGTGCAGCGGAGACGGTGGGGGCCGGCAGGATGCCGGCGTTCCCGGGGATGGGGGGCCGGCAGGATGCCGGCGCTCCCGGGGATGGGGGTTGCCGGGTCAGGCCGGCAGCGTGTGAGGCAACAGCGAATGACGGGAACGAAGTCCATCGGGATCGGGATGGTTGGGTCGGGATTCATGGGCCTCACCTATTCGGAGGCAACCTCTCGCTACGTACAGGGGGCGCGGCTGGTGGCGGTTACCGGCGGAACCCGTGCGCCGGCGCTCGCGGCGGAGTACGCCATTCCCACGGAGCCGGATCTGGCCGCGCTGCTCGCCCGTGAGGACGTGCACGCCGTGGTGCTTGCCACGCCCGATCTGCATCACTGCGCGCAGACCCTGCAGGCCGCCGCCGCCGGGAAGCACGTGCTGGTCGAAAAGCCGATGGCGCCGTCCGTTGCCGAGTGTGACCGGATGATCGCTGCATGCCGGGCAGCCGGCGTCAACCTCGCCGTGGTCCAGACCGAACGGTACCGCAAACTCACACTGCGTGCGCGGCAGCTCATCACGGAGGGTGCCATCGGAGAGATCCGGATGCTGCGCACCGTCTCCTTCTTCCCCGCGCCGGTGGCACGCGACATCATCGCCTCGCGCCCGTGGTACGTGGACCCGGCCGGCGGCGGGCTCTTCATGGGGATCGCCACCCACAACACGGACTTCCTGCTCTGGCTGGTGGGAGCCCCGGCGGTGCAGGTCTATGCTCAGGTGGAAACGTTCGACGACACCGGCTGGGATGCCCAGAGCGTGATGGCCCAGATCCGCTTCGCCAACCGGGTGATGGGCCACATGTGGATCTCGGCCGAGGCGCCGCCGCCGTCAC
>SYMT01000448.1 GCA_005805375.1 Actinomycetota bacterium
CACCGTCCGCGGGGGATCCTGAGCCTGGCGAATCACGACATCAATGTGCTGGTCACCGATGGGCGGCACGTGAACCTGCGCGGGGATGTCACTCCGGTGGCGGAGGGCATGGACCTGCGCTCCGTGCAGCCGGAGGGCACGGTGGATGCCGATCGGGCGGCGTTCCTGGACCGGTTCTCGCGGTTCCTGCCGGTCGGCTTCTACTACAAGGCGTTCCACACGCCGCACTGGAGCTTTCCCAGGTGGGAACAACTGTTTCGGAGCCTGAGCGGGCTGGGGAAGGTCAGCCCGGAAGCCCGGGAGCCGCGCCGGGGGAGCCGGTATGACGCGTGCGAGGTGCTGGTCATCGGCGCCGGACCGGGCGGGATGGCGGCCGCGCTGGCGGCGGCGGACGGGGGTGCGGACGTCATCCTCGTGGACGAGTGGCCACGGGTCGGAGGCAGCCTCCACTATGCCCGCGCGGGCAACCACGGGGGGTTGCCCCTGCTGGCTACTCTGCCCGATCGGCTCCGGTCTCACCCACGCATCCGGATCCGGACCGGGGCGATCGCTCTGGGCTACTATGCGGATCACTGGGTGCCGGTACTCACCACGGAGGGTCTGTGCAAGATTCGGGCACAGGCGGTAGTGGTTGCCACCGGTGTCGCCGAGCAGCCCGCGGTGTTCCACAACAACGATCTCCCCGGGGTGATGCTGGCGACGGCGGCGGGCCGGTTGCTCCACTGCTACGGCGTACGCCCCGGCGCCCGTTCCTGTGTCGTGACTGCGAACGAAGAAGGGTATGGGGCGGCGCTGGATCTGCTGCGGGCGAACTGCGAAGTGGCGGCGGTGGTGGACCTGCGCGACACCCCGGATGCGTCCGAGGCGGCGGCGGCAGTGGTCCGGGCGGGAGTCCGGGTACTCCAGGGGGAGTGCATCTATGCGGCCCGGCGAGGCGCGGATGGGGGGGTCGCCGGGGCGACTGTGCGACCGTTTCGCGAGACGACGTCCCGCGCGGGCGAACACGAGATTCCGTGTGACACGATCCTCATGAGTACCGGGTTTGCACCGGCGGCCGCGCTGCTCTACCAGGCGGGGGTCCGCATGCGCTACTCGACGGACCTCGAACAGTTCGTGCCCGATCAGTTCCCCCCGGGCGTCTGCGCCGCCGGTCGGGTGAACGGCGTGTACGGACTGGCGGAACGCCTCGCGGATGGGGAACGGGCGGCAACTGCGGCGCTGGAACACCTGGGGCGAAGCACGAAGGGAGAAGGGAGAAGGGAGAAGGAAGAAGGGGCGGGCAACACCCCACACCCCACACCCCACACCCTACACCCGACACCCCGGAGCCCCTCGCATCCGTTCCCCATCGTGGAACACCCGAAGGGCAAGAACTTCGTGGATCACGATGAAGACCTGCAGCTCAAGGACTTTCACCACGCTGCCCACGAGGGGTTCGACAACATCGAACTGCTGAAGCGGTACTCCACTCTTGGGATGGGACCGAGCCAGGGCAAGCATTCCAATATGAACGGAGTGCGGATTCTCGCGCGCCTGAGAAATCTCCCGGTGGACCAGATCGGCACGACGACCTCGCGCCCGTTCTACCACCCGGTGCCGCTGCGGGACCTCGCCGGCGATGGGTTTCGCCCCGAGCGGCACACGGCGCTGCACAGCCGGCACCGCGCCCTCGGCGCGCAGTTCATGTCCGCCGGGAACTGGCTGCGGCCCGAATACTATGCGACTTCGGGTCCGGACCGGGCCGCGAGCATCGCCGCCGAGGCCGCCGCGGTCCGCACCGGCGTCGGGATCATTGATGTGGGCACGCTCGGCAAGATCGAAGTGTTTGGTCCGGATGCCGCGGTGTTCCTGGAACGCGCTTACACCGGCAGGTTTGCCGGGATGCGCCCCGGCACGCTCCGCTACGGCCTCATGCTCGACGAAACCGGGGTAATTCTCGATGATGGGGTGGTGGCGCGCCTGGGGCCCGAGCACTTCTACATCAGCACCACCACGAGCGGCTCCGCGACCGTCTACCGGGAACTGCAGCGCTGGCTTGCCCTCTGGGGACTGGACTGTACGCTTGCCCAGGTGACCGGCGCGTTCGGCGCGATCAACCTGGCCGGCCCGGCCAGCCGCGCCGTGCTGAAGGCGCTTACCCGAGAGGACCTGTCTCCGGAGGCATTTCCGTACCTCGGGGTGCGTCTCGGCGAGGTGGCAGGGGTCCCGGCCCGGATGCTGCGGGTCGGTTTCGTGGGAGAATTGGGGTATGAAATCCACGTGCCCGCAGAGGGAACGGCCCGGGTGTGGGACGAACTGCTGCGGGCCGGCCGGGCGGAGGGGATCCGGCCGTTCGGCGTGGAGGCGCAGCGCCTGCTGCGCCTGGAAAAGGGACACGTAATTCTGGGGCAGGATACGGACGGACTCACCACTCCGTTTGAGGCGGCAATGGAATGGGCCGTGCGGATGGACAAGCCGTTCTTCGTGGGGCAGCGGAGCCTGGCGATCGTGGCGAACAAGCCGGTACGCCACAAGCTGGCAGGTTTTCTGCTGGACCCGGCAGATGCGGAGTGGGCGCCGAAGGAGTGCCATCTGGTGATTCAGGGGGGCGACATCGCCGGCCGGGTCACGAGCTGCGCGTACAGCGCGACCCTGCAGCGAGTCATCGGTCTCGCCTTCGTGCCGCCGGAGTTGACGGAGCCGGGCAGCCGGATCGAAGTGCGGGCGGACGGAGGCCGGATGGTGCGGGCCGAAATCGTGCCGACGCCCTTCTACGATCCGGACGGCGGCCGCCAGCGCCTCGACGCGGCCGGAGGCCGGCAAGATGCCGGCGTTCCCGGGGCCGGACACACGGGACCCTCACCATGAGCGCAGCGCGTACGAGCCCCCTCGCTGCACTGCACGCGCCTCACGACCCGGTGTGGGAAGTCATCCAGGGGATGGCCGTGCCGCTCCGGTTCGGGCGGGAACGCGGGTCGCTCGCAACCGTCGCCCTCGCCGACGCCAGTTGCCTCACCCGGATCGGCTGGAAGGGCGCTGGCGCCGCGGATTGGCTGGCTGCTCAGGGGCTGCCGGTGCCCTCGCAGCCCAACACGTGGCTCCCCGCCCCGGAAGGGGGCATCGTCGCACGCCTGGGACGCACGGAATTCTTCGCTGAGAATGATCCCGGGGGGGGACTCGTCGAACAACTCCAGGCACGGTTGCTGGAGCCCGCGCCGGGCGTGTACGCCGTGCCCCGGCAGGACACGGCGCTGCTCCTCGCCGGGGCACGCGCCCCCGAAGTGTTGGCGCGGACGTGTCCGCTGGACCTGCGGCCGGAACGCGGAGAGGCGCCCGGGACGGCCGCAAGGCCCGGGAACGCCGGCATCCTGCCGGCAGGCGTTCAGGGAACCGTCCCCGGGAATGCCGGCATCTTGCCGGCAGGCGTCCCCGGGATGCTCTTTCTGACTCTGCTTGCGGGGATCAGCGTGCTGCTCATTCCGCAGGAAGGGGCGGGGGGTCGCCTCTACCGGATCTGGTGTGATGCATCCTACGGGGAGTATCTGTGGGAGACCCTCTCAGGCATCGCGCACGAACTGGGGGGCGGGCCGGTAGGTGTGGAGACGATGGGGTGGCGGTGCGAGAAGTGAGTGCAAAGAAGTGAGGAGTGAGTGCGGGCACTACTCGTTTCTCACTTCTCTCCACTCTTTCCGTGCCGGTAGGAGACAGGGATGACAGAAGCAGAAGCGAAACAGCTCCTCAGGGATCATCAGATCCGCTTCGTTTTGGCGCAGTTTGTGGATATCCACGGTGCGGCGAAGGCCAAGGCCGTCCCGGCAGAGCACTTCGACATGGTGCTTACCGACGGGGCCGGATTCGCGGGCTTCGCCCTCTGGGGCTTCGGCATGGGGCCGCACGGCCCCGACCTGATGGTGGTGGGCGACCCGTCCACCCTGCGGGTGCTGCCCTGGCAGCCCGGCTACGCCGCCATCCAGGGGGCCGGCCACGTGCAGGGCCAACCCTACCCGTTCGACACGCGAGTCGCGCTTCAGAACCAGCTCGCCCGTCTGGCGGCCCGAGGCATGCGCCTGTACACGGGCATCGAGCCGGAGTTCATGCTGCTGCGGCGCGACGCAGACGGGAGGGTGGCGCCGTTTGATGCCACGGATACGCTGGAAAAACCCTGTTATGACTACAAGGGCCTCGTGCGGAGCGCGCCGTTTCTGGAGCGACTGGTCGCCTGTCTCCGGCAGGTGGGGATTGACGTCTACCAGGTGGACCACGAGGACGGAAACGGCCAGTTCGAGGTGAACTTCACGTTTGCCGAGGCGCTGAAAAGCGCGGACAACTATGTCTACTTCCGCATGGCGGCAAGTGAGATCGCCCATCAGATGGGGATGATCGCCAGCTTCATGCCGAAGCCCTTTTCCAATCGCACGGGCACGGGGGCGCATTTTCATCTCTCGCTGGCGGATGACAGCGGCGCTACGCTCTTCCACGACGACGCGGACCCGCGCGGGCTGGGACTGACGCCTCTCGCGTACCACTTCCTGGGCGGAATCCTGACCCACGCTCGCGCTCTGGCGGCCATCGCTGCCCCCACCGTCAATTCGTACACACGGCTGGTAGTGGGGCGCGCCCTTTCGGGCGCTACCTGGGCGCCTGCCTACATCTGCTATGGCGACAACAATCGGACCTCCATGGTCCGCATCCCCTATGGCCGTCTCGAACTGCGCCTTTCGGACGGGTCGTGCAACCCCTATCTCACCACCGCCGCCCTGCTCGCCGCCGGACTGGACGGGATTGACCGCAAGCTGGATCCCGGTGAGCCCAACAACACCAACCTCTACGAGTGGTCCCCGGAGGCGCTGCGCGCTGCAGAGATCGGAGTGCTGCCGCAAAATCTGAACGAGGCGCTGGATGAGCTGGAACGCGACTCTGTACTCTGCCAGGCAATCGGCGCCGATCTCGCGGCCGAGTTCCTGCAGGTGAAGCGGATGGAGTGGGTCGAATACCAGCGCCATGTGTCCTCCTGGGAGGTGGACCGGTACCTGGAGCTATTCTGATGTGCGGGATCATTGGACTGCTGCTGAAGAATCCCGCCCTGCGCGGTGACCTGGGCCGCCTTGCACTGCCCATGCTGATCGGGATGACCGAGCGCGGCCCGGACTCGGCCGGGCTCGCGGTGTTCACCGGTCCGGAACGGGATGAGCGGCGCAAACTGAGCCTGTATGCCGGGGAGCACGTGGTAGACTGGCACGCCCTCCTGCGGGACGCCCGAGAATCGCTGGATGCCGGAGCAACGCTGACGCCTCGGGAGAACCACGCGCTGCTCGCAGTCGGCACTTCTTCCGAAACGGCCCGCCAGTGGGTCCGGGCTCGTTTCCCGGAGTTGAAGATCCTGGCTGCCGGGCGTGCGATGCAGGTCTACAAGGAAACCGGACGCCCCGGAGCCGTCGCCGCCCGCTACGGTTTCGCGGAGATGCAGGGCACTCACGTAGTCGCCCACACGCGGATGGCGACGGAGTCGGCGGTCACCCCGGAACGCGCCCATCCCTTCACCGCCGGCGAGGATTGGTGCCTGGTCCACAACGGCTCGCTCTCCAACCCGAACTCGCTGCGGCGCAAACTCGAGCCGCGCGGGATTCGGTTTGAGACGGACAACGACACCGAGGCGGCGTGCCGCTACTACGAGTGGCGCATGCGCGAGGGGGACGACCTGCCGGGGGCGATCCGGGCGGGGTTTGCCGAACTGGATGGGTTCTATACCTTCCTTATGGGCACCCAGCGAGAACTGGCGCTGGTCCGGGACGCCTTTGCGTGCAAACCCGCACTCGTGGCCGAGACGGAAGACTATGTCGCGATCTCGTCCGAGTACCGCTCGCTGGCCCACCTGCCCGGCGTCCGTCACGCCCGGTTGTTCGAGCCCATTCCGGAAGAGATTTACGTATGGCAGGCATGAGGCCCGACGGAACAGAAACGCAGAGCGGCGTGCAACACGAGGCGGGCCGGCAAGATGCCGGCGTTCCCGGGGGGGGCGGCCTGGACGCGGGCCGGCAAGATGCCGGCGTTCCTGGGGAGGACGGCCGCGGGGGGTTGCCCCTGGCCCCCGTCACCTTCGATCTCGCGCAGCAGTCGGTGCGCGAGTTGAACTCCTACTTGCATGCGCTCTCCGGCGGCGGAACGGTGCGGGTGCTGAACCCGGACGGCGCCCACAATCTGGCCGTCGGGGTCAACGCCCCCGTGCAGGTAACGATTGAGGGCCATGCTGGCTACTACGCGGCCGGGATGAACCAGCACGCACAGGTGCTCGTCAACGGCAACGCGGGACCCGGGGTGGCGGAAGGGATGACCTCGGGGCTCGTGCGCGTACGGGGCTTCGCTTCCGTCTCGGCCGGAGCCGCGGCGCACGGGGGACTGCTCATCATTGAGGGCGATGCCGGGCTTCGCTGCGGGATCTCGATGAAGGGCGTGGACATTGTGGTGCGCGGCTCGGTTGGGAGTTTCTCCGGCTTTATGGCGCAGGCGGGGCGCATGGTGGTCTGCGGCGATGCCGGGGATGCGCTGGGGGACTCCCTTTACGAGGCGGTGCTCTACGTCCGGGGCCGCATCCGCTCATACGGCGCCGACGCTCACGAGGAGCCGATGACGGACGCGGACTACCAATCGGTCGCCGAGTTGCTCCGGGCCGCCGGTTTCGATTTCGACCCCCACGACTTTCGCCGCGTAGCCTCCAGGCGCGCCCTCTACCACTGGAACGCCGACGCCGACCAGGAGTATTAGGGTGTAGGGTGTGGGGTGTAGGGTGTGGGGTGTCGGGTGTCGGGTGTCGGGTGTCGGTGTCGGGTGTTGCCCACAACCCCACACCCTGCATTCCGAGACCCACACCCCACGTTCCGAGACCCACACCGTGCATTCCGAGACCCACACCCCACATTCCGAGACCCACACCCTACACCCTACACCCTACACCCCAACCATGA
>SYMT01000449.1 GCA_005805375.1 Actinomycetota bacterium
AGTTGCCGGACTCCACACAGGTCGGTGCGGGCGGCGGTACGGCGGAGGGCGCACTCACAAACTGCCGGGAGCGCGGCTTGGCCCGGTTGCCGATACAGCGGGCGCCGCCGCCGCCCCGATGTGGAGTCCGGCAACTCCGATTGCCCAAGCAGCGGGGACCGTCGCCGGGCCGATGTGGAGTCCGGCAACGCCGGTTGCCGAAGCAGCAGGGGCCGTCGGCGGGCCGATGTGGAGTCCGGCAACTCCGGTTGCCGATTCGACCCGCTCCTCACCGGGATCGCGGACAACACGGTCAGGCGGGTGCCCCTCCGTACCGGCAAACGGAGTTGCCGGACTCCACACAGGTGGGTGCGCCGAACCAGGCAACACCATCGGCCCGATGTGAGGGCGAATGCGCCCCAGACCATGCCGGCCCGGCCCGGGGTACGCCGTGCTCTCCGCCGGGAGGGCCTGACCCGCCCCGGCGGAGAACACAGCGCGCAGGGCTACCCGGTGGCGTCCACGATCCCCGCCTGCTCCCGCGCTGCCTGGCGGGCGGTTCGGCGCAGGTTGGGGTCCCCGTGGTGCGCCAGCGCACGAAGACGGCGCGTCACTTCCGGCCCCGGCATCCGGCGGAGGGCTTCGGTCGCGGCGATGGCCAGCCTCCGGTGCCGATCCGAGGTGAACTCCAGCAGGGCCGCCCGCGCCGCCGGGCAGGCACTGTTTCCGACCCCCAGCAGCGCGGCTTCCCGTGCCGGGAGCGAGCGCCGGGGATCCGCCGCCTGGTCCAGAAGCTGCTCAACCAGGCACTGTGCGCTCTTCGGGTCATCGTCCGACCACTGCTGGGCGAGAATTCCCAGCGCCAGGGCGGCCGCCTGCCCCTCGCTGTCGTCGTTCCGGGCGAGTTGGGTGAACAGCGCGATGGTTTCCGGTGCAGGCGTTTCCACCCCGGCCAGGCAGTTCAGGACCAGCAGCGAGTCCGGATCTCCCCGCCGCTGCCGGTAGAGCCGGAGCAGCATCTCCTGCGCCAGGGGGGTCCCGGTTTCCGCAAGCGCAGGTCCCAGCACCGCGAGCCGATGGCCACGGCATCGGAGCGCCAGTTCTCCCGCCGCCGCCGTCCGCTCCGGCTCCAGCGCGAGCAGGCTGCGCCATTTCCGGTTCAGCCCCATCGTTTGTTCCGGTCCGGCGGCGCGCTCCAGGCTCCGGGTGAGGGTAAACAGGGTCTCCCCGCCCAGTGTGCGGCGGTGCAGGTCGCGCTCGGCCCCCGCGAAGTTGGCGCCTTCCATGGCGTTCTGCGTCCACTGCCCTGCGGCGGCGAGTTCGCCGAGCGAAGGGGCAGTCTGCACCGGTCGTGCCTGCAGCACGAACCGGACTCGCTGCGCCGAAACGAGCTCCTTGCCCCGGCGCACCCTGGATGCCAGCACTACGGCTCCGCTCTCGACCTGCCCGCTCGCACGTTCCACGCAGAACTCCCCGGAATCGGCGAACGTGGCACGGAACTGGAGGTCTCGTTCCTGTCCCCACTTCCGGCGGGGAGGCTCCAGGCGGATGTGGCGGCGGCGCAGGACACGGCCGGATTTCTCGTAGCGGACCGTCAGATGCGCTCCGGCGAGGAGGTCGGGATCCCGTTCGCTGCGCACGAGCGGCCCGCCCGAGCGGCCGACCGGAGCCACCTGCGAGGCCAGCACCAGGGAGCGGAACAGGCCGGCGGCGACCGGATGCGTGCCGGACGCCACGAAGATCCCGGAAACAGCCCCGGCCGCGTCCGCCCGCACCCGCACCGGCCGGCGGAGGGCGAGGACGATGGAGCGGGTCAGCGCCGGATCGGGCCGGCCATTGACCCACAGCCCGAACTGCGGCTCCCGAACAATCCACACCGTGTCGGTGGTCCGGTCCCCGAGTGGCTGCACCCGGCGCGTGAGGCGGCCCTGTAGCGTCACCTTCAGGGTGGTCGGGTCGCCACCCATGCCGGTGTTGATGATCGCGGTCCCCCCGAACGCCAGGTCCGCCTCCAGCACGACGGGACGAGGAGCGATGGACATCGGGTCCGGGGGCTCGGAGCGGATCGGAGTGCCGCTCAGCCCGGCGGCGACGGCGGCCAGCCCGCCCACTGCACACAGAAGGATCTGTTTCGACATGATGCTCTCCACATAAAGGGCGGGGAAGGATGGCGCCATTGCCCTCTCCTCCCCCACGGTAGGGTCTCAGTCGAACCTAGATGAACTGCCAGTACTCCTCCTTGAAGAGTTGCCCTTTCCACTCGAAAATGGTGTCCCACTTCACCAGCGTCTTCTTCTGTCTACCGATTAACGGCACTTTGATGTATGCGTAGATGCGACCGTTGCCGGCGGTAATCCTGTTGGAGATGTCCACCGTAGCCTTCAGCCCCCAGCGGTCCTGGCGGATCCGCGCCTCGGCATATCCGGTGATGGGAACCTCGTAGTGCAGCAGGGTGAGTTCGCCGCCAATTCCGAACTTGACGAGGATGACATCCACACCGGCCTCGGCGTAGGCATTCACCCGGGCGGACGGTACCATCCCGAGTCCGGCTCCGAGTGCGCGCACGTCTCCCCTCAGTTTCAAGCCTACGGTGCCCTCAATGCCCGCCTTCGCCACAATCGGGACGCCCCAGAACGAGTACCGGATTTCGACTTCGGATTCATCCGCTGTCGTGAGCGGCCACTCCGCCAGGGGCAGGTCGGACGAGAGGAAAGATCCCGTCTTGTCCCGACTTACCTTGGTGGACTTGCCGACCCGGACCTTGGCGATGGTGCGCCCCGGACCGCTCGCCGGACCGTCGGACTGGTAGTCCACGCCCAGGATGGGAATCTTCCGGTCGCGGAGATAGGCGTCGGCGACCAGGTTCGCGTCCAACTCGGCAAGGTTCGACGCCGCCCGAAACGTAGCGCTGCCGACGACCTCAATCGCGGCCTGACTGCGGTCACCCTTGCGGTAGTTCCAGTTGTAGATCTTCTCCACCTTTCGCGGAGCCGACACCCCGTTGCCGGAGATGGTGGCGGCCTCCACGGTGTGGCTGACGGTCGAAGTCGGAGGGTCCGCCTTCACCTCCGCCTCCGAACGCTTCCGCACCACCGCCGGATTGGCGTTCTGCGCGTCTATTTGCCGCCAGCGCTGTTCGTCCTGAGTGGAGAGTGCATCCGGCCGGTTGGTAAGGGAATCGCCCACGGCATTGGCGCGGGCCTCTATCTGGTTCAGCGCGCGCTCGTACTCCGCCACCGTTATCGGAGGGCGATCCGGGTCCGGTTGGACCTTTGTGCGCGGCGAGAGAGGACGGCCGAACCGATCCAGAAGGCGGATCGGCCGGAAGGGAATTGCTGCCGCCGGCGTCTGGCCGGCGGCGGGCGAGGAAACGGCGGCGCCCGTCTGGGCCTGCGCCGCCGCGGTAATCAGGGTAGACGCCAACGCGGCGCCCATCACGAGCCGGCTCAAGGGGAAGGAGTTCATCCCTTTTCTCCAGGTCCGGAAGGCAGAGGAGGCAGTTCACTGCGCCTCACCGGCCCATCCGGTCGTTCAGACCGGCCTGAACGACCGGTCTGAACGATCTATGCCCTGAAGCCGGCCTGGCTGTGACGGGGGGCCTCCGATTTTATTGCAGCGCTGCGTTTGGCGCGCGCCCACCCGACGGTGAGCTGGAGTGGCCGCACCGTCGGGCCGCACCGTCGGGCCGCACCGGGGTGAAACCCATGGTGCAGTTATGAGGAAACCCCTTCGGGCTGGCGGCCCCGCGGAGGAGCGAATCGTCTGTGGGTCATTCCGCACAAACCATGGCCGGAGACGTCGGCAACCGCTGTGCCGGTTGTCAGCCGGCTTCTCTCTGCAAAAAGTCCGAGAATTCCATTCCCGGGCGGCCTCGCCGACCACGGCATTACTCCACCAGCCGCCACCGGGTCACGAAGGACGTGGACCCGCCGGCGGGGATCTTTCGCAGCGGGCTCAGTAATTCGAGCTCCATGTACCGGTCCGGATCCGGGTTTGACCAGATTTCCTCTGCACAGCCGTCGTCGGGGTACTCCCCGTTCGCCTCGACGGGGGCCGAGATCTCGAAGCGGAGACCCTTTACCACTCCCTGTACGCGGCCGTCCGGTGCGTCGCCGCCGATCTTCCCCGGGGTAACGACGTGGCGCCGGAAAACCACCCGGCTCGCCTCGACGCGGACCATGCCGGGGAGGGGCGGCGATCCGGGAAACGGATAGAACGCGCCGGGGAAGCGCCCCGTCCGGAACTCGGTGAAACTTGCTTCCTCCGGATCGTCAATCTGGACCACTTCCCAGACGGACCATTCCACCGGCTTCTTGCCCACATTGACCAGCGTGTTGTGGAACACCACGCCGGTGCCCGCCGGCTCCAGGCGGATCTCGCGCTCGAAGCGAAGGCCCAGTTGGGCGCTGGTTTGCCCGATCACCTTCAGCGTGCGCGCCGGGGAGATGCGGGCAGAGGCGGCGGCGCCGTCCAGTGCGGGATCCGGGGGCCAGTTCCAGCGGGCCTGGGGGGCGGGCCAGAGCTTATCACCGCCGAAGTTGGTCCACTCCTTTCCTGCCGTCGCCGGGTCTGCGCGCTGCCCGTGGAGTTCCGCCTTCTCCCAGAGGAGATTCGTGCCGCCGATGGGGCCGTAGCGCATGACCCGTCCGACCTGCGGCACGTACACCAGATCCACGACACCGTTGGAGAGGCGAAGAGCGCCCTTCCACCCATGGTAGGTGACGGTCCCGGCCTCCACACGAGACGAATTGCTTCGGGCCGGAGTGGTTTTGCTCTTCGGCGTCGAACCCCGATTGTTCTGCGCCGGGGCCGCGGCGGCGAGTCCCGCCAACCCCAATCCGACGACCAGGCGGCCGGCGCCCGGGAATCCGAACCGGCTCCGGACAGGTTGGGTTGCAATCATGGCTGAATTCATCCGCGAAGTGCGGCGCAGGTTGCGCGTGGAGGCTGCATGCAGAGTTTTCGGGCTTTGGGGCTGCGGAGGCCGGCAGGATGCCGGCGTTCCCGGGTTAGGGTTTTCAGATTTCAGGGCTGCGGAGGCCGGCAGGATGCCGGCGTTCCCAGGTGCAGGATGCCGGCAGGATGCCGGCGTTCCCGGGTCAGGGTTTCAGTTGCTGGAACGCTGGGACCAGGATGGCTGCGTTGTGGGGAAACCGTTACCGACTGCGCCTCACTGCGTCGGAGGAATGGACATTTTCTACCCGGGTGTCCCCCTTCGGCGCCGGAACCGACTACTCTCCAGGAATACCTTTCGCGTTCCGCCTCGATTCTGCCTGCACCCATATGTCGGCCCCGCGTTCCCAGTACCCCGAACTCCGCCCGGTCGAGATCGCCACGCGCACGCCGGATCAGCGCTGGGTGCTTCGTGATCCCACCGGTCTGGCGCAGGGCGCCCTGGTTGTGGGGGAAACGCAGGTGTTCCTGCTTTCCCTTCTGGATGGGCGCCGTTCACACCGCGACATCCGTACGGAGTTCCTGCGGGCGACCGGCACGTTCTTGCGTCCGGCAGAGCTGGAAGGGCTGCTGGAGCACCTGGAGGAGTGTGGGTTCCTCCAGGGCCCCGCTTTCGAGGCCCGGTACCAGCGGTTGGCGGACGCCTATCACGCCGGCCCGTATCGCCCGCTCCGCTCCCCGGAGGCATTCGGCGCCTCCCCCGCCGAACTGCCCGGTCTGTTGAACCGGATCCTGGCGAGCGCGGCGCTTGGGGCAGGCAGCGCCGTGGACGGACAGGCCTCGCTGCTGGCGCTGGTGGCGCCGCACCTGGATTTCCCGCGCGGTGCGGCCTGCTATGGAGCCGCGTATCAGTGGCTGCTGCGGCTGCCCGCCGGCCGATCTCCGCGGCGCGTGGTAATTCTGGGCACGAACCACTTCGGGCGCTCCCGGAGCGTGGTGGCGACAACGAAGGACTTTCAAACCCCGTGGGGCGTGCTCCGCACCGACCAGCGGTTGATCCACGCGCTCGAAGCGGATTGCGGTGGGACGCTGCGCCCGTTCGAGCTGGATCACCTGCGGGAGCACTCCATCGAGTTGCACGCCGTCTGGCTGCATCATCTTCTGGGAGACGGCATCGAGATCGTTCCGTTCCTCTGTCCGGATCCCAATGCGCCGCAGAGCGCCGGGTCCGGGGATCCCCGCGGCGTGGAACTGCGGGAGTTTGCGCTGGCGCTCGGGGCTCGCCTTCGCAGCGACGCCGTGCCCACTCTGCTCATTGCCAGCGCAGATCTCAGTCACGTCGGCGGCTATTTCGGCGACTCGCGCTCGCTGGACGCGCAGTTTCTGGAGGAAGTGCGCCGCGTGGATGCAGCGGTGCTCGACCTTGTGGCCGCCGGTGAGCCGGAAGAACTCCGTCACCACATGCTGCGCACCCAGAACCCGACCCGGCACTGTTCCGTTGGGTGCCTCTACGCGCTCCTCACCGCCCTGGCGCCGGGAGCGCATCCCCACCGTCTCAGCTACCACCAGGCGGTGACCCCGGAAATGCAGAACGGAGTCACCTGTGCGGCGTTTGCGTTCACGCAGCCGCGTTCTTCATGAGGGCAGACGAATGCAGACGAAGGTCCTACGACATCTCACGAGGTGGCTGCCAGCACGGCGGTCGTCACGCGTTCGGCGGTGGCGGCTGCCAGGGTGATGCCGTCCCCTTCGTGTCCGCAGGCCAGAAACAGACCCGGAACGGAACTGCCCCCGATGTACGGTGCGCCCTCCGAGGTCCAGGGGCGGAAACCGACGCGGACCTCGCCCCAGTCCACCGTCTGCAGCGCCGGGAGGTAGCGTGCGCCGGCGGCGATGATGGTCCCCGGGAGCGCTGCGGGCACCGTGTCGTCGAAGTCCACCCACTCGCGCGATCCACCCAGTACGCAGGTTCCGTCGGGATGCTGCTGGAGGCTGAAGGCCACTTCTACCCCGCGGCTGTACTTCGCCTCCAGGTACGTGCCACCGAGAAGCGGCCGGCCGGTCAGCACGCCTTCCGGCCGTCCCACCAGCAGCACGCCGCGCCGGGGGCGAAGCGGCAGTGAAAGACCCGCCAGGGCGGCGATCTCGCCCGACCAGGGACCGGCTGCGAGTACTACCGCGTCGGCCGGGAGGAGCTCTTCGCCGGCTCTTACGCCGGTGATCCCCGCCGCGTCGGCGCTCACGAAACCGGTGACGCGCCGCGTTAAGCAGGTCGCCCCTGCTGCCTGCGCCGCCCGCAGCCAGGCGCCAGCGAGCGCCACCGGGTCCACCTGGCCATCGGATGGACACAAGCTGCCGGAGACGACATTCGATCCTACCGCCGGCTCGAGGCGCCGGACCTGGGGTCCGTCCAACCACTCCACCGGCACTCCGGCGTCACGCAGCGCCGTATAGCGGCCGAACAGCGTTTCGGCCTCCGCCGGATCGGCCGCGAGAAGGAGGCTCCCGCGCTGCCGGTAGCCAAGTGCGTCTTCCCGGCCGCGCGCGAAGTCCGCCAGCAGGGCCAGGCTGCGCTGCGCCAGTTCCAGCACCGGGCCCGGCTGCTTGGATTGCAGCAGCAGGTGCCCGCCGGAGACCGCTGTGGTGCTCCGGCCCGGGTGTTGAAACACCTGTACCCGGCACCCGGCGCGGGCCAGCGCGGCGGCGCAGGCCGCTCCCACCGCCCCGGCGCCGATTACGCTCACGCGCGGGGCGGCGCTCATTCGACGAGTGCAATCCCTTCGCGTTGACCGATTTCCTGATAGCGGCGCAGCGCCTGGAGCGAACTGAGGCGCCGGTCGAGCGCGGCGCCGGCCCGGAGCACCAGCAGTTCGTACACGTCTACGTCGGGAATGTTCTTCTCCACGTAGTCGAAAGCACCCCGCCGCATGCACTCCACGGCCTGCACGATCTTCCCATAGGCGGTCAGGACGATCACCTCGCTGAACATGTCGCGCGCAAGCGCTGCCTCCAGGGTGCGAATGCCGCTGTCCGGATCTTCCATCACCATATCGGTGATGACGAGATCGAACGGCGCCGGGTTGCTGCGGATGCGTTCGACGCCCTCGTGTTCGCCGGCGGCCTCCTCGACCTCGTAGCCGGCGCGGCGCAGCCGGCGCGCTACCGCCGCCCGGGCCTCCGGTTCGTCGTCAATGATCAGAATGCGTGCCATGGCTCATCTCCGCTGCGGGAAGGAAACAACGATCAGGAACAGGTGGTTGTGCCGGATGCACGGGTTGTGCCCTGTTTCCTTTCGGGCTTTCGTCGCCGTCATCCTCCCGGAATGAGGATGAGGAAGTGGGCGCCTTCTCCCGGGACGCCTACTTCGGTAATGGCGCCGTGGTGCGCCTCCACGATCCCCTTGACGATGGACAGGCCCAATCCCATGCCGCGCGATCGGGTGGTGTAGAACGGATCGAACAGGCGGCTTCGCGCCGTTTCCGGAATCCCGGGGCCTTCGTCCTGTACCTCCACTCGGACCGCCGGGGGCGGTACAGGCTCCGCCGCGGCGGGATCTGCCGGCAGCAGACGCGCCGAGTCCGCGGCGGGGCGTCCGCTGATCCGGCGTGCGGTCCCCGCCAGTGCGGGCCACCGTGCCGCTTCGGCGGCGCCCCAGCGCCCCGTGCGCAGCGTCAGCGTCCCCCGGGGGCCCTGGTGGATGACGGCGTTTTCCAGCAATTCGCTCAGGGCGCGCCGGAGCTTCCCGGGATCCACCTGCACCGGGGGGAGGTCCGGGTCGAGTTCAAGGTGCACGGCGGGGGCGTCCGTCCGGGGGATCGTCTCGGTCGCCACGGCGCGCACCAGTTCGTTCAGGTCGGTTGTGGTACGATCCAGCCGGGTCGCGGTCATGAAATCGCGAAATTCGTTGAGGATCTCTTCCAACTGGCCGGTGCTGCGGCGCGCCCGGGCGACGACATCCAGCACCTGGCGGGCCTCCAGGTGGGGCGCGCGAGTCAGATGCTCCAGCTCGTTCAGTTGTCCTTTCAGCGCAAAGACCTTGTTGCCGATCATGTGTGCTGCGCGCGCGGAAAGTTCCCCCCAGGCGGCCAGGCGCTCCATCCGGATCTGCTGCTCCAGCAGCGACTGGCGCGTCAGCGAGGCCGCCACCTGCCGGGCGAGTGTTTCAGCAATCAGCACATCGCGGGCGGTAAACTCCTGGGGCATCAGCGCGTGTACATCCTCCGGACGCGGCTGACGCCGCACCGCTCGGAGCACCCCCCAGAGTGTCCCCTGCGGAGAAATGGGCGTTGCCAGGAAGGCTTCCACGGTGTCTTCCTGAAGCGCCGGATACAGACCGCGCCAGCGCGGATCCTCATGCACGTTCGGGACGCGCAGCGTGGCGCCGTGCTCCGCCACCCAGCCGGTGAGGCCCTCCCCTACCCGGTAGGTGACGCGACCCACCCAGTCGTGCCCGTCAGGGCCCCCGGCGCGCAGGATCAGGTTCCCTCCAGCTTCATCCAACTGGAATAAGGCACACTCGTCCGCTCGGAGAATCTCGGCGGCCGCCTGTGTGGCTCGCTGGAGCAGGTCATCCGGGTCGGCGGTCGAGGCGAGTTGATTGCCGAACTCGAGGAGCGCCGCTTCCCGCACGCGCAGGCGAGCTACGCTGATGGCGATGGCGGCCTGGTTCGCGAGGGCGATCAACAGTTGGAGGTCTCGATGGCTGAAGGCGTCTACGATCTCACTCTCGATGTTGAGTACGCCCAGCGTCCACCCATCCCGGTTCACCAGCGGCACCGCCAGTTCGCTGCGCACGTCCGGAAAGAACATCCGGTAGTGCGGGTCGCGCCGGACATCGCCGGTGAGGTAGGGCTCGCCCGTGCGCACCACCTGTACGGTAATGCCGCTCCCGGGCGCCTCGCGAATCGGCAGGGTGCGGATGGGTAGTGTGTCCCACCCGCGCCCCGCCGTGATGCGCAGTTCCAGTTCTCCCCGCGGGCGGTTGAGCAGCCCCACAAACCCTCGCGTTCCGCGCACCGCCTCCAATCCCTCTTCCAGCAGGGCGCGCAGCAGTTCGTCCAGATCGAGGATGGACCCGAGAAACCGGCGCGCCCGGTAGAACGACTCGAGTTCGATCGGATCGGCCGGCTGTCCGTCCGGACGGGAGGGGGGTGTGGCGGTGGGGGGCGGTTCGGAGATCATACCGTGCTCCGGGTTTTCAGGTTTTTCCAGGCCTTCCGGCTTTCCAGGGTTCCGGCGCCTGGAACCTTGAAGCCCGGATCAAAGGTAGCATGACTCCTCGGCGAGTTCCCGCAGATCCATCCATCAGAGATTGCCGTTTGTGAAACAGAACCTGCGGGAGGCGCGCTGCGTCCATGCATACGCGCGGGGTCGGGTGATGTCGGAGGCGACGTGGCGGAGGGAGGGTGCGAGGCGATGGCACGAACTGGTCGGGGACGAATCGGGAGCGCGCTGTTGGGCGCGGTGCTGCTGATCGCGCTGGGCACGGCGACCACCGGCCGGGCGCAGACGCTGAGTGGGCTGGACCTGTATCGTACCCGGTGCGACGGTTGCCACGAACTGCCGGAGCCGGACGAGCCGAAGCGCTCGCGGATCGAGTGGGATCAGATTCTCACGCGGATGATCCGCACACGCGGCGCCGTCGTGAGTCCGCCGGAAAAGACGGCGCTGCTCAACTACCTGGATTCTTTCAATCGCCCCGCGCGGGAAATCCGCTGGGTGGAGACGCCGGCCCGCTCGCGCAAAGCGGCATTTCCCTCGGCCCAGACGGGGAAGCTGCCCGAAGAGTGGGTAGATCTCACCCTGGGGGCGGATGAGACCATCCCCTGGGCGATTCAGGGCGATGCCCGGAGCACGTATGTCCAACCGTTGAAGGGCGCCGCAGAAAACCAGTTCCCCTCGCTCCTGGATAACACCGGGGTAGTGCAGAGCGGCACGAGCCGCGCCCGGTTCCAACTCCTGGCCGGCAAGAGTCCGGGGGCGGGGTTGCTGTTCGGCTACCGGAGCCCCCAGTCCTATTTCGGAGTACGGGTGGCGCCGCAAAACGCAGTGCTGTACGAAGTGCAGGGAGGACAGCGGGCGCTGCGCGCGCGCGCAGGCGTCGGGGTCACGTTGAAAGAATGGCACACGGTGGCGGTGGAAATCAAAGGGAAGGCGGTGCAGATATCGCTGGATGGTAAGCCGCTGCCGGACCTGACGCGTACCCTCGAGGGCTACCGCGGCGGGCGCTGCGGCATCCACACGCAGGGGGACACCCTGGCCCGCTTCGACCAGTGGGAACTGATGATTCCGTGATCGCAGGAGTGAGTGGAGAGAAGTGAGGAGTGAGGAGTGAGTAGAGAGACGGAAGTGGCTCTCTTTCCTCACTCCCCTCCACTCTTTCCTCACCTCTCTCCACTCACTCCCCTCCAATCGGGTCCTACTGCCTGTGGTAGAATCAGCGCAATCTGCTGTGCCGTGGAGACCTGTGATGTCCTTTCCCGTCGCCCCGCCCCCGCTGAAACTGCCCACCCAGCATGATCTCCCGTATGCCGGCGACGAGGCGTGGGACAGTTGGCATAGGCTCCTGCAGGTTGATCGTGTGCTCGGCACTCTCTACCTGACCCGCCACGGCCGGGAGTCCTCCATCGGCAACAGGACCTTCGTGTATCACGAAGCGGCGCCGCCGGCGTGCCCACTGCTTCCGAAACAGTCGGGCCCGAACCTGTTTGTGGTCCCGGACACCACACCCGAGCTGCGCCGGAGCCGGATGCGGTGGGACGACGGGCGATGACAGGCCGTAGAATGTGCCGGCGCGTCGTATGCCCGGTCGGTGTGGCCCTGTGTGCGGCCATGTCTGCCGGGGCGGGGCAGAGCCCGCTCATTCCCCGGGACTATCGCGTGCTGTCCGGGGTACTGCGCGGGGGACGCACTGCGCTTCACCAGGATCCGATTGAGGCACGCGTGATAGCCGGGACCTGGCGCTTTCCCGCCGCGGGCGAGGCCGTGCGGGCGCCGGGAGCCGGGGCGGCTGCCTGGACCGCGGCGCAGGCCGAAGAGGATGGCACGCTGCGGCAGGGAAGCCCGCGCGGGGGGTATGCTGCAACGACGGTGGCGGCGCCGCGCGAAGGAGTGTGGCTGCTGGAGGCCGCCGGGCACAGTCTGGTCTATGTGAACGGGGAGCCCCGCACCGGCGATCCCTACAACAACGGCACTGTGCGCCTCCCCGTGCTGCTCCGGGCCGGCGCCAACGAACTACTCTTCGCCTCGGGGCGCGGCGCTCTGCGCTGCCGGCTGGTTCCTGCCTCAGCTTCGGCTCTGCTCAGCGATCAAGACCCCACTCTTCCGGATCTGCGTGTGGGTGAGCCGGTGAACGCGTGGGGCGCCGCACTCGTCACCAACGCGACAACCGAAACTCTGGACGGGCTCCGCCTGCGCTCCACCTGGCCCGGGGGTCGCACCACCATTGTTGCGGTTCCTTCGCTCCCTCCCCTGACAATGCGCAAAGTGGGGTTCCGGCTGCGCGGATCC
>SYMT01000050.1 GCA_005805375.1 Actinomycetota bacterium
AACAACCCGCAGACGTTCCAGGGGATCTCGGCGTCCCGCGACGGGCGCTTTCTATTCAGCACCATCGCCCACGGGTGGAATGCCACGGACTACTTCTTCCGCGATCTCAAGCGGGGCGATCAGGAATGGCGTCCGCTCGTGGTGGGAGTCCCCGCCCTGTTCGATGTAACCGCCTGGAAGGAGCACTTCTATGTGCTCACCAACGATGGGGCGCCCCGGTATCGCGTGTTTCGGGTCAACCCCGGCAAGCCGGACCGGTCCAACTGGAAGGAGATCATCCCGGAGGCAAAAGATGCGGTCCTCGACGGGATGTCGGTGGTGGGAAACCACCTGGTGCTGTCCGTGCTCCGCAATGCCACGAGTCTGGTGGAAGTCCATTCGCTCGACGGGAAGCTTCTCCGCACCGTCGAGACACCCGGGCTGGGCTCGGCCGGTGCGATGGTGGGCAACCCGGACGAGGATGAAGCCTATTTCTCGTTTGCCTCGTTCACGCAGCCGCCCCAGGTCTACAAAACCTCCGTCCGGCGCGGGCAGACCTCGCTCTGGTCGGCGGTGAAGGTGCCGGTGGATCCGAGCCGGTTCACGGTGTCTCAGGTGTGGTACCCGTCGGCCGACGGCACGCGGATTTCGATGTTCCTGGTCCATCGCAAGGACTTGAAGCGGGATGGGTCCACTCCCTTCGTGCTCGGCGGCTACGGCGGGTTCAACGTGAGCATGACCCCGGGATTCTCCGGGTCGCTCTATCCGTGGCTCGAAGCGGGCGGTGGCTACGCTCTCCCCAACCTCCGCGGCGGCGGGGAGTACGGGGAAGAGTGGCACAAAGCCGGGATGCTCCACAAGAAGCAGAACGTTTTTGACGACTTCATCGCTGCGGCGGAGTACCTCGTGAAGGAAGGCTATACGAAGCCCGAGCGCCTCGGCATCCGCGGCGGCTCCAACGGCGGCCTGCTGGTGGGGGCGGCGATGACCCAGCGCCCCGAGTTGTTCCGGGCGGTGATCTGCGCCGTGCCACTGCTCGACATGGTGCGCTATCACCTCTTCGGCAGTGGCCGCACCTGGATCCCCGAGTACGGGTCGGCGGAAGACCCGGCGCAGTTCCAGACGCTCTTCACCTACTCGCCCTACCACCGCGTCAGGCCGGGCACACGCTATCCCGCGCTGCTGATGCAGTCGGCCGACAGTGACGACCGTGTGGACCCCATGCATGCCCGGAAAATGGTGGCCCGCGTGCAGGCGGCCACGTCGCCGGATCGGCCCGTGCTTCTGGATATCGAGAAAAACGCCGGTCACGGGGGTGGGGGCCTGGTGCGCCAGGCCATTGAGCAGGCGGCCGATTCGTACGCATTCCTCATGCGCGAACTCGGCCTGAAACCGGTTGAAGGCGGCGCGGTGAAGGATGCAGGATGACCCCCGTGTGCAGCCTTCGAGTGGGAGTGAACCGGGTTCACTCCCGTCGCCGGGTGTGGATCCGGCGTTGGTGCTCGCCCGGCTGTACAGCCTGTATCCGGAGCCGCAATGTGAGCTGACCTATCACTCTCCATTCGAGTTGTTGGTGGCGACGATCCTCTCGGCCCAATGCACGGACGTGCGCGTCAATCAGGTGACGGAGGGCCTCTTTCGGAAGTACCGCACTCCGGAAGATTTTCTCGCCGTGGCGGCCGAGGAACTGGAAGACGACATTCGCTCCACCGGGTTCTTCAGAAACAAGGCAAAGAACATTCGCGGCGCGTGCCGGCGAATCATCGAAGCCTACGAGGGACGGGTGCCGGACAGCATGGCGGAACTACTCACACTGCCCGGCGTCGCGCGCAAGACGGCGAATGTGGTCCTGGGAAACATCTTCCACACTGCCGAGGGGATTGCCGTGGACACCCACGTCACCCGCCTCTCCGGCCTGCTCGGCCTGACCCAACACCATGACCCGGTGAAGATCGAGCGGGACCTGATGCACTTGTTTCCGCAAAGCGAGTGGACGAACATTTCCCACCTGCTCATCCTCCACGGCCGCCGCGTCTGCATCGCCCGCCGGCCCCAATGCGCGGCCTGTGTCCTGAGCGACGTCTGCCCCGCTTCACAGGCAACCGCCGCCGTCGCGGAGGGAACACGGTAGGCTGCGGCGGGCAGGAGACCGTGTGGGGCGGTTAGGGAACCCGGCAGAATCAGTCATCCCAACCGGACGGGATTACCCCGGGATCATCCCCCTCCCGCCCACGCACCCCGTACCCGAGCCACGCGCGTGAGCAAGTGGACCCCCCTCCCGCCCACGCACCCCGTACCCGAGCCACGCCGGGCACTTGCCGCGAGAGACGTGCGCAAGCGGAGTTGCGCGACTCCACATAGGGCAGGGGTCGCCCGAGGTGCGTGCCAGATGCCGTACCCGAGCCACGCGCGTCAGCAAGTGGACCCACCTGACGCCCACGCACCCCGTACCCGAGCCACGCGCCGGCGGGACGACTAATTCTGCCTGGTTCCCGTACATCCGTCCGCGTGCGCTCCGCTTGTGTCGGAATCCGCCCCGCCGAGCCACGGTCACGCCGCCCCTACAGAGACTCCACACCCGCATTCCATGTGGAGTCGGGCAACTCCGATTGCCCGGCTGCCCGGAGGCCGCGGATCGGCCTGCTTCAGGTGCTGTTCGCTCCCGGCGCCAGGTGTGGGTAGTGCGTGTAGAGCACTTCCGGGAAGCGCCAGAGCTGGTCCGTGAGGTTCTCCCACCCCCATACGTGGACCGAGAACCGGTGCGGGTCCTCCTGCGCGTGGTCATTCGTGAGGTCGCGGGCCATCGACTCCAGGCGCGCGTCGTTCGGGCCCGTGTGGCAGACGATCAGCTCCCGGAGCCGCGGAGTAAACTCGCGTGCTGCTGTTGCCTCCGCCTCCAGTTCCCGCTGCGTCAGCCTGCTCCCCCGATGGCGATCGCGGAGTTTGCACTGTACGGCGGAGTATCGGCCATCGTGACCGTGGTTTCCGTACACATCCACTCCATGTTGCGTCTGGCCGGAGCGGCCGTGTCGTTGCGCCGTCGGGTCCTGCCAGACGGCGGCCCACAGGTCCCGGCAGAGGCGCTCAAAGTCCTCGTCGTTGGCGGGCGGATCCAGTTGGGTGCGCATGCGGAGTGGTGGGGCGACCATCGCTCGGCCCGCGTCCGCGTCTCGTGCGGAAGTCCGGGAGGCCGGGTCGGTTTCCAGATCCACCTCCTGGAAGAACGCGCCAGCGAACGCCAGCAGATCCGGATGGCGCGGGTTCTCCTCCCGGGCGCCCCGGACCAACTCCGGCAGCCGGTTCCGGGTCTCCGCCCACTTGACGAGCCTCAGCACCGCATCACGGAGGCTTGCCTGCGCCGAGACGATTTGCTCCAGGGGCAAATCGAGCTTGGTACGTGCCAACAACTCGAGGTCGCCCCAGCCTGGGCCCGTATTTCGCGGTTCGGGAGGTCGACATCCGTCGGGACCCGGGTTCGCGACGACTTGTAAGGATCTACCAGGGCGGCTTCGGCACCCCCAACAGGCTCATTAACCGCTCTTGCAGGCGGGTCAACGGCGGCAACCGGC
>SYMT01000450.1 GCA_005805375.1 Actinomycetota bacterium
CGCATCCAATCTACCATATTCCGCTGACGGCCGTCGTGCCGCCATCACCAACACCGACCAGAGCACGCAGCGGCACGCTGCCGACTGCCGCGCCGGCAGGGATGCCAATCCCTCGGCTACCTCCTGGTATTGTGCCGCAAAGCGGTCCGGATCCAACTCGGCCTCGATCTGAATGAGCCGCAGCCCCCAGGCGCCCGCGGTGCGCTGCTGCCGCAGGTGCTCCGAGGGAACGCGATGCACGTCCAGATAGGTAATGCGGCAGGCGGGTAGGTACGCCGCGAGGAAGGCACGGCGGCGGGCGGGCCTACTGCGGTGCCCGACCTCCTTGCCGTCAAGGGGTCGCAAACCGATATGGAGTGCGTAACTTTAGCTACTCTACCAGGAGCGGCGTGGCCAATGCGATCCCGGTCACATGAGGTGGGGCGCCTGGTCGAGATCTGTACAGCGGGCTGAGTTCCTGGCTCCCACGATGAGAGGAGTGCTTCCAATCGGAACCGCATCGGAAACACTGGCGCATCAACTGCGGCGCCCGGAACAAGCACGTATGACCGGCGGAACGACGAACCCCGTGCCGGCAGCACGGGATGGATGGTCCGTAGTGCTCGTGGACGTACCGGAGGGAAGCGCCTGCCGCACCACCCTGGAGGCGTGCGAGCAGCTCTTTGACGGGCTGTGGACCTGCCTGAATCCGCTTGTGTCTCGACTCCGCGGCGTCCAGTTGCCTGCGGAGCTCATGAACGGCGCGGCAGAGGACGAGGCTGCGCAGATCGCTACCGCACTCGTCGCTGCCGGAGCCGAGTGCCGTGCAATGCGCAGTTGTGACGTACCACATGTACGGCACCGCCCGGAAGACCTCTGGCCCCACCGCATCGTGCAGGACGACTGGTTCACCGACGTCTCCAGTCACATCCTGTCGCTGCCGCCGGTCGCTGCCCGTCGGGGTCTTGCGGAACTCCAGGCGTCCAACCCGGAAACACCGGCCTGGGCGGCGGAGGCGTTCATGAATCACAACCACCCGTGTTCTCACGGACTCCCGCCCCGTGAGGAAATGCGGTACACCCGGGCTTGGGCGCGGGAGTTGGCGGATGCACTCCACCTGGCCTACCCGCAACGGGCGTTCGTAGTCTGCAATCACCTTGGAGAGAACTACATCACCTTCTACCAGCAGTGGCCGGATGCCGCAATCAAACCGGGGCCCCCACACCGGGGAGCTCCGGAGTGGTGGATTCCCACGGTGATGGCCTGGTGTACGACCTGTGAAGGGCCTCACTCCTATCGGAAGTCCGGGGGCCCGGAGGCGGAATTCCCGGACGTGGAGTGGGGGGAGTGCAGCGAATGCGGCACGGAAGTGTGCATTGTCTCTCCCTGTGAATTGCTGCTGGTGGGGCCCGGCTGGAAGGGAGAAGCCACTGTGCCGGATGGGGACAGTGTCGCCAAGACAGATCGGCCGGGGATGCGGACAGTGGACCGGATCATGCTGTGAACGTGAACTCCGACAGAAACTGTTCGCTCGACAGCGGAGCAGACCAGTTCGCGGATCGGCTCCCCCTGGTAGCTGAGGGGCCGGGCGGCCGGTGGGGCCAATGGATCTCTGCGCCGGGTCGGCGATGCACGGTAGCAAGCAGATCCTGCGACGTGTATGGGCTTTCCGGCGGGTGCTCGGCCCTTTCGTTCGTGGCGCCGACTACCTGGTCCGTCTTCAATCCGCCGCCCGCAATCAATGCGGTGTGCGCCTGTCCATTGGAGTTCGTTGAGAGCCGCGGTGTGCGGCCGAATTCGCCCACGGCAACCACCATCACCTTGCCTCCAATCTCCCGTCAGGAAGATGAGGCATTGGGGTACACTGGAGCAGGCGCTCGACAGCGCGCAGACCCGCGTGTGCCGGACCCCGATCAGCAGCTTGAGCCAACTGACCGGCCTGATGTCACAGCCCAGCACTACCCGCACGCGGAGTCGCACGGAGTGAGGAGACGTCTTCGGGGCCGGTCTCTTTCGGGCAGAGGCCTGAGCGCACGAGCCGTTGGCCCTCCGGCCGCTGCGGGACCCGCATCCTGCGGCTCCCCGCAGCGCGGCTCGGATGCTGGCAGGTCCAGTCGTAGTGAACCTGCTGCTTCAGGGGCCCGACGCGAGGCCCCCGATTCAGCGGCAGAGAGAGCGCCGTTTTGCTACGCTGCGTTCACGTTGCGCAGCGCCCGGAGCCGGGTGACGAGGGTGCGTTCGTCGTGCTCCTGGAGGGCGGCGTCAAATGCTGCAACCAGATGCTCCTGGTCCGACAAGCTGCGAATCAGCGTATCCACTTCCGCCACCACCGGTCCGAAGCGCACTCCGATGGCGCGCAGCACCATCTCCTGAACCCGAGACTGCCACGCCCTGTCGCGCTCCACCTGGCCTTCCATCCGACCTTCCATCCGGCCTTCCATCCGGCCTTCCATTCGGCCTTCCGCCTTCCCTTCTTCTTTCCAGACGTCCAGCATTGTTTGTCGCATGTCTGTCACCTCCGCTCTGCGCCGTGCGATCGGGGAGTGCGAG
>SYMT01000451.1 GCA_005805375.1 Actinomycetota bacterium
GTCTTCCCGGCGCCGTTCGGGCCGATGAAGCCGAAGATGTCGCCGCGCTCGAGGTGCAGGGAAAGGTCTTTCACCGCCACCAGGTTGTTGGAGTACTCTTTCCGCAGATGCTGGATGTCTACCATTACTAATTTCCAATGCGACTTCGGCCGTTTACAGGGAACCGGAAGGGAGATGCACGATCAGAAGCGTGGCCGACTGCGTCCGGGGGATCCGTCCATCCACCGTAATCGGCAGCACCGGGGATGGGATCCACCCGATCAGTAGCGGCGAGACCGGCGGGGAGGCGTTTTGGGAGCAAAGCCGATCAAGCACCGCCCGTCGGATCCGTTGCTGTTCCGCCGCACCCGTCGTCCGTGAGACCAACAGCGGCGGGAGCAGAGTCCCATACGCCCCGGTGTGCGTGCCCTCCCCGGCCGCTGCCTCCTGCCCGGGCGCGATGTTTCCCAGACCGGCTACCCGGCCCCCGCCGATGAGGAAGCAGTTCTCAAGCGCATACGGCGTGTCGTTGCGCACCTTCCCCTTGCCGTGCCCCGTGCTCGTCCACCGCACACCCCGTCCCAGCGCCGCTAACCCCTCAGCCTTGACGATCCGCATGGACCACATATCCACCGCGAAGTCCTCCAGGCGCTGGGAGTCATCCTGCACGCTCCGGACCGATCCGCGCGCCTGCGTGGACTGCGGCTCGCCGAGCAGCGTAGACCCGGCGGCCGCCTGCACTTCCGGCGAACTGCCGCTCACCTGAATGCGATAGCCGCCCTTGCGGGGGGAGAAAAGACCGGCATAGTTGAGAAACGGCGCAGAACTCTGGCCGGCGATCGCTTCCACCACCCCCACGTTCACCAGCACTGTGCGCCCTCCCTTGAACCCATACCCAATCATGTAGGCGCCGAACGAAAACACGATGACGATTGCAGGCGTGGTGAGCCAGGCGTACTCTTTCCGGTCGCGCGCTTTGAGGAACAGATAGTTCACCGGGACCAGCACGATGATGTACGCCAGGAGGAAGAGCGCGACCAGATAAAAGGCCGGTACATCGAGCTGCGAAATCGAAAACGGAGCGTCCGCAAGGTTACCGGGGCGCCCGCTGCCGGAGTAACCACCGTCGTTGCTGTCCTCGTGGGCTGCCAACTGCGGCAGGATCCGAGCACCCTGCGCCGAGTGACGCAGGATCTCTTTCCAGAAGGCGTTGATGCCGTCCCACTGGCGGAAAGGTGCCAGGCCGGGATCGAACGCGACATAGTAGACCCAGCCGGCCCCCAGCCGCCGTCGCGCCACCAGGGGCTGATTGCCTTCGGACGCGAGCACCTCCGCATCGGGTTTCGCCACGCTGGTGCAGAGAGGGAACGCTGCTCCGCTCGGACCGACGACTCCGGCGAAGTCCCGCAGCCGTGCGGCACGGGTGTGCGTCGCCACCCCGGTCACCCGTACCGGGAGGATCTCGGCGAACCAGGGACCAGCCAGGCGATTCCAGTTCAGCCCTCCGCATACCACCAGCGCCCCTCCGGCCCGGACATAGTCGCGCAAAGCCGCGGTCTGCTCCGGCGTAAACTCGCGCTCTCCGACGTCGCCGAGAGCGATCAGATCCACGGCCTCGAGCCCTTGCCACCGTTCGGGGAGATCCGCGGGATCCACTGGAGCGACGTTGACCGTGGGCTGACCCCCCCGTCCGTAGCGAGCATTACGGCTGCGCATCGGGTGTGCAGGCCCGGGATTGCCGTTCAGCAAGTTCAGCGACTGAAAGGTGGAAGGCACGGAGATGACCAGCCAATCCTCCAGGTCCACGGGACGCATCGTCGGATTGAGAGTGTTGATCACCCGCCCTTCGCGGACCAGATCCACGGCCACCCCCGCGGCCCCGTAGGCGTTTGGGCTCCGCAGGTACAGGGTGTGTGCCTGTTTGGCGCTGCTCTGTAGCTCCTGTTCGGCGAGGCGATAGTCGCCGTTCGCGTCCCGGCCCCCCTCGAGGCGGGCACGGACCTCCACGTGGGTCGGCGTCCCCTGGTTGGTGAGCACCAGGCGAACTGGAAACCAGTGCTGCGGCCGATAGAGCCCCTGCCCGAAGCCCACCTTTGCCTCCAGCGTCGTCTGGGCCTGCGCGGGCCGGGGAGTCCACAAGAACAAGCACCACAACACCAGTGGGAGCACCCGCCAGACCTCGGCGGCACGTGCGTCGGGTGACGGATTCACCCACGGAGGGCAGGGGAGTTTCATCAGGAGTGAGGGACAGGGGATTCGCGGGGGGCCCCATCGGGCCTCTCTCATCAGGAATACAACGTCGTTGACCCGCGGGAAGTTACGCTGACGGGATGCGGAGTCCTTCCTGGAGTTGCTGCCGTGGAGCCATCATGGTATAACTCCTTTCAGTGATCAAGATGTCCCTGGTTTGGAGAGCCGCGGCGCCATGCCCGCCCCTTGCCTCACCCTGAAATCGCTCTGGAGCCTGTATTTCCAGGCACAGGACCTGTTGACGACCGGTGCCCACTCCACTGCTGCCGCGCAGTTCACCCAGGTTGCAGAGGCGCGTGTGTGCAGAGCCACGGGCGCCGCAAAGTCTGCGGCGGAGGAGCCGAATCCACTCGTAGCGCGGGCCCAGGTCGGTCTCTCGTGCTGCTACCTGGAGCAGGGGTTGCTGTCGGAGGCATTGTCGGCCGTGGATGCCGCCCTCGTCGCGGAGCCACAGAATGTGGACGCACTGTGTCAGAAGGCAGTCATCCAGGGCCTTCGTGGAAATCGAAGCGACGCACGGGCGCTTCTGGATCTCGCCGTTACGCTGCACCCACACAGCGCCCGCGCCCACAAAGAGTTGGGGTATTTCTATTTGCAGGATGACGAACTCGACGAGGCGATCGCCGAATGCCGAATCGCGGTGAAGTGCGATCCCGGATTTGATCTGGCGCATGTGGAGCTGGCGGTGGCATTGGGCCGAACCGGAGAGTTTGACGAAGCGATCCGGGAAATGTGCCGGGCCATCCGGCTCACCCCGGACAATCCGGAGTATTACTTCAGTCTGGCGACGCTACTGCGCGAGGCGGAGCGACCTGCCGAGGCCCGTATTGCGCTCCATGACGGCTTGCGGCTGGCGCCGGGGCATCGTGACATTCTGCACAGTTTGGCGCAGTTGCTGCTCGAGCAAGGTGAGGCGGAGCAAGCCATCCAGTGCGCGCAGCAGATCATCCGCAGCCATCAGAACAGTTTCAGTGCGCGGGACCTCCTCGGTGCGGCGTACCTACAGATGGGCCGGGTCAACGAAGCGCTGCGCATGGCGGACCAGATGGTTCAGCTCTGCCCGTTGGATCCGAGCAACCATTTCAAGAAAGGTGTGCTTTTCCATCAACAAGGGATGCTGCGGGAAGCCCAGGAAGAGTTCATCCGGGTGGTCCAACTTGGACCGGACACCGAACTGGCCGAGGAAGCCGCGCACGCACTCCACCACATGGACAATTTCCAGATGCGTCAGATCTTGCTGCTCGCAGCAGAAGATCGCGTGTTTCGGACCAAGCTTCGCCGCGATTGCGGGCTGGCGGCCGAGGAGCGCGGCTTTCACCTGAGTGAAGCCGGCCTCGCCGCGCTGCAAACTTTGGACCTGGATGGGCTTGGCTACCTGGGGGCGGAAATGACTTCGATCCACTATCATTAGTAGGTCCCTGCCAGGTCCGGAAGGACTCGCCGGCGCGCTCTGTGACGTTCCATGCCCGTGCGGATTCGCGAAATGGGGGTGCTGTCCCGGCCCGGCCTCCCGATTTTGCGGGAATCACCATTCTTGACCGCCGGGCGCCCCAATTTGCGGAAATAATAGGTGTACGGTTTCCCACGTCCGCGGCTCCCTGTACGGATCGTTTACGATATGGGGGTCTCGCGCATCGAGACTCGGCTGCGTGTCCACCGGGGGGCGCCGGCGGGTGATAGGGATTCCACATGAGTACGTCGAACTTCTGAGAGAAACTGGCGTGGGAGTATGAGTTCGGTCCAGCCCCGCCGTTTCGGGGGTGGCTGTGAAAGGGGTGCCAGGTGAGTCAAGACCGTTTCTGGGAGCACTGGGGGGGCGGTGGCGGCTCCAAGCCGGAGGAACGGAGTGGCGGCAAGCCGGGCGAAACACCGGGGGATCTAAACTACGATGTACTGTCGGCGTGGCTGAAGGAGCCGCCGGAGAATGACACCTTGGCCCCGGTGGCGGATCCCAATGTGCTGCACTCGCGCGCAAGCGACGTGGACCTGAGCCCCGCTTGGCCCGGTGCGAGTTCCGTAGATCCGTTCCACAGTCTGCAGCCAGGGGGTGCGTCCGCCGACGGGGGAGGCGCCGAATGGGATCTTGTGCTGGAGCCCAGTCCGGCGCCCGTGGCCCCGAGGCCTCTGGCCGGGACGGTTGCGCCCATCGCGCCCACTGTCCCCCCGGCGTACAGAGCCCAGCCGCCCGCGGTTGTGCCTCCTCCCCAGAGTTCAGGGCCCGCTTCACCGTCTACGTACGACACCGGCTTTTTTGGCGGTGGAGCCGCCGCGCTCCCCGGCATGGCTCCGCCCGGCATGGCTCCCCCGCCCCCGATTTCAGTGTCGCCGGCGGCTCCCCCGCCACCCACGTCTGCTCCGGCACTAGACCTGGGATTTGATCTCGGGGCGATCGTGGCGTCCGAAAACGAGACGCCCAATCCGAATTGGTTCGAGACGGCGCCGGTGGTGCCGGGCGCCGCGCCGTCGCCACCGCGCGGGGAAGCATATCCTCCGCCCCGCCGCGAACCGAACATGTACACCGATGCGGGTCCGGCGGCGGTGGCCGGGGGCGCCTCGCTGAAGCTGGAGGTTAACATTGGGAGGCGGACAATCGAGCAGGTGCTCACGGGCGAGGCGTTGATCGGACGCCCGGACACCACACGCGGTCTGCACCCGGAGATTGACCTGCGCCTCGACGATGCGGTATCGCGGCGCCACGCGCAGATAATCGTGCGCGACGGCACGTTCATGTTGAAGGACCTGAACAGTACGAACGGGACGCGGTTCAATCGGCAGTTTTTGCGCGCCGAGGAAGAGGTGCCTCTTCGCCCCGGCGACGAGATTGAGGTGGGGGAACTGACCCTCATCCGGGTGCTGGAGGCGCCCGCTCAGCCGGATTGACGGAGATCAGGCTACCGGCAGACGCTCCGGTAGGAAGGAGACAGGCGGTAGGGTGGGTTCGGACAAGGCAAACGCAGGACGCGGGCCGGCTAATCCAGGTGCTGCGGACGTCAAACTGCACGCGGTGATTCCGACGTCGGAGTTGTCCAACCTCCTCGGTGACCTGCCCGATCAGGAGGACCTCTGGACCAATCTTCCGAACGAGGAGATCTACACGGACGGCCTGGAGGAGTTCTTCTCGCCGGAGCAGAAGACGCCGCCTGCTCCTCCATCGCCCGGCGACGCCAAGCCGGTGGTCGTACCTCCGGAAGACATTGTCCTGGTCACCGCGCCCCCCATCGTACTGGTACCGCCGCCGCCGCCGCCGGTGCCGATGTTGCGCGTGGAAGTCACTTGTGGGCGCCAGGTCAACGACATGGTGCTGCGGGGGCAGACCGAGATCGGACGCCATGATCCGAATCGAGGGATCAATCCCGGCATCCCGCTTCAGGCGGATCAACTGGTCTCCCGAAGGCACGCCGAGATCTTGCTTCACGACGGACGCTTCTTTCTCGTGGATGTGGGGAGTTCCAACGGGACGCGTCACAATCGGGTGCCCGTTGCTGCGCGGACACCCACTTTGTTGCAGACCGGAGATCTCATCGAACTCGGAGATTGCAGCCTCATTCGGGTTCTGGAGGCCCCAGAGTAATCGCATGCCGAAGCGTAGCCGAGTCGCGGAGCGGTATCTGCTCGCTCCCGGTGAGTGGCTCCCGGGTAAGGACCGGGTGCAGGTTGTAACCTTTCTGGGAGAGGGTTCGTTCGCCGCGGCGTATAAGGCCGCTAATGAGCACGGTGAGGTCTGCTTCATCAAGGAGTATTTCCCTCCCACCCGTCCCAGTGAGGCGACGGAACTGGCTGCCGTGTACGCCAAAGAGCGAGATGTAGTGCGCCGCATTGGGAATCACGAGCTGATTCCCCGATACTGGGATGCCTTCGAGCATGAAGGATACCGCTACCTGGTCACCGATTTTGTGCCTGGTCCCGACCTCGAATGGGTGATCCAGTCCGGGCAGAAGTTGCGGCAGGAGACGGTCGTGCAATGGTGTGTCTGCCTCTGCCACCAACTCGCGTTTCTGCACAGCCGCAATGTCATCCACCACGATCTGAAGCCAGCGAATGTGCGCTTGAATGAAGCGGGGGATCCCGTGCTCGTGGACTACAGCGCCGCCCACTGGTTTCGTCAGTCCGGTGAGGTGAATGAGCAGATTTATGGTTCCGACAGCTTCCTGGCGCCGGAACACGCCGAGCGCTCCGGGGAGGACCTGGCTGCGGGCATGAAGATGGACGTGTTCGCCATGGGGCGCATCCTGGTGGAACTGGTCACCGGACAGCGACTGTCTCAGGACGACATCAATCGGCGCCAGGATCAACTTTACGGCAGTATTTTGCACAGCGGCAGTCTCGATCCTTCCTTTGCCCGCGCGGTGTTTCGCTCGGTCGCGTACGATCCGCAGCGGCGCTATGCCAGCGCCACGGAGCTCCTTGAGGAGATCACGCCCGCGGCCCAACCGGTTGGACGGGTGCGCCCCGGTGTGCTGGATTTCGGGAGGGTGTTCGGCACTGATGCCACCGAGCTAAGCTTACAGTGCTACAATGCGGGCGGCGGCACGCTGACGGGCCAGGTGACCGTGGATGCGGACTGGCTGGACGTGGGCGCCACAGGGGCGATGCTCGGCAAAGTGGCCGATTTCAGTCGCAATCGGCAGTCCATCCGCGTCGTGGCCCATCCGGATCGCATCCCAGTGGGACAGACGGGTACCGGCCGCATCGTGCTGACGTTCCCCGGAAGCACGACCGAGGTCCCGGTGCGTCTCCAGCGCGGAACGGATCTCGCTGCGATCCAGGTCCAGCCGGGTAACATCCGCCTGTACGCGCCACCTGGTGGATTTGGTCAGGCTCGCCTTACTTTCATCAATCAGGGCGGAGGTCCGGCCCGGGTGGCAATCCGTGCTCCGGCAACCCTGGCGCTCGGCGTGCAGCCTGAGGAGTTTGTGCTTGCGCCCAATAGCAGGGCAGAGGTTACGGTTTCCGCCGACGCCAGCACGCTGAGCGAGGCCCCAATCGAAGCCGCTCTGGAGTGGTCCGTCGAAGGAAATGCGCGGCCACCTATTCCCGTACAGGCAGCGGTGCGCGCCGAGCGAGGACTGCTGGGCGCTCTTGCGGGACGTTTGCGGAAACGGTAGTCTATGGAAGCTCCTGTTGATCTGGAACTGACCCTCGCACGCCCGGCAACCCGTGCCGGAGTCGAACCCAGCGCCACCACCTGCGCCCGGGTTCGGCTGTGCATGCGGCAGGATCAGGCGGTCCGTCCCCGGCTGGACCTGTGGTTCGTGGTGGACGCCAGCGCCAGCATGCATCGTTTTGTGCTCGATCCGGACCAGCGGGAGATGTGGCGCCGCCGGGCAGAGGCCCGTGGTGAGGTTTCGGCACAGGAGGCGGATGGGCGCCGCGGGCTGGTGTGGCGTGGGCAGACGCTCCGCGAGTTGCAGCAGGTGGTCAGCACTCCGATGCTGAGCTGCCTGCGGGGCGTCTGGCGCACGCTGGAAGCATTGCACTCCACCGATCGGATTTGTGTGCTCGCGTTTGCGGATCAACACGGGACGATCTACGAAGATACCGGAGTGCCCGAGCAGGCGGTGCGCCTGGAGGCGGCCCGCACGCAACTCACTCGCCTGGGAAGCGGCGTGGATGAGAGTGGATTGGGCCGGGGCACCCGTCTGGCCGGCGCCCTGCAGGAAGCGATTGAGCGTGTCTCACGAGCGGAGGGCGACCTCTCGTTGCGCCGGATGATCCTCGTGAGCGACGGCGTAGTAGAAGACAAAGAAGCGTGTCGGCCGCTGGTGGATCAGGCGGTGGACGCGGGCCTGGTAATCAGTGTCATCGGCGTGGGGGACGAATTCGAAGAAGAATTCCTGATGACCACAGCGGATGTGACGCGCGGGAACTACTACTACGCCGCGACCGCTCCCGAAGTGGAACAGGCGGTGCGTTCCGAGTTGGAGACTGTGACCAGCATCGTCGCGCGGCAGGCGTTGCTGCGGGTGATCCCCACATCAGGCACGATCGTGCGCGAAGTACATCCGGTTGCGCCGTCGCTCTCCGAGTTCCAAACGGTCTGGATGGAGCATGGCGGGTGGCGCTTCCGCATTGGGGATCTTTCACCGGCGCAGCCGCTCGAGTTTCTGGTTGAGCTGGCAGCGCCCGAGTTGCCCGCCGGTGAGGGACGGCTGGCTCTGGTGCAGGTGGAAGGGGTGGCGCCGACTTCACCGGACCGGTTCGCGGTTGAGGCGCCGATCCGGCTCTTCTACTCGGATGATCCGCTGCTGCTCCAGGCACAAGACGACGAGGTCGTGGACGCTTTGCGGCGGGTAGCGATCTACCGTGAGGAGCGGAGGTTTGCTCTCGCGGCGGCCCAGGGAGACACTGAGGGAGCCACCCGGCACCTGCAGCAGGCGACCCGAATGATCCGGGAACGTGGGGGCGGCGAGACCCTCGCGGCAGAGATGGAAGCCGCCGCCGGGGAACTGATGGCAGGAACGCGCAATCTGGCGCGTACCAAACGGGTCAAGGCCGGCACAAGGCGTCTCTCCCCGAAATAGACCCGGGTTCGGTTCCCTGTGTCTCGTCCGGCGGGAAATGGGACCCCCGGGGCCTGTGGGGACGCCCGGGGGAACTCCCTCGTTTCTACTTGTCCTTCAGGCTCTTGAACGAAGCGAGGAACTTCGGCTCGAGTTCCTGCCATGCTGTTTCACGGGAATGGTACACGATCCCGATCAGGCGATCGGCGCCCTGCGGGAAGAAGTACCACCGCACGCGATGGCGGAAGCTTCCGCCTGCTTCCGGGAGCATCCCATTTCCCGGTGCCTCGAACTCGAACACGAATCCCCTGAGCTTCCCGGCCCCCACGTTTTCCTGGCGGACCTGCTTGTAGCCGTTGCCCAACTGTGTTCCGATCCGACCGGGAAACGACTCTTTGAACTGCTCGAACGTAGACCCGTCCGGGAAAGGCATCCGGTGGACCATCGCAAATCCGGCGGAGTCCTCGAATTTCGGTGAGGCGTAGAAGCCCTTCACTTCGCCCAACAGGTCCGGGATCGGGGGCTTCTGCGGGGGTACGACGAAGCCTTCCGGGGCCTCGAATGTGATACCGAGCGTCGCATCATCTAGTTTCTCGGCGGCGGCCACTCCTCCGACCAGGGCCACCGCACACCCGAACGCCAGCACACCGAATTGTCGCCGCTTCACAACCTGCTTCCTTCCGTCGTGGTCTGCGGGGCGAGGTTCGCCCCCCGCCCCCTGTTCCCTCGTTTCCGGTCATCTCGTCGGGTTCTCCGTCCCGCTCCTGCTGCGCCGCGTCAGGCGTAGTACGGGTTTGCGCCCGCAGAGTGATTCGTGACGTCTTCAATGCCGACGATCTCCGGAATCGTCCCCCGCAAGATCCGCTCGACACCCTGGCGAAGGGTGGCCGCCGAGGAGGCGCACCCCTGGCATCCGCCGCTCATTTCAAGGTAGACGACCCCTTCGCGGTACTCGATCAGGCCGATATGCCCACCGTGTGAGGCAACCGCCGGATTGACCTGACTGTCCAGCACTTCCATGATGCGGCGCCAGATGTCCCCCTCCGGGCCATCGGGTACCGGTCGCGCCTGGGGCCGTACAGTCCGGACCTCGGGAGCGGCAAACTTGAATCCAGCCCCGTTCGGTCCGACGACATAGTCGAGGGACGCGCCCTCGACGTGCGCCCGGCTGTGCGGGTCCACGAAAATCTGAAAGCCGTCGAACGGGATGATTGCGTCGTCCAGGCCCGGCTTCCCATCCGGAACAAGTTCCATCGCGTACTTCCCGCGCCGCGGCGCCTGGATCCGGATGCATTCGGCCGCAGGATTCTGCGACGCAAGCACCTCGCGAATCTTTTCCTTCGCATCTTCACTGATGGTCAGCATCGGTTCCTCTCGCTTTGTGCCCAGGGGGATTCCCTCGCGGAGCGACGTGGCTTCCCGCGGGGCAGCGCGCGTGCCGTCGTCCTTCTTCTCTACGCCGAACAGCTTCCTCAGCAGTCCCATAGCTACCCTCCGCGTCATTGTATCCAGGAGGAGCCGGAAGTCGAAAGGGGCAATTTGAATCAGGAACCTACGAAGCCTACAAGTTGAAACGCGAAACTCCAAACTCGAAACTGGGAGCGCTCTGTGCGGGTGTTCTCTGCCTGATTCTTTTCGGGTGGTTCTTTCGGCCCGAGCCTGCCCCCGCCGACGGCAGGGTCCACGTCCGTTACTGGGAAAAGTGGACCGGGTTTGAAGAGGACGCCATGCGGAAGGTGGTAGACACCTTCAACGCGCGCCAGGATCGTATCTACGTGGACATGCTCGCTGTGAGCCAGGTAGATCAGAAAATGCTGCTGGCGACCGCTGGGGGAAATCCCCCCGATGTCGCAGGCGTCTGGGACTCAAACGTCGTGGTCTATGCGGACTACAATGCGATCCAGCCCCTGGACGACCGCTGCTCTCGGGATGGTGTCGGCCCGGAGGACTATCTGGCTGCGTACTGGGAACTTTGCCGGCACCGCAACCATACCTTTGCGCTGCCGACCACTCCGGCATCCGTGGCGCTTCACTGGAATCGCCAGAAGTTTCGTGAGGCCGGGATCAATCCCGACCAGCCGCCGCGTACCCTGGAGGAACTGGCCGCATTCTCTGACCGGCTCACGCGGCGCGAGGGCGGCAAGCTGGTGCAGTCCGGATTCCTCCCGGCCGAGCCCGGGTGGTGGAACTGGGGCTGGGGCCACTGGTTCGGCGGGCAACTCTGGGATGGGCGCGGGCACGCGACGCTGACCGCCCCGGAAAACATCCGGGCGTTCCAGTGGGTGAAAGGATTCGCCGACCGCGCCGGAACCAGGGACCTCCAGGTATTCCAGAGCGGTTTCGGTAACTTCTCGTCGCCGCAGAATGCCTTCCTGGCCGGGCAGGTGGCGATGGTCCAACAGGGGGTCTGGATGGCAAACTACATCCACAACAACAATCCTGGGATGGACTGGGAGGCCGCGCCATTCCCGTTCCCAGAGGATCGGCCGGATCTTGCAAACTCCACTCCGGTCGGGCTTGACGTGCTGGTGATCCCCACCGGCGCGCGTCATCCGGAAGAGGCGTGGGAGTTCTGCAAGTTCGTGCAATCGCAGGAGGGGATGGAGATGCTGTGTGCGGCGCAGTGGAAGCACTCGCCGCTGTCGCGCGTATCCGAGCGCTTCTACCGCGAGCACCGGAACAAGCGGATCAAGTTGTTCTACGACCTGGCGGCCCGGGGCCGCACCTTCGCGCCCCCGCCGGTCGGCATCTGGCGTGAGTGGCAGGACGAGATGAAGACCGCCTTCGAGAACATCTGGACCAATGGACAGGCTCCCGCAGACGCGCTTGCCTACGCCGAGAACCGCGTGCAGACGAAGCTCGATCGCTACCAGGAGTCCATCGCGCGCCGTTATGAATAGTCAATCCGGGGACCCGCGGGGCCGTGGCGTCCGAGCTGTATTCCGTGAAGCACGCCCTTCCGCCCGCGTACAGTGGCGACAACTGCGTACAGGGCTCCTGTTCATCAGCCCCTGGCTGGTGGGCTTCACCCTGTTCCTGGCCTACCCGATCGGGATGTCGTTCTACTACAGCCTCTGCGACTTTTCCGTGCTCCAGCCGCCCCGCTTCGTCGGACTGGCCAACTACCAGGAACTTGTGGCGGACGACGTGTTTCGCCAGGCACTGACGAACACGTTCTGCTACGCGGCCGGAGCGATTCCGCTGGGGATCCTGCTTGCGTTCGGCATCGCGATGTTGCTCAACACCGGCGTGCGGGGCATGACGGTCTATCGCACCATCTTCTTCCTCCCGTCCCTGGTGCCTTCCGTCGCCCTCGCCATTCTGTGGATGTGGATCTTCAACGGGAAGGACGGCATCCTGAACATCGCACTCTCAGATGTCGCACGGGCTCTGGGGTCGAGCGCCTCCCCCCCGAGCTGGCTGTCGGACCCCAAGTGGGTGAAGCCCGCCCTCATCTTCATGAGTCTGTGGGGGACGGGCCACGCGGTGGTCATCTACCTGGCGGGGTTGCAGGACGTGCCCGTCCACCTCTACGAGGCCGCCGATCTCGACGGGGCGAACTGGTGGCAGAAGGTGCGGAACGTCACGCTGCCGATGGTGAGTCCGGTGATCCTGTTCAACGGGATCATGGCGATCATCGGTACGTTCAACTTCTTCGCGATCCCGTTTGTCATGGCCCCGGGTGGTCAACCGGCCCGCAGCGCGTACTTCCTCGCCGTCAATCTGTTCGACAACGCGTTCCTATATCTACGCATGGGGTACGCGTCGGCGATGGCGTGGGTGCTGTTCCTTATCGTATTCGTGCTTACAATGCTCGCTCTGAAGCTGAGTGAGCGCCACGTCCACTACGGCGGGAGCTGAAACAGATGGCCGCGAAGTCCCCTCTGGCGCTCCTGTGCGTCTATGCCCTGCTGACTCTCGGCAGTCTCCTCTTTCTCTTCCCGCTGATCTGGATGGTCTCAACTTCCGTCAAGCCGATCAGCCAGACCAAGGAAGCGCGGCCGCAACTCATACCGTATCCGGAGACCGTTCCCTCGCCCGACGGCCGGCGTTACCCGGCGGCATACCTGCGCGAAGCGGGGAGCCGGGAAGAAAAGCCGATCTCCGTGATCGCGCGTGAGGGCGCGAGTGTGCTCATTGAGGAAGACGCGCCGGGCGGCAGGCGGGAGCGCCGTTCCGTTGCAGCGGCGGCAGTGCGCATTCCCCCTGTCTGGCGCTGGGAGAACTACGTGCGGGCAGTGACGTACAAGGCGGATCAACTCGGGTACATCCCCTTCCTGCAGTACGGCAAGAACACGCTTTACATCGCAATTCTATCGGTAATCGGCACAGTGCTCTCCAACGCGCTGGTGGCCTACGGGTTCTCCCGGATCGCCTGGCCCGGGCGGGACATCGCGTTCGGCATCACGGTTGCCACAATGATGATTCCGTTCCCGGTGCTGATGGTGCCGGTCTATGTCATCTTCAAGACACTTGGCTGGGTCGGTAGCCCCAAGCCGCTCTGGGTGCCCGCTTTCTTCGGCGGCGCGTTCAACATCTTCCTGCTGCGGCAATTCTTTCTCAGCCTCCCGTTTGAGCTCTCCGACGCGGCGCGCATTGACGGGTGTTCTGAGTTCCGGATCTTCCGAAACATCATTCTGCCACTCGCCCGTCCTGCTCTGGCGGTGGTGGCGCTGTTCCACTTCATGCATGTCTGGAACGACTTCCTCGGACCGCTGATCTACCTCACGGACCAGCGAACCTACACGCTGGCCTATGGGCTGCAGGCGTATCAAAGTCAGCACGGCGGCACGCAATGGCCGCTGCTCATGGCGGCGGCGACACTGGTTGTGCTCCCGGTGATCGTGATCTTCTTCTTCGCGCAGAAGACCTTCATTCAGGGAATTACCGTTACGGGGATGAAGAACTAGGTCTGCGCGGTACAATGGACGGGAAGGCGTGCCCCAGTCGGGCTCGCGGGAGCCTCAGGTGGCAGCGGGAGAGCGATTTTGTCCGGGCCGGTACGCGGCCATTGATGTCGGAAGCAACTCGGTCTTGTTGCTCATCGCTGATGTGGACGAGGAGGGGAAGCTAACCCAGTTGGCCGAAGGCTCTGCCTTTACCCGGTTGAGTGAGCGGTTCTTCGTCAGCCAGCGACTGACGCGCCCCGCACGGGATCGGACGCTGCATGCGATCGGCGAGTTTGTGCGGGTAACCCGGCGAGCGCGTGTCGAAAACGTGGTCGCGGTCGGCACGTCGGTGCTCCGTGAGGCGGGAAACGCCGGGGAGTTCCTTCAGGAGGTCTGGCAGAAGTTTGCTCTTCCCGTCGAGGTGATCTCGGGCGAGCAGGAAGCGGAACTGGCATACCTGGGAAACGTGCATGACCGGACGCTGCCCGGGACTGACGGCGAGCGCATCGTGCTGGATGTGGGCGGCGGCAGCACCGAGATTGTGCGCGGGTTGGGCGGGACGATTCTGAACCGGGTGAGCTATCCGATGGGCGCAGCGCGCCTGACACAGGAATTCTTGAAGGGAGATCCCCCTTCTGGGGCAGAGTGTGCGGCGGCGGATGCGGCCATCGAGCAGGCACTGTCCGAAGTGGAGCCGCCGCCGGCAGGGTCCTTGTTGTTGGCCTCCGGCGGCACCATAACGAATCTTGCCAGCGTGGCGCGCGCTGCCGGCCTGCTTCCGCCGGGAGAGATTCATGGACGGGTCCTCCAGCATCGCCGGGTGGCGGAACTGGCGGATCTGTTCCGGACGCTGCCGATCAAGTTTCGCAAGCGGGTGCCGGGTCTCGAGCCGGAGCGTTCGGAGGTGATTTTCGGCGGAGCAATGATCCTCCACCAGCTCATGGCGCGTCTCAGCGCTCCGGGTGTGGTGGTGAGCGGCAACGGCGTCCGGCATGGGTGCATCTACCGGCTGGCGGAACGGGCGCTCCAGCGCCCGTGATCCCGTCTTCCGCCGGGGATTGGAAATGCGCCCTCGAGGGCACCCGGCGCGTTGAGAAACCCGAAACCGAATTCACAGATCACACCACTTACTAGGATGTACACGAACAAGAGTCGAAGGAGACCTCGGATGCACACAATTCGGCTTATGGGTGCGGGACTCGTCTTCGGGTTGGCGGGAGTCGCGGCAGTGGCGGCGCAGGGGCAGGTCCACGAGTTTTCGCTGATTCCGGCAGGCGCAGTGGCGAAAATCGGCAGTTATCGCCCGCAGCGTCTGGCTCTCACTGCCGAGCGCCCGCAGGGCGTCACGAAGATGCCCGACGATCTCGCAGCTCCTCTCTATGGGGCGTTGACGCTCGGTGAGACGCGCACCGGACCCAGGTTCTTCATCGCGGTGGATGAACCTGCTGACGGGAAGCACCGCCTGTTTGTGGATCGCAACGCCAACGGGGATCTGACGGATGACCCGGTCGTGGAGTGGCGGCCGATCCCGTACAAGGGGCAGCAGGGCGAGGAGTTGGTGCGGCACATGGGTTCACCGGCGCTGGCTGTGCCGCTCGATGGCGCTACTCTCAACCTGGGGTTCGTCATGTACCGGTTCGACGTGCGCGATCCCCTGCGGGCCGCGCTCAAGACGCATATGCTCTACTACGGCGACTACGCGCGCGCTGCTGAGTTGAACATCGGCGGCAAGACGTATCGCGCGCTGCTGAATGACAGCCTGGCGCGGGGCGACTTCCGCGGTGCGCCCGACGCCGGCACCTCAGGTGTATACTTATTGATTGACCGGGATGGGGACGGGCGTTTCGATCCCCGCTACGAACAGTTCGACGTGCGCAAGCCGTTCAACCTGGCCGGAACCACGTATGAAATCAGCGGGTTGACCCGCACCGGAGATCGCCTGACCGTTGTGCCTTCCGCGCAGCAGGTGGCGGAGGTCCCTGTGCCGGTTGTACTGGCGGCAGGGCGCCCGGCACTAGTGTTCCAGGCCACCACCACGGCGGGGCAGGCGATCCAATTCCCCTCGGCGTACAAGGGCAAGGTCGTGCTGCTGGACTTCTGGGCCACCTGGTGCGGTCCCTGCCTCCGGGAACTGCCCTACCTGACGGCGGCCTACGAGCAGTATCATCCGAAGGGATTTGAGGTGCTGGGGATCAGCCTGGACGCTCCGGATGCCGGCGCGAGGATGGCTGCATTCACGCGGGAGCGGAAAATGCCCTGGGCCCAGGTTCACGATGGCAAGGTCTGGAACGGCACTGTGGTCAATCAGTACAGTGTGAAAGGTATTCCGGCTGCGTTTCTGGTGGATGGTGACACCGGGATGATCCTCGCCGCCGGTTCCCAGTTGCGGGGCGAGAATCTTGCGAAAACGATTGAGGAAGCCCTCACCCGGAAAGGACTTCGCTAGTCGGGTATGCTGCAAACTGCTAGTTACGGGACCCGGCGCGCCCTGCGCCGGGCCCTGCGTGCCGGCGCTTTCGCCGCCGTGCTGTTGGCGGGCTTTGCCGCCCCGGTTGCATCTCAGAGTACGGGAGTGTCTCCCGTCCTGGACCGGCTGGGCCTTGCCGTTTCCCGTCAGGCCGGTCTCGAAGGCCGGGTACTCTGGATGGATGGCACCGCGAACCTGGAGCGGCTGTCCACGGTGCAGGGGGTGGCGGCGGTGTTGGACCGCAGCGTGCAGGCCGGCATCAACACGGTTGTCGTAGATGTCAAACCTCTCTCGGGACACGTACTCTTCAACAGCCGATACGCCCCGCGCCTCGCGCACTGGCGGGGATTCCGATATCCGGTCGGCTACGATCTCCTGCGGACCGTCCTGGACGAAGGCCATCGCCGCAATCTGAAGATCTACGCCAGCATGAACGTGTTCAGCGAGGGTCACAAACTCGTCCGGGCGGGCCCACTGTACGACCGTCCGGAACTCCAGGCCACCGTTTACGACTACGAGCGCACGATTGAAACCCCTCGGGGTGACCGTCGTACGCTGGCACTCGGCACCAATCGCCCGCCGGATGACGACGACATCAGCATCTATGATTCCAACTACCGGGCGCCCCGCTATCTGGAAGGCGGAGATGCGGCGGCTCTTGTGGTGGCGGATCGCGTCGAATCCATCGTGGATGCCGCGCAGGCTCCCAGCAATGGACTGCTGATCCCCACCAACGGCTACCTCCTGGTCGGCCGCGGGGCCGGAAAGGCCTGGTTGCTTCACAATCTGCGGGTCGGCGACTTCCCGAGCTTCAAGGGGCAGGTGAAACTCCTGCCGATCCTGGAAGCGCCGTCAGAGACCGTGGCAGGCTTCGTCAATCCGGCCGACCCCAGCGTGCGCGCCAACGCCCTCCGCCTCGTGGAGGAAATCACCAGTAACTACGACGTGGACGGCATCGTGTTCGATCGGATGCGCTATTCCAGCCTCCAGACCGATTTTGGTCCCTACTCCCGCCAGAAATTTGAGGAGTTCCTGGGTCAACGCCTCAACCGCTTTCCGGATGACGTGTTGACCTACGACCCCAATCCCGCCCGCGGCGTCGTCTGGGGGCCGTACTTCAAGCAATGGTTGGAGTGGCGGGCGCGGAACATTCGTACGTGGGCCGAAGAAGCTGCTGCACTCGCTCGCCAGAAGCGGCCCGGCATTCGGGTGGCAGCATATGTGGGTTCGTGGTTCCCGACCTACTACACGGTAGGCGTGAACTGGGGATCGTCGGAGTATGCGCCCCGCCTGGACTGGATGACGTCCGGCTATGCGGCGACCGGGTATGCGCAACTCCTCGACTGGATCTGCACCGGCTGTTACTATCGCATGGCCACTCGCGAGCAGGCGAAGACCGCTGGGCTGGATCAGAGCTTTACCGTGCAGGCCGCCGCTGAGCAGTCCGTCCGGGCAGTCAGTGATGCGGCGTTTGTGTACGCGAGTATCTATGCCCAGGACTACAAGGAAGCCCCCGAAGCGTTCCGGCTGGCACTAAGAGCGGCGCGAGAGCACAGCCAGGGAGTGATGCTGTTCGACCTGAGCCAGATCGAACAATATGGATGGTGGGAAATCATCCAGGACGAGCTGCGGGAGCCGAAAGCAGCGCCGCATGACGTCCCGGGGCTCCTGTCCGCCATCCGCGAGTTGCGCAAGGCGGTGGTGCAGGGCAGCGATCCGTCTCAGATAAGCGAAATGAAGATGGCGGTCGGTGTGGGTGTGGGAGCCGCACCTCGCCGGTGACTGCCGACTTGAAAAGAGTCTCGCGTCTCGTCCACCTCCAGTCCCACCTCAAGCCAACTGGAACCGGCGGTCGGGGCAGATGCGACCGCCGCCTTGTCGGGTACGCCGCCCCGCTGCATCCCCTGCATGGCACCGGCCGACTCGCTCGTACGGTTACTGCGCCGTCGCGCTGCTCTGCTGGGGGGCGGGACATCGGGAGCTGTTGCGTCACAGGGCGGGTCGGGTGACCTGGACCGGCTCGCCGACGGAACGACTCTCCGTTCAGCGCGACGGCGAAGCCGCGGTGGAGCGTGCTGCGGCGCTCCTCGGCGCCGGGTTTCTAGTGGCCTTTCCCACCGAAACGGTGTACGGGCTGGGAGCGTTGGGACTACACGTCGCGGCTGTGCAGCGGATCTTTGCTGCCAAGGAACGGCCCGCGTCCGACCCACTGATTCTACACGTCGGCACAGTCGAGGAAGTTGAGGGGTTGGTGACGCGGGTGCCGGACAGGGCCCGCCTCTTGATGGCTACGTACTGGCCCGGGCCACTCTCCCTGGTCCTTCGCCGCGCAGCGCGGGTGCCCGACTGCGTGACCGCGGGCCTGGACTCGGTTGCGGTGCGGATGCCGGCCCACCCCACGGCTCTGTCGCTCCTCCGTCGGGTAGGCGCTCCCGTGGCCGCTCCGAGCGCGAACCTCTTCAGCCACACCAGCCCGACCACTGCCGAGCATGTCCTGGCGGACCTGGACGGTCGCATTGAAGCGGTGCTCGACGATGGCCCTACCCCGCTTGGCGTTGAGTCCACGGTGCTCGATCTGCGCGGAGACGAACCGGTGCTGCTCCGCCCCGGCGGCGTCTCGCACGCACACCTCGAGCACATCCTCGGGTGTACGGTGTGCGGCCCCGCACTCGTCCCGGATTCGGCCGGTTTCCGTTCCCCGGGCCTCCTGACGCGCCACTACAGCCCCCGCACCCCCCTCTGGCTGTTCGCCGGTCAGGACGCGGCCACCCTCGCCCGAATGTCCCGGACGGCGGCCGGTGCTCTCGGATCGGTCGGCCTGCTCTTGTGTACCGAAGACCTCCCCGAGTTCACGGACCTGAACGCCCGGTGTTTCGACCTCGGCCCGCGCGCCCACCCCGAGCAGATCGCCCACCGCCTCTATGACGGGCTGCGCACCCTGGACGGAGCAGGCGTGACGGCTATTCTGGCGCGCCTCGTGCCGCGTGGCGGCCTCGGCGACGCCATCAACGACCGATTGGTGCGAGCTGCTGCGGGGGAGATCCAGTCGTAGTGGCGAACGCTCCGCGGGTTGCCTGCCTCACGCCCGCACAGGCCCGGGACCGCCGCCGGATGCCGGTGTGCGACGGACAACGTGGGCCCGGAAACCACACCCCGCAGCCTGCGAAGCCGCGTGCTCCAGGCGAGGCTTCCGGGCACCGCGCGGGGTCAGTGCGGACCCTTGACCTTGAATGCAGGAGCTACGCGCGTACTACCGACATTTCTCATTGAGAAGCGCGCACGAAGCCTTTCGGCGCGACCACCCGGGCGACCGGATGCAACACGCGGCGCTTGGGGGGATCCCACTAACGCGCCCCAGTTGTGGCAATTTCCGGAGCACGTGACATGGCCGACACACCACTCCCGCACAAGGCGCTGGACATCAATCTCAAGGCGTTCCTGAAAGTCCACAAGGACCTGCCCTTCCGGTTGCTCGGGCGACAGGTGCTTCCTGCACACATCCGCGCCGCGGACACGACGGTGGTGGTGCGCGAACTGCAGGCGGATCGCTTTTTTGTCCACGAGCCGCCGGACGGTCCGGCGGAAGCGCTCATGGTTGAGTTCTTCCTGGACCCGCCGAAACTGCCCCAGCTTGTGGATTGCCTCATCAAGCCGCTCCAGGCGATGCGCGACCTGCAGATCCCGGTGATCGCCGCGTTGATCTATCTGCGTAAGGGCGCCTACGCCACCTTCCCGGACGGCCTGACGGTCGCGGGCTTTGCGGGACTGCGCAACCACTACCGGGTCGAACGGGTGTTGCTCTGGGAGCACGAAGCTGAGATCCGTACGGGCGGGCTGCAGGCGTTGTCGCCCCTGCTGCTTCTGTGGGAAGATAATCCTGAGGAGACGGGCCTGGCGCTGGTTCGGGAAGGGATCCGCACCATAGAGGAAGCTGGTTTCACGGCGGCGGAGCGCCGGGAGTCGCTGGCGCTGCTGTACGTGATCGGGCTGCGGACGTTTGCGGCAAGCGCACTGCGCGCCATTTTTGGAGACAAGATGATCGACGTCAAACAGACCGAAACCATCAAAGAATGGCTGGATGAGGCCCGCGACGAGGCGCGGGCCGAAGCCCTGGAAGAGGGGTTGGAGCAGGGTCGGGAACAGGGTCTGGTCCTCGGTCGCCTGGAGGGTCGGGTCGAGGGCCGGGTCGAGGGCCGGGTCGAAGGCCGCCTGGGGAAGGCCCGTGACCTGCTGGTGCAGCAGGGCACACTCCGGTTTGGGACGCCGCGCAAGAGGACGCTGACTGCACTCGAGCGGATCCGGGACGAGGCGCGGCTGGATGACCTGGCGGTGCGCGTGCTGGAAGTGGAGACCTGGGACGAGCTGCTGGCCCTGCGGTAGGGAGCGCGTTGCCCGGTGGGTTGGTTCGGCTGTCGCAGCGAAGGACCCGTGGATGATCGGCCGCTGGTCGTCCACCAGTCGCTTACCCGACGAATTCGCGCATGGGCTCACCGGGACCGACGAAGGGGCGGAGACGGTCGTCGAGATTTGGATTGAGGCCAAGTAGACGGAACTGGGTGGCGATGAAATCCGGAAGGGTGACGGGCCGAGAGGCCGGGTAAGCGCCCTGCAGGTCACTCTCGCCGAAAATCGTGCCGCCGGGGACCCCCGCGCCGGCGATGAGCACCGATTGGCAGGGGGGCCAGTGGTCGCGGCCCCCCCACGTATTCATTTTCGGGGTGCGGCCGAATTCGCCGACCGCCACCACCAGCGTGTTCTGCAGAAGGCCGTGGTCGTCCAGATCGCGGAGCAGCGTCGCCATGCCGTGATCGAAACGCGGGCAGAGCTGGGTTTCCATACGCGACAGGCCGGGGAGTTCGGCTCCATGCACGTCCCAGGCGTCGTACGCGGTGGAACCGGGCGAGAAGTCGCCGAACCACTTGATCTCTGCGTAGCGAGTACCGGCTTCCAGCAGCCGGCGCGCGAGCAGGCAACTCTGTCCGAACTTGTTTGCGCCGTAGGCATCCCGCAGGGAGTCCGGTTCCCGGCTCAGATCGAAGGCGCGGCGTACAGCAGACGACGTCAGGACTTGTAAGGCGCGGCGATAGCTGCCTTCTCGTTCCTTCAGAGTCGCATCCTGGTCGGTCTCCCGGCGCCACTCTTCAAATGCTTCCAGTAGCTTCAGGCGGCGGCCGAAGCGGGGTGGCGGTACTGACGCCGGTGGGTCGTAATCGGGCAGAACCACGTGTGGGTCGGAAGGGTCGGGGATGTGCACGGGATCGCAGGCGCTCCCAAGACGCCCGCCTCCGAGGCCGTCCATCTGGGCGCCGAGGCGGACGAACGGCGGCGCATCGGTGCGGAAGCCGCGCACCCACGTGACCACAGCGCCGTAGGTGGTGGAGCCCGTGAGCGACCCGGTCATCATGTGTCGTGGTGAGTGGCTGTCGAACGAGTGGGTCAGCGTGCGGATCACCGAGTAGCGATGCATCTCGCGCGAGAGATTCGGTAGCAGTTCGCTGATCCGAATGCCGGAAACATTCGTTTCAATCGCACCGTAAGGGCCGCGGATTTCGGCGGGCTGCTCCGGTTTGGGATCGAATGTCTCGTACTGGCTGGGTCCGCCGTTCAGGTACACCAGGATGCAGTTGCGCTCGTCGCCGGCCCGGCGGGATGGCGTTCGTTGCTGTTCGGAGGCGCGCAACGGGTCGGCCAGTGTCAGACCAAGCGTTCCGATTCCGCCGACCGTGAGCAAGCTCCGGCGCGACAACCCCTCGCACGTCCGGATTCGTCCATCCCCGATCTCCAGCATCGTCCCGCCCCCGTCTCCCGCTGCGCTGCGAAGTGAGACCGCCTCCCGGCTGCCGTGCTGCAGTGGGTTTGCGGACGGAGTATCTGACACGTTTCCTCACCGTCTGTTTCGCCCACCCTGCGCCGGGCGGCCGGGAGCGAACAGGACGGCCTGTGAATTGGACGCCGAGTGCTCCGACAATTTCTCCAAGAACAAATACTGGGGGAGAGAAAATGAAACTGACCGTCGCGCGCAAAGAACTCTATGAGGGGCTGCAGATCGTCAGCCGGGCGGTTTCGGCGCAGTCCACGCTGGAAGTGCTGCGCAACGTGCTGATCGAACCGGGAACGGACTGTATCAAGCTGGCGGCGACCGATCTTGAGCTGGCTGTGGAAGTGCTCGTGCCCGCGCATGTCGAGGAGGGGGGGGTGCTGACCGTCCCTGCTCGCACCTTCAGCGAAATCGTCGCTGCTCTGCCTGAGGCGGACGTGTCCCTGGCCAATGACAGCCACGAGAGGCTCACAGTGGCCTGTCGTCGTTCGACGTATCACATTGCTGGTCTCAGCGCCGAGGAGTTCCCGCCGCTGCCGGAGGTGGCCAGCAACGTCTGCCTGACATTGTCCCAGCCGCTGCTGAAGGACATGATCAAGCTGACGGTCCTGGCCGCGTCGGACGACACCACTCGGCCGATTCTGACCGGTGTTTGCTGTGTGGTGCAGGGCCAGAGCGTGACTCTGGTGGCCACGGACACACACCGGTTGGCGTACCGCCGGGCGCAGGAAGTGGATCATGTGACGGGTGAGACCACCGTGATCATTCCGCGCCGGGCGCTGGGGGAATTGGAACGGGTGCTGGAGGAGGGCGAGGGAAAGAAGCTCGAGATTCGGATTGACCAGAACCAGATCCTGTTCCGCACCGAGCGTGTGACGCTGGTGTCCCGACTCATTGAAGGGCAATTTCCGCGCTACGAGCGCGTGATTCCCCAGGGGCACAATCGCTCGTGGACGCTTCAGCGCGAGGATCTGCTCGGAGCGCTCCGCCGGGCGCGGATCGTCGCGCGGGATGCAGCCGCCCAGAACCGGGTCGTGATGCAGACTGAGGGCGAAAATGTGGTCATCACCGCGGAAGCAGCAAGCCTGGGTACTGCCCGCGAGGAGATTGCCATCGAGCGTGAGGGAGACGATCTGACGATCGCTTTCAACGTGGCGTACATGCTCGCCGTGCTCGGAGTGCTCGAAACCGAGGCTGTCCGTCTGGATCTGAACGAACCCCTCAACCCAGCCGTCCTCCGTCCCGTGGGCGATGACGACTACCTGATGGTCGTGATGCCGATGCAGGTGCAGTAGCGGGAAGCGGGGGTAGGCAGGGAGGAAACGGGTGCGGGGGGGCAGCCACCGCGCCCTCGCACCCGTTTTCGTCGTCCCCGTTGTCTCACCCCGGTTCCTGCACTACCCAGTCCAGTTTCCGTAGACGTTGATCTGTTGGCCCTCCACCTTGGGGCGCACTCCTTTGACGATAATGCCCGGTCGGCCCATCGCCTGCCCGCGTTCCTGGAGGTTGTGCGGGTCGCGATAGCCGATGCGGACGATCCGGCGCCACTTGCCGCTGTGGTTCACATTGGAGCCGTGGACGGTCCAGATGCTGAACACCACTACATCGCCCGCTTTCGCCGGCACTGATACGGCATCTTCCAGCCGGAATTGGTCCGTCGGTAGGTGCGGCGAGGTCTCGGGGCCCAGAATGTGTGTGAGTTTCCCCAGCTTGTGCGTTCCGGGCAGGAACTTGATGCAGCCACTCACCTCGTCGGCATCGTCCACGTGCACCAGTGTGTCGAGATAGCGGCCGTCAACGTGCGGGTAGAAGGGTAGGTCCTGGTGCATCGGGAACGGGGCGCCGGCGTCCGGCGGCTTGGCGTGCAGCGTCATGTGGTGCATCTCGACGCACTCGCTGTCCAGAAGTTGGCCCAGCGAGTCGGCCAGGCGCTGATTCATGAGCGCGCGGGTCCACGCGGCGGCATAGTGCTGCATCTCGTGGATGGCGACCAGAGTGGCCTTGCTGTCTTCCTCCTCGTTCATCACCACCTTCCGCCAGGGCCCGCGCCAGGCAGCCCCCCAGTTGGCGAAGTTTTGTATGATGTAGTCCAGTTCCTCACTCATTGCGCGGAGTTCGGCCGGATCATAGACCTGCTCGATGCGCAGGTAGCCATTCTCGTGGTAGAAAGCGATTTGTTCCTTGGTCAGCACTCTGCTCTGTCCTTCCCCAGTTCTCCCGGTTGCCGATCCGACGCCACATCCAGGATGATGTTAGTATTCCCTGCCGGGTGTGCATTTTCCTGATCGGAACCCGCATGAGAGTGGCTCTGCTTACGTCGTGGAACGAGCGCTGTGGGATTGCCGACTACAGTCACCGGCTCATCGAAGAACTGTGCCGGCACGTCGAGGTGGAGGTGGTGCCCGCGACGTTTCTCTCCAGTCCCGCGGCTGTGTATCGGGCGATGGCCCGTGCACTCGAACTCGGGGACGTGGCGCATGTGCAGCATTCATACGCTTTCTTCGGAGGGATGCATCCGCTCCGCTCCGGGTGGCGTGCGTTTGCCCGCACCATGCGGCGTCCTCTGGTGCTCACGGTGCATGAATTGGACCAACGGCCCACTGGCGCCTACCATCTGCCGCCTCCCGTTGAGCTTGCCTACAAGCGCTGGTTCAACCGCCGGGTGTTCGCCGATCCCGCCATCTCCCGCTGGATGGTACACGCCGCGAGTTATGTGGAGGCACTTGCCGGGCTTGGAGTACCGGAGGAGCGGGTAGTGTATCGTCCGATTCCCGTACCGTCTCCACCGGTCGCACCGGGCGACGGCGCCGGCTTTCGCCGCCGCCACGGACTGGATCGGAAGCGGGTTCTCGTCATCATGGGGTTTCTGGCCCGCCGAAAGGGGTACGATGTCGCCCTCGCGGCCCTTCGTAGTCTCCCCTCGGAATACGTTCTGGTTGCCGCGGGGGGCGAACACAGCGCCGACCGAAGTGGTACGGAAGCCTGGCTCCACCAGGAAGCGGAGCGCCTTGGAGTCGCGGATCGGTTCCAGATCACCGGATTCCTGGATGACGCGACGCTGGAGGCGGCGACCGCCGCGGCCGATGTCGTGCTGGCGCCCTTTCGGGAAATGAGCGCCTCCGCATCGCTGAACCACGCTCTGGCGCGGGGCCGCGCTGTGATTGCTTCCGACCTTGCTGAGAACCGCCGGCTGCCCTGTGTGCGTCTCTTCGCCGCCGGCGATGTGTCGGCGCTTGCCCGGACGATCCAGGAGGTCTGCGGCTCCACCGAAGTACGCCACCGTCTTGAACAGGCTGCAAGGGAATACTCCACGCAGCATAGCTTTCGCGCCCTCGCGGAGGTCACGGTGCAGCTCTACCGCAGCGTCAGTCCGTTGCCTTAGACAACCAGAGCCGGACCAAGTGCCGGCGTTTCTCGGGGTCAGGGTCGTCGTCGAAGGCGGTACGGTTGTGGAGGATCCATCGGTTGTTCGCGAAGAGGATCTGACCCTGATCGAGGGTGAACTCCGCCCGGAGGGCGGGGTCGGAGAGGGCGCGATCAAAGGTGTCGAGCGCGTCTCGCTGCACCGGAGTCAGGGGCCGGTCGAGACGAATGTGTCCGGCTTCGATCCAGAACCGCAGGTACCGCACCAGAATGTCCGGTCCGACTCTGGAGAGCACCGGAACGGGGATGGTCGCCGTCTCTCCGGGCCGGATACCCCCGCGGCGGTCCACCTGAAACGGAGCAGCGAGCACCTCCACGACGTCGGGCCGCGCCCGTTGCAGAATCTCGCATGCTGCTGCTCCGCTTACGAGCTGGTTCACGCCGCCGGACCGCGCCGGTTGGAGGCAGAGCAGGCCGATCCAATCCAGCACTCGATCACCGAATGAATTGTCTGTATGGAAACTACTTTCCGCGTTTGTGACGGAGAAGCGAGCCCCTTCCTGGACAGTCCGACCCGTGTCGGTCACATCGTACAGGAGCGTGCCCTGTACGTTCTGCGGGAACGGCTCCCCGAGCGCCTGTCCCAGAAGCCAGTACATCGCAGTCGCGCGGCGTTTCCCCAGACGGGGCACATCAAGCCGTTCGACCACCACAAAGCCTCGTCCGCGCTCCAGCGCATCCTGAATCGGGCGCACTTCCGGAGCCAGGAACTCGCGGTCGGACGCAGTCAGCCGCAGTTCTACCAGCGGCAATGTGTCATCGGCCCGAGCGGCAGCTTTTTCCAGTCGCATCAGTACCGCGGCGTCCAGCGACACTCGCCAGGCCTCGGGATGATCCAATGAGGCGGACGTCCAGGCTCGAGGGTCACGATCAGATACAGGGGTGGCGGAACACGACATCGTTTTCGTTGGGGCGCAATGGCGGCGAGAGGAGCACTCGAAGCCGAGGCAACTGCGCACCAATGATACCCCACCTGGGGGTCGGACAGGTCTGCTTCGGGCTGGACGCAGCCACTCCGATGTGAACCGTCCCGGGGAGCAACAGATTGAACTGTTGCCCCCCGGGGACAGCCGGGACCTGGTCCGGGGCTCAGCGTTCCAGGGAGGCGATCTCAGCGTCGGTGAGTTTCTCCTTACCCGTTTCTCCCACCGCGACTACGGTGGTCTTCCCGGTGCGGAACGTGACCGCCCGTCCCAGTGCCAGGTAGCGCGCCCACTCGGTGCGGGAAAGCAGGCGGAAGTAGGCGTCGGAGCCATACTTCACCGCGACCGTGGTGGGCTTTGCAGGGGCAGTGGTGTCGTGCCATGCAAGGCCATCTCGACGGAACCCGCGTCCCTGCACCGTGCGCAGCACATCCGGGTCGCTGTCGGTCACCTGGCGCTCCCGCAATGCCCGCAGACTGCGACTCACGTCCACCGCGTCCTGACCGACGTTTTGTTTCAGCGCGTCGGAACGCGCCAGCACGCGTTTCTCCGGGCTTGTCTCCGCTGCAACAGGCGCCCTGGGGTTGGAGCCGCCGAACCCTCCTCCGCCCCGTCCCAATCCGCCGGCGCCGGCCGGTTCCAGGCCGGGGCGCCGCACGCCAGGGAACGGCGCCGGGATCGGGCGCAGCCCGGGTTCTTCGACGAGATAGGCGGTGTAGGGGGTGACGATGCCGAACTCCTTGCTCAGGCGGATGACCTCGTCCTTCAATTCGGCCTTCTCGCCGCGGAGGCGGATCTCCTCAAGCAGGAACCCGATCTTGCGTCCCGCCCAGAGCTTCGGCACGAACTCCTGGCCCGGCTCCCGGGAAGGAAGGTCCACCTCGTAGGTATGTCGCTGCCGTTGGCCGTTGAGATCTCCGGAGAGGATGACTCGGGCCTTACCGGTCCCCTGATACCGGCCGAACACGAGCGACTGCGTGCCCGCGAACAGGTCCGGGATCCGCGAGGGGTAGATGTCCTGGAGCGTGCCCCCCTCGACCTCCACCCGCACGTTGGACAGCACCGGCGTGGCGATCTTCGCGTAGAAGTCTCCGACCTTGACCTCCAGGTTCTCCGAATCGTCCACATAGTCGGCGTCGCCGTGATGGTCGCGGGCCAGGCGGTCGAGCAGGAGCGTATTCACGTCCGAGCCGACGCCGAAGGTGAAGAGGCGTACGTCGGCCGGGGCCGCCTTCGCCGCGTTGCCCAGAATCCGTTCCGGGTCCGTCATGCCGATGGTCGGGAGCCCGTCGGTCAGGAACACCAGGTAGGCGCCCCGTCCGCGCCGTTGTTCCGGGGCAGGGAGGGAGGCGAGGCCGGCCTGGAGCGCGTCATCAATGGCGGTCCCTCCGATCGCCCGGAGTTCCTCGGCGAACTTTGCCGCCGCCGCCCGATTCTCGGGGGTAGCGGGCACAACGCCGGATCTGAACTCGCCCACGTCGCTGCTGAACCGAATTATGTTGAACCGGTCCTCCCGGTGCAGCGCTCCGAGCACTGTTTGCAGCGCCTTGCGCGCCTGCTCCATCTTCGCGCCCTGCATGCTGCCCGAGGTGTCGAAGACGAAGACCACGTCCTTCGGCTGCCTGTCCTTCGCCCCGACCTGCCGCTTGGGGGCCAGCATCAGCAGGACGTAGCCGTCTTCCCCCGTGCGGCGGTGGGCCAGCGTGTTCAGCCCGAACTCTTTTTCCGAGGTGCTGCAATAGAGCACGAAGTCCCGGTCGGCGCGTACGGCCCGGCCCTCAAACGTTGCCCGGGCCAGGTGGTCGCTCTCCCGCCGCACCTGCACCTCGTGGGATGGACTGTAGACTGTCTTGATGGGCTGACTGCTCCGGACGGTGCAATCTACGACCAGATCCGCCGGCGGTTGCCCCACGGCCTGCTCGGATTTCAGTGGGTAGACAGCACGATAGACCCCATTGCGGAACTCCGCTATCTGGCTGTAGACGAGGGAGATCCGCCGTTCCTGACCCGGCAAGATTGGGAAAATGCGGGCGCGGAAGGCGTTGCGGCCCACGTACTCGAGGATCGCCGGGTCCACGTTCTGGCGCACGTACGACTCGTAGATGCGCCGTGCTTCTTCTACACTGAGCAACTTGCCCTCCACCGGCTCCTGGCCGATCGTCAGACGGAAGTTGGACACAGCGGAGTTGTCCGGCAGCGGGAACAGATAGGTTCCTTCTACCTGAAACGCGTTGGGATTGTAGAACGTCTGCTCTACTTCGACGCGCAGTGCCCCCTGATTCAGGTGTAGATTTACCTTCTGCGATTTGAGGTGAATCGGCTGCACTGGTCGGATGAGATGTACCGGCGGCACGGGTCGCGGAAAGACGAGGCCCTGTGCCTGCACCCCTGGGGCTGCCGTCAGGCACAAGCCGATGCTGATGAGCCACTTCGCTCGCATGTCGGAACTCCCTGTCAATAGCCGCCGTGTGCGCGGCGCTGAAGCCGGCGGCCGATCAGGCCGCCAATGAGAACCGTCCCGGCCGCGGCGCCGCCGAGCAACGCACCCCCGGCCGGGATCCGGGGTGCGGAAAGCGCGGCTGCCATCCCGAACAAGCGCGCCCGATCTGCTGCACTGAACTGGCTGGTCCCGTCGTCGTCTACCTGGATGGGTTCCTTGCCGAGGAGAAAACGCACCCGCCGGCCCGCCGCCATCGTTGCCGTCAGGTCCGGCCTCCGCTTCAGGATTTCCCAGTACGCGGGTGAATAGCGCTTGACCTTGAGCGGCTTGCGATCTGCGGGCCACTCCGGGTCGGTCCAGAAACCACCCCGCAGGAACTGCGCCCGTGCACCCGCCTGCCGCGCCTGGTTCCCCTCCACCTCGCGGCCATCTTCGCCCAGAAAACGATTCTGGTAAACCTGCGCCTGCTGCCGAAGTCCCCGGTTGTTGACCGACTGGCTTGTGGCAAACGCCCCCTGGGAGAATGTGTTCGCGCGCTGTGCATTCTCTCCGACGGCGGCCGCCTGACTGCTCAGATCCAGCGCCACCCGGTCATCCGCCAGACTGCGGGTGTAATCAGTCAGGATCCCGAACTCGCGACTGAGGGCGGAAATCTGCCGAATCAGCTCCGGCTTCGGTCCGGTGAGCCGCACCTCGTCCAGCAGTTCGCCGATCTTGCGCTGTGCCCAGAGGCGCGGGAGAAAATCAAACGCTGCGCCGCGGTCCGGCAGGGCGGTGCGGACTTCGTACGTCTTCACCTCCGTTCCTGAACTGCCGGTCAGGCGGGCGACCAGAGGCCCGGGCTTGCGGTAGCGGCCGACGACCACAATCTCGCCCCCCGCGAAGAGGTCCGGCAACTCCCCCGGAAGAATGTCCGCGGTATCGCCGCCCTCGAGTGAGAGTTTCAGGTCGGTCAGCACCGGTTGGGACTGTTTCTCGTAGAATGAGGCCAGCCTCGCCTCCAGGTTGTCGCCGGGCCGAACGTACTCAGCATCGCCCCGGTTTTCTACCGACAGCTGGTCCAGGAACGGCACGTTCACATCGTAGCCCACGCCGAACACGAACACGCGCGCGCGGCGCGAGTTCGCTTCCATCACGGCAGTGCGAATCTTGCCGATGTCCGTGACGCCGGCGGTGGGGAGACCATCCGTCAGAAAGACGACTGCCGCCGGTCGGTCTCCACGGCCGAGGACCTGGAGCCCGCTCTTCAGTGCGTCGTGGATGTTGGTGCCGCCGTTCGCGATGATGCTCCGAAGCGCCCGCTGAGCCTCTGCGACGTTCTCTGCCGTGGCGGGCTGGAGTTCCGGCCGCCATACGTTCACGGTGCTGTCGTACCACACCAGAGAAAAGCGATCCGCCGGGTTCAACCGCGACAGCGAGAAATCGAGCCCGGCTTTCGCCTGCGCGAGCTTGTCACCTGCCATGCTGCCGGAGCGATCCAGCACGAAGATCACGTCCCGGGCCACGTACTCGGACCGAGCCAGCGCGGGCCCGGGCCGGACCGACGCCAGGAATACTCCCCCGAAGCCCGTCTGCCGCATCGCGAGCACCCGGAAGTCCACCGGAGCATTGCCGGCGGCCGAATAGAGGTGCAAGTCGTTGTCGATGCGCCGGTTGCTCTCGGCGTAGGCGCCTTCCACGGATCCGTCTGCGCTCCGTGTCCAGGTGAACGGGTGCGTCGGCGAGTAGTAAAACCCGATCGGTTCTCGATCACTGAGGGAGACCCGCACCGTCACGTGGTTGATCGGAAGATTGGAGAAGCCGTTCGTGCTCAGTGGGTGGTGGAATCGCACGACTCCCTGATCCACCGGCAAGTCCGCGTGGTACTCCATCCGCATGGTGAGGCGCCCGCCGGCCGGGATGCTCATTGCAGGCCCGCGGAAGAACGGTTGTCCCAGGTAGCGCAGCACGCGTGGGTCGTCGTTCTGTTGGGCAGACTCGCGGTAGACCCGATCCGCCTGTTCTCCCTGCACTCGTTCTGCGGAACTCGAAGCGCCGTTGATCGTGTAGTGAAAGTCCCGCACGTCCAATCCGGGGGGCGCCGGCCAGAGGTTTGCCACTTCGGCAGACGCTGCGCCCTGGTTCGTGACGGTCTGGTCAATGCGTACATGAGCCTGCCGCCCCTGGATCCGCACCGCCACCGCCAGGTCAGCGATAGAGAGCGGCTGTACGGGAGCAGAGGCTGCGAGGGACACACCCGGCCGCACCGGCCGCACGAAGAGTCCTCACGTATGGCCCGCGCGCGCGCCTCCCAGCAATAGTAGACCGGCCAGCCCCGCCGCCCATCGAGTGCCCATCGGTTGCCTCCCCGTCGTCATTCCCACACGCGCACCAGGTATCGTCCCGGTGCGGGTATGGTGTTGGACGGAGCCGGGGCGAGCAGGGTTACACCCGGTGGCTGTTGGAAGCGAGTCCTGGAGGGATAAGTTGGGCGCAGCGGCGTCCTACCAACCGTCTCCGGCAAACCCGGCCCGCACCGCGGCCCGCATTGCCGCAGCATACGGAGCCGAATCCTGCTGTGCGCGCGCCAGTTGGTGCCGAGCTGTTTCGGCCGCCTGTGCGAGGCGCGGGATGTCCACCCGAGTCATGTCCATCTGAGTGGTGTCCATCTGAGTGATCTCGTGCAGAGTGCGGAACAATTCCAGAAGTTCACGGCGTTCCCGGTTGAGTTCTTCTCGGTCCAGACCAAACACCGCAATCGTGGTGCGTCCGACATCGTTATCCTCGACGGCGTACGGGATCTCCTTTCGGAAGGAGATGTGCGCCGCAGGATCCGTCATGCCTGGGTCAAGGAGTAACGGCGCTTCGGCCGCAATGTCGTCATGATGGCTGCGAGCTCGCCGCGTCGGGTCACGCAGCGGAAACATGTTCTCCTTGAAGCGCTGGTTGCAGAGTGTGCAGGAGGCATAAAGATTCGCCCAGTCATACGCAAGCCAGTAATACCCGGGGTACTGGAGCACGTCACCCGCCTGTTGGCGGAAGGCGCCCTTGGGGCGAAAGTGTTCCACGTCTCCGTAGGCGATGTGGGTGAACCGGGACTCGCAGAACGCGCATTTTTCGTGCTGCGCTCGTATCAGACCTTCTTTCACGGAGGCGTGCCCGTAGATCCCGGATTGGTGCCTGAATCGCAGCTCACCGGTGAGATATTCAGCCGATGCTCCATCGTAGGTGATCTCATCCTGCGCCCGCTGATCTCGCCCGCGGGTGCAAAGCACTGATGGGGGTTCTCCCGGCTTCCGTATCCGATTCACAGGTTCACCCCTTTCAACGCTTCAGCCGCGCGGCGGATGACCTCCATGGCCTCGCGGTCCTCCGGTCGCTCGCCGATCGGCAGGGCGCCGATCTGTTCGTCCAGGCGGCGTAGATCCGCCCGGTCGGTCTCGGTCAGCGCCGCCTTGCCCAGGATCTTGCGGCGCTGTTCCAGGGCCTCCTCCACACGCTGGGAGCGCGGAGACGGCAGTCGGAAGAGATCGCTGGTGAGGATCTGGTCTACGCGGTAGCCGCGCACCGACGGAGCGTCGTTGATGATCTGCACCGCACCGGTTTCGTCCCGGGCCAGCAGCACGATGCGGGCGTCCTCGGCGGCTTGCACGATGAGCGGACTGTGGGCCGTGACGACAAACTGGGTATTGACGAACCACTTTTGCAGGAAGGAGATCAGGTTCCGCTGCCACGCCGGGTGGAGATGAAGATCCATTTCATCCACCAGCACGAGCGCCGGCTCGTCCAGCGGACGGGCGCTTTCCGGATACCACTCCACCAGCCGGCGGGCAAGATCCACCATCCAGGCGATGACGGTGCGGTACCCGAGGCTCAAGCCCCACACCGAGATGGGTATAATTCTGTGGTACGGTAGGGAAAGCGTGGACGCCGAGGCACGGGGTGCGATTCACTACAGGTAACCCCGCGTGCCGCCCACCCAGCGCCGCCCTTCTCGGAGCCCTCACATGACCCCCGAAGACATTCAGCACCACCAA
>SYMT01000452.1 GCA_005805375.1 Actinomycetota bacterium
CGATGCCGACCTTCACGGCGGTCTGCAGACTCTCGGACATCGGGTTGTCGAACGGGCTGGCGCCGCCGTGCAGGCAGACCAGTTTCCACCCCGCCTCCGTCTTCTCCAACGTGCCCGACCAGGCGCTCCGCACCTCGATCAGCTTGGCGTTACGGAAAGTAAACCGGTCCGTCGAAGTCAGGGAGAACACGGCCACGTTCCCGTAAAACTCGGCCGGACACCGGATGATCGGGTCGCAGTGGACGTCTGCGAGCAGCGACGACGCCCCACGGAACATCCGATCCAGATAAGCCCGAACTTCTTCCTGGCCCACCATCGGCTGCTGGTCCATCAGCGTGACCACCACCCGGTCGCCCAGATGGGGGAAAATCGCCTCCCAGTCCTGCCCGTTGATCGCAAGGGTGATCTCCGCCAGCAGGTCGCGCAGCACTTGCCGATCCGCAAGGTGCTCATCCTGAAGCAGCGGCGCGTGCTCGTCCTCGTCGCCGTCATCGCCGGAGTCCAACGGTTCTCCCTCGGGGTCCGGGATATCGTCTGTCCCGTTATTCGCCCACGCGGAAGTGTCGCTCACTACGGCCGGATCCTCCGGCAGATCGAAGACATCTTCTTCTTCCCTATCCATGTCCGGCTCCTCTCGGGCCGCCGCCTCGGCGGGGACGGCCGGTTGTTCCAGGGGTTCTGCGTCGGGCGCGCCCTCGGCCGCGATCGGTTCCGCTTCGGAAGGAGGGCGTTCTTCCAGGGATGTGAGATCCCAACTGGTGGGCGGCTCCCAGGCCCACCCGGCCAGATCATCGCTACCGGCCGATCCTTCCTCCCAGAGCACATCTCCGGCAGGGTCGCCCGGCACGACATCCGGCTGCGGAGCAGTGTTGCCGGTGGGACTGGCCAGGGAGGAGAGATCCACAACGTCCGATGACGAATCCACCGGGGGATGGTCATCCTGCCGGCCCACGGCGCTGCCGTCGGTGGGTCTGTTCTCCATCTCGCCCTCTCATCCCCCTATCCACACTGTTCCGGCCCCATGATCCATACCGCTGAGCCGTGCTGCAAAAGGTTTATCCGAATTCGAGAGGGAAGAGGGAAAGAGCAGAAATACAATCGTCGAGCGCGTTTTTCCCGGCGCGGAGCGACGACGCAACTGTCCGCTGCGGGCGCCGAACCGTAACGGAACCAGCCGTCGGGACTTCTTCCGACACATTTGTGCGATCCTGTTCCGAAGCACAACAGGGGAGTGAGTCGCTTTCGCCGAACATGACAGGAGATGTGCCTGCGGTGCGGCGGGCGGGACAGCGCGGGAACGATGCAGAAACTGCAGGGTCTACTCTTCGGTGCGGTAGTGGGGGCGTGCTATGCCACGGCCTGGTTCTGGGCTTCCATGGCGGTGGATGCGTTCCGCACCCGGCGCTGGGCGGCGCTGGGCGGATTGAGCGTCGCGGGCGGACTCACCCTCTGGCTCACGACTCAATCGGGAGCCGGCGCAGTTTTGCCGATCCCGGATCCGAGTTGGGGAGCACTGCGGCTGCTGCTGTTCCTCCCGCTGGCGCTCGCCGCCTCCGCCGCGTATTACTTCCTCGTGCTGCGCCCGCAGGAAACCTGGCAGGGGTTGAAGGCCCGCCGGGAAGACGGACGCCAGATTGCCCTCCATCTCGTCCTCCTCACCGGGTGCCTGTTCTTCTCGCTGCCGTACGTCTGGATGGTCCTGACCTCGTTGAAGCCGGACGACCAGATTTTCAAGGACCCCACCCGGATTCCGAACCCCTTCGTCTGGAAAAACTACCCGCGCACATTCGAGTTCCTGGAACTGGCGCTGGGCCACATCCGCACCGGGTACGGGAGTCTGTTTGTGTTGAACACGCTCCAGGTGACCTTTCTCAGCCTGGCGGCGATGGTGTTCTCCAGCAGTCTGGTCGCCTACAGCTTTGCGCGCCTGCGCTGGCCCGGGCGCGATGTGCTCTTCGCGGTGCTGTTGGGAACCATGATGCTGCCCGGCGCGGTCACGATGATCCCCCGGTTCCTGATCTTCAAGGAACTGGGGTGGGTGGATACCCTGCTCCCGCTCTGGATCCCGAGCCTCTTCGCCAATGCGTTCGACGTCTTCCTCCTCCGCCAGTTCTTCCTCACCATCCCCACTGATCTCGAGGATGCCGCCCGTATTGACGGCTGCAATCCGTTCACCATCTACTGGCGCATCCTGATGCCGCTGATCCGCCCGGCGCTGACGGCAGTGGCCATCATGCACTTCCTCGGCACCTGGAACGATTTCATGGGTCCGCTCATCTACATCTCCACGCCCGAGAAGATGACCGGCTCCTATGCTCTCCGCCTGTTCCAGAGTGCGGGCAGCGGGGAGTGGGCCCTGCTCCTCGCCGCCGCCACGCTCTGGACCCTGCCGGTGGTGCTCCTCTTCTTCTTTGCCCAGCGTGCGTTCATTGAGGGGATCGCCCTCACGGGCATGAAGAACTGATCCGGACTCCGGCGGTACGGGGATCAATCCCGCGCCGCCTGAGTCCCCCTGCGCGGACTCAGGCGGCGCGGGCCCTGGAGTTCGTTCCTTGCCCTCCCTTCCCGACTACCGCAAGGAGTCGCCGGTCTTGCCATGCGCCTCTCCCTGGACAGCGCTGACCTTCACTCATTGACGTGGGACCGGCAGCCGCACGGGGGCTGGGTCATTTCACTGCGCCACAGCGAGGCGGACCGGCGCTCGGTGCTCCACGCGGCATTTCGCCGTCACCTCCGGGTTCGAGCAGGCACGTGGGAGGCGGCGCTCGATCCCACCACCGATGCGCTGACGCTGCCGGCATCCACCGAGGGGTGCGAGATACTGCTGGGGGAGCACCCGCCGCACCGGCTGGCCCGGTGCATCCTCGGAGCCGCGCCGCACCTGGTGGGCGACACGTACCGGCTCTCTCCGTTCGAGGCCCGCTTCCTGGCGGAAACCGGGCATCCCCACCCCTGCTCGCAGGTGACCCCGGAGAAGCCCCTGGGCCTCACCACCGATCTCCACACGCACTTTGCCGGCTGCCTGCGCCCAGCGGCGCTCGTGGAACTCGGGCTGCAGGCGGGACTGGCCTATCCGCCCCGCCTACTGGAAGAAGCGGGAATCCGCGTTGAGGGCACGGATCCGGTGCCCCTGACGCTGCTCCCGGCGGCCCACCGCGAGCGGCTGAAGCGAGACCTGGCGATCTCGCTCGATCGGCAGGTGCCGTTCCCCGAATTGGAGCGAATCTACCGCCTGCGGTCACCCATCACGAAGGCCGCAAGCGTGTTCCCCGCCCTGCTGCGCCGGATTGCCGAAGACTATCGAGCGATGGGGATCCGCTATGCCGAACTCTCGCTCAGCAACGTGATCGAGGCGCAGCGGCTCCGCCTGCTCCATCGCGAACTTCCTGCCCTGGAGGCTGAAATCGGCGTGCGCCTGCGCTTCCTCGCCGCCCTGAGCCGGCATAATGACCTCGAGTGGGACCTGGACTGCCTCGACCGCCTGCGTGAACTGACCGGAAGCCGCTACCTGGTGGGGCTCGACTTCATGGGCCACGAGACCAACTCCACGCGGGTCTTCGCCCGTCAACTGCGCGAGGCGGCGGAATGGGCGGATCGCGAGCGCCCCGGATTCGTCCTGCGCGTGCATGCCGGCGAAAACCCCGCCTATCCGGACAACGTGCGCGTGGCGGTCGAAACAGTCGCCGGGCTGCGCGTTCGCCTGCGCATCGGGCACGGGCTGTACGGCGTAGACACCGAGACGCTGGCGCTCCTGCGGCAATCCGGCGCCATCGTGGAGTTCAACCTGAACTCCAACTTTGCCCTGAACAACATTCAGTCGGCGCGCGAAGTGCCGCTGGCGCGGTATCTCGCCGCGGGCGTGCGCGTGGTGCTCGGTACCGACGGCTACGGAATCTACCTCACCGACGCCGGACTGGAGGTCCGGGCCGCACGCCTCGCCGGCCTGACCGATGCCGATCTGGAGAGAATCCGGGAGACCGAGCAAGCATATCGGGCCACCCAGGATGAACTGGAGCGGACCCTCCCGGAGGACTTTGCGGTCCCGGACGATCCCCCCCAGCGCCACTACACCCCCGCGGTGACCCGGCGCAGGGCAGGTCTCCGGGCGGAACAGGAGACGCAGCTCCGCGCCGCTCTCGTCCGGCTGAACGTGCCGCTCGTCGGCAGCGCGGAGCTGCGCGATCTGCTGCGCGATCGGCTCATCCTGTCGTTCGCCGGCGCCTGGCTGAAGAGCTGGCAAACCGTCGCGCCCGCCCACCGGGAACTGATTCGCCGGGAAGTGGCGCTCCTGCTGGACGGACTGGATCCGGTCGCGACCGTGCTGGTAACTGGCGGAACCCACTTCGGGGTGGAGCATGTGGTGCAGGAACTCGCCCGTCCGCGCGGCTTCCCGGTGCTCGGGGCGCTGGTCCGGACCACGCCGCCGGAGAGCCTGGCGGCCGGAGCCATCACCCATGCCACTCTGGTCGGCGATACGCTGTACGACAAGGCGGCGGGCCTCTACCGGCTCCTCCGAGAAGTGGATGGGTATTGCCTGTTCATCGGCGGTGGCTCCATCGTCAATGATGAGATTCAGGCTGCCAGCAACCTCCGCCTGCGCTACCTGCTGATGGATGGGCCCGAGGGCGCCAGCTCTCGCCACGCGCGCCTGCAACCCGAACGCGCGTTCTCCACCGCCGCCGAGATTCTGCCGCTGCTGCGGGACCGCACCCAATGGGACTCCACGCCGGATCCCTACTGGCACCGCGGCCCGAACCCGACGGTGGATCTGGTCCTCGTCCGCCGCAGCCCCGGCGCCGGGGCGCTGGAAGTGCTCCTCATCCGCCGCGACCCGGATGCCCCGGCCGAGCCGGGCAAGTGGGCGCTTCCCGGGGGGTTCCCTCTCACCGACGCGTGCCGGGGCACCCCGTGGGAACCCGGCCGTGAAACGCTCCGCGAGGCCTGCCTGCGCGAACTCCTGGAGGAAACCGGCCTCGATCTGGTCGGGAGCGAAGCGGAACTGCTCCAGGTCGGGGTGTACGAGGGTGGAGGCCGGGACCCCCGAGATACCCCCGAAGCGTGGAGTTGCACCCACGTTTTCGCCCATGCCCTGCCCGCCGCGCTGGCGCCGCTGCCGCTGGCCGGGGGAGACGACGCGGCCGAGGCCCGCTGGCATCCGCTCAGCGCGCTCCCCGCTCCCCTCGCGTTCGACCACGCGCGCCTGCTGCGGGACGGGTTGCAACGGCTCGCGGAACTTGAAGTGGGTGAACCATCCCAGCATCCCGATCCCGCTCCGTAGGCGAACGAAAGAAACCGGACCATCGCCACAGGGCATGCCACCGCCCAGCAAATGGAGACCCCCTGTGGAATCCGGCGACTCCACAGGGGGTCTCCACAGGGGGCACACTCTACGTGGCGGGGTCGCAACCCACGGCGGCGTGAGTCTGATCCTGGTTATCCAGGTCCCGCAGGTGCCGGTGAAGGGTGCGCGAGTGGGCATGGTCAGCGCCCAGGCGATCGGTGAAAATCGCGAGCGCCCGTTGGAAGAGAGGCCGGGCCAGATCGCCGCGCCCCTGGGTGGCGCAGGCCCGCGCGACCAGGTTCAATGCGGCTGCCGTCTCGATGCTGTCCGGGCCGGTGGCAGCCTCATACACCCGGAGTGCGGTGTCTGCGGGCGCCTGCGCGGCAGCTCCGTCACCCTGCCCCAGCAGCAAGTCTGCCAGGCAGGCGAGTGCGTGGGCCAACAACGGGTGGTCGGGCCCCAGGGCCACTTCGTACGTCCGGATAGCCTCACGCATCAGCCTGGCGGCTTCCTCGTTCCGCCCCTGACGGCTGCGCACCTGCGCCATCCGGAGGACGAGGGCGGCTGTGGTGGGATGCCCCTCGCCGAGTTGCTTACAGGCGGCCGCGTGAACTCGGGCGAAGAGCGCGCCGGCCTCATCCAGTCTTCCGGTGCGCTCTTCCAGATCCGCTAAGGGAACCGCGCAGAATTAATCCTCCCGTCAGGCGGGGACCACTCCCGGGATGGTCACGAACCACTTCCCCAGTGCCGGGAGACGCTCGATCTGCGTTTCCAGGGCGGCCATCTCGGGTGCGAGGAGCCGCACGCCG
>SYMT01000453.1 GCA_005805375.1 Actinomycetota bacterium
GAGATCGCGGAGCTGGCGCAGCGTCCCGATCATCTTGGTCCCGTCGCGCGGGTGCAGGCCGATGCTGGGTTCATCCAGCACATAGAGCATCCCCATCAGCCCCGACCCGATCTGTGTGGACAGGCGGATCCGCTGCGCCTCGCCGCCGGAGAGGGTAGAGGACTTCCGGTTCAGATTCAGATACTCCAGACCGATGCCGAGCAGCAGGTCGAGGCGCGTGCTGATCTCATGCGCAATCTCGCGGCCCGCCTCGCCGCGCTGCGCGGGCAACGCCAGGCTGTGCAAAAACTCGCTCAATTCGCCGAAGCTGAGCCCGCCGAGATCGTAGATCGTGCGCCTGCCCACCTCCACCAGTTGCCGCTGGGGGCGGAGCCGAGCGCCCCCGCAGTCCGGACACCGGTGTTCCACCATCACCTTGTCCAGATAGTCCTCCATCCCGGAGTGTGCGGTCTGCTTCTGCCGATACCAGCGGTAGTGCCGCTCAATCCGCGTGACGATGCCCTCGAAGCGCACATCCGTTCCCACCTCACGGTGCGTGGTGCGCGCTCCGTCCGGCAGGAGCAACCGCACCCGCTCGCCCTTCGTTCCGTGCAGCAGGATGTCCACCACTCCCGGCGGCAGCTCGCGGAACGGAGTGTCGAGCGAGAACCCATAGTGCGCAGCCAGACTGTACATCCGGCGGCCGTCGCCCGTGTCTTTGTTATGGCGATAGGCTTCCGGCACAAAGGCGCCGCCGGCAATGCTGCGGGAGGGGTCCGGAACCAGTAGCCCCGGATGCACCTGTAGGTACGTGCCCAGCCCAAGGCACGTCCGGCACGCGCTCTGCGGGTCATTGAACACAAAGTGCTCGGCCATCAGCCCGCCCATCGTCAGACTGTGCTCCGGACAGCCGAAGCGTTTCCGGAACCCTTCCAGCACCGGGTCTCCGGCAGGCAAGTCGGGAAGATGTACGCTGAGGAAACGCTCCCCTGTCGCCAGCGCGTTCTCCAGGCTGGTACGAAGCTGCTTCTCGATCTCCGGGCGCACGACATAGCGGTCAATCACGACTTCCATGCGGTCGGGGCGGTTCGCTTCAAGGTCGGTTTCCTCGCTGATATCGAGCAGCACCCCGTCCGCCACGACCCGCCGGTAGCCCTTCTTCCGCACCTCGGAGAAGAGGAACTCCAGGTCCTCGCCGTATACCGGGAAGAGCGGCGCCCGCAGCTCCACGGTCGTGCCCGGCGGGAGACCCAGAATCAGTTCTGCGATCTGCGCCTCCGTGCGGATGGGAACTTCGTGGGTGCAGAAGGGGCACCGCGCCTTCCCCACGGTAGCGAAGAGCAGATTCAGGTAACTGCTGATGTCCGTCATCGTCCCGACGGTGGACCTCGGTGTGCGGGTGATCGTTTTCTGCTCGATGGAAACAACCGGGGACAGACCGTTGAGGAACTCCACCTTCGGCTTCTTCAGGTGGTCGAGAAACCTCCGCACGAACGAGGAAAGCGACTCCATGTAGCGCCGTTGCCCCTCGGCATATATTGTGTCGAAGGCGAGCGACGACTTGCCGGAGCCACTCACCCCGGTGAGGACCACCAGTCGGTCCCGGGGGATTTCCAGGCTGACATTCTTGAGATTGTGCTCGCGGGCACCGTGAATGGAAATGGTAGTGCGCATAGTTCCGTGTGAGATGAGCAGGTAGTCCGGCCGGTCGTCGGGCGCGGAAGTACCCGGCGCGCGACGCCGGGCGACGGCCCTGTTCCGCGGGTTGCAGGATTGCAGGGTTCCAGAATTTGCGGTGGCAAAACCCTCGCAACCGAGAACTCTGAACCAGTACGAATAGTCGGACGCGACGGTCCGGCACCGGCACGATAGTTTGCACGCGGAGTCCCACCGCGCATCGGAGCCCGGACCGTAACTGGGCGCAGCAAGCGGTCCACCGGCACAATGCCAAACAGCACACCGTACCCGAGCCACGCGCGTAAGCAAGTAGACCCACTTCTGTGACAATAACCCACTCAGTCAGCCGATCAGCCCCTCGCCCAACGTCGGGCGCAGCGACCCCGGCGCAGGCACATCGCTCACCGGCGATGCGGCAACACGGACGGCTCCCCGTCAGAAGTGGCGCCGGACCACCTGCTGCCGCTCAGGGGCACTCGGCGCAGCGCGGGCGTCGGCGGTGCGAGTGCCCTGAGGAGGCCACGTGCGACGCTCAGGAGCACCCAGCGTGGTGTAGGCACGTGGGTGCGAGGGCGTTGGGGGACCACTTTCTCACAACCAGCAGACACTCGGTGCGGCCCGGGCCCGGAAAACCGTGCGCTATGGTTTCAAGACAACACAACCTGAGCACTCCGGAACCCGATGAACCCTGGAACCGTATGAACCCTCCTAACTCTGAGGCCCTGCCTTCACTTTCTCCTCGGCACAGGCGATAGTACCTGAAACCGTCCCGGTGCGTGGGTTTCATAATAGGAGAGACCTCGAGCTGATGCCATTAGGGGAAGATGAAGACCACAGGAGCGTGCCACCCGGGACCTGTGCCCGGCCGAAGCGCTTGCTGTACGCGGATCGCAGTATCCTGGCGACGTACGTCAGGCTGCGCGAATGCGTCGGTTCACCCCGGCCCGACCCGACGGGAGTCCCGATGAAGACCTGTTGCCGCCCGTGCCCGGGTGCGACGCTGACCCTCGCTCTATTTCTGTTGCTCGGCGGATTGCAGCCGGCAGCAGCAGATCCGCCTCCGCCGCTGCTGGACACGGTGTTCCCGGCGGGCGGTGCGGTGGGGCAGACCGTGACGGTAACTATCGGCGGGAGCAACCTGGTCGGCGTGCGGGCACTGCAGTGCAGCGCACCCGGAGTGCGGAGCGAGGCGGCCGGACCCAACCGGTTCCGGCTGACCATACCGCAGGGGGTCCTGCCGGGCCACTACGACCTGTGGGCGGAAGCGGAGAACGGCGGCAGTTCCGTTCGCTCCTTCCTGATCGGCAATCGTCCGGAGACGTTGGAGACCGAGCCGAACGATGATCTCGCGTCACCGGCCGCGGCGTCGCTGAACGGGGTGGTGCATGGCCGGATTGAGAAGCCGGGCGACCCCGATTGCTATCGGTTCATGGCGAAGCGCGGGCAGCGTGTGGTGGTAGAGTGCTGGGCCGAGCGGATTGACTCTCGGCTGCGTGCGGTGCTCGAACTGTATGATTCCGCCGGACGCCGGATCGCCGCCAACCGCGGGTACTTCGGCGTGGATCCGCTGGTGGACCTGCTGGCGCCTGCCGATGGGGCCTACGTCGTCAAGGTGCAGGATCTGACCGCGACCGGATCGCCCGAGCACTATTACCGTCTTGATATTGACGCCGGACCGCGCGTCGCGTTCACGGTTCCCAGCGTGATCGAGCAAGGCAAGGCCGGCCGCGTCCGCCTCTTCGGGTGGAACCTCCGCGCCACAGGACAGCCAGGCGCAGCGAACGTTCGGACACACCCCGGTAAGGCAACCGGCGGGCGGGAGACTGTGCGTCGCCCGCGCCGGGCCGGAGCCGCCGCACCGGCCGCCGGGTCTCCGGGGCGCGTACAATCCCCTCCCGCCTTCGATTGGGTGGACGTGGAGATTCCGGCTGCCCAGGCGCATGAGACGGCGCTTCTGCCGGTGCATCGGCACCCCTCCCAGGCGCTGCTCTCCGGGCTGGCCTATCATCTACGCGGCAGCCATGCAGTGGTCCCGATTGGTGTTACGGATGTGCCCGTGGTGCAGTCCGAGCCGACCTCCGGGGGAGTGGCGGTACTGCTGCCCGGCCCCTGCGAAGTGAGCGGGGTTTTGAAAACCGGTGACGACACGGGGTGGTTCGCGCTCGACGCCCGCCGGGGCGAGGTGTTTTACGTCGAGGTGCTGGCGCGACGGATCGGCTCTCCCGTAGACGCCCAACTCAGCATTCTGGACAGCAAGGGGGAGCGGGAGTTCGTCCGCTTCGGCGACGACCTGCGCAACGTCGGGGGACCCACCATGCCCACCCAGCATCCCGACCCGGGTGGACGCTGGGTCGCACCGACCGACGGCCGCTACCGCATCGCAGTCCGCGACGTAGTCGGCGGCCTGGAACCCGATGCACGGCGGATCTACCGATTGAGTGTGCGCCGTGAGGAACCCGCCCTCGTTGTGGTGGCGTTCCCGCGCCGTGACGACGCCGGAGGCCTGACGGTCCCCCGGGGGGGCGCGGCGGCGGTGGAGTTGGTCGCGTTTCGGCGCCGCGGGATGAATGGCGCCATCCGCGTGCGGGCCCGGGACTTGCCTGGCGGTATCGAATGTCCCGAGAGCTGGCTGGGTCCCGGCGTGGATCGAACCACGCTGGTGGTTCGGGCCGATCCGGGGACGTCATTTCGCTTCGGCGAATTGAAACTGGAGGCGATTGCCGACGAACCCGGCGCCCTCCCCGTGCCGGTGCGGAGCGCCGCCGTGGTGCGGACCGGGCTACCGAACGGCTGGGGGCGGCTCAGGGCGGGACTGCCGCTGGCGGTCTGCGGTGAGGCTCCGGTCCGCGTGACGGCGGACGGCCACGAGCCGATCCCGCACCACCTGTATGGAGTGCTGCGCCCGCACCACTCGCCCGGCGGGGCGCTGGACGTTGCGATCTCCATCGAACGCCCGGCGGGCGCGCCGGCCGCGGCGGTGAAATTGATCGCGGTCGGCCTACCGGAGAGCATTCGCAACCAGGCCGTCGTCCTTTCAGCCGGGGAGGCGAAGGGGCACCTCAGCTTCTATCTCCCACCCCATCTCCCCACCGGCCACTACTCGGTGGTCGTGCGCGCGGAGACAACGGTCACGACGGCCGACAAGAAGACCGAGACGGCAGTGACGTTCAGCAACCCGGTGACCTTCGACGTGGAACCGGCCGCGTTTCTGGTGGAGGTGGATCCCTACACGCCGCTGCGGGTGAAGCGCGGCGAGATTTTCCAGATCCCCTACAGTGCCGTCCGACGGAACGGCTTCATCGGCAAGATCCACACCGAACTCGCCGCACCGGGCGTCGTGACCAACGTGACGGGGCTCCGCGGGCGCGGGGAGACCTTCGTCGGCGGAGCGGAGAAGGGATCTTTGCAGGTGATCGTGAACCCGGATGCACCGCTCGGCCGCCAGTCGTTCCTGCGCCTGCTCGGCGTAGGCACGGTCGAGGACCAACCGATCTATCAGGGAAGCTGTTTCCTCACCCTCGAAATTGTGCCGTAGGGCCCCGGAGAATCGCCGATGATGCATGAAGAACGGTGGGGCGCCCGAGTTGCGGCCCTGGGAGTGGGTCGAAACACAGGGCGAGCTGCCGCTGTGGCTGCGCTGCTGGTCGGGCTGGCCACACCGGCCCGAGCGGCGGAGGTGCGGTTCGGCACCGATGTGGTGCCGATTCTGACCCGGGCCGGGTGCAATAGCGGCGGCTGCCACGGCAAGGCGAACGGGCAGAACGGCTTCAGGCTCTCGCTCCTCGGCTTTGAGCCGGAGGAGGACTACGAAGCGCTCGTGCGCGAGGGCGGCGGGCGACGGATTTCCCGCACCGACCCGGAACAGAGCCTCCTGCTGTTGAAGGCGTCCGGGCGGGCTCCGCACGGCGGGGGTAGCCCGATCCCCGAACAGAGTGACGAGTACCGGATTCTACGCGATTGGGTCATCGCCGGCGCTCGCCCGCCGCACCCCTCCGATCCGACCGTGGTCCGCGTAGAGGTCATCCCCCAGCGGGCCACCCTGAGCATCCAGGCTCAGCAGCGGCTCCACGTGCGCGCCTTCTTCTCCGACGGGACTGCGCGGGATGTGACCCGGCAGGCCGTCTACCAGTCGAACGAACCGGACATCGCCGCCGTGGATCGAGAAGGTATCGTGCGTACCGCCGATCGCCGGGGCCTGATCACGGTGATGGCCCGTTTCGGGGACCGTATCGCCACCTTTCACGGCGCCATCCCCTTTGCAGGGAATCCGGCTCGGACCGCGGCGGTCCAGGCACGGTTGAGCGCACTCCGACCGGCTCTGGCGGCCTCACCGGTAGACCGGCATCTCCTGCGCCAGTGGGAATTGATGGGAGTCGCCCCTTCGGAGGCGGCCGATGACGCAACGTTCGTGCGCCGCGTGTCGCTCGACATCTGCGGCACCCTCCCCACCCCGGCGGAGGTGGCCGCCTACGTTTCCGACACCCGCCCCGACAAACGCGAGCGCCTCGTGGATCGCCTCCTGGACCGGCCCGAGTACGCCAGCTACTTCGCGCTCAAGTGGGCCGACATCCTGCAAAATCGCGGCGCCGGCTATTCGACCAGCAAACAGCGGCCCGGCACCACACTCTTTGCGGCGTGGATCCGGGACTCGTTTGCGACGAACAAGCCCTACGACCGGTTCGTGTCGGAGATCCTGACAGCCAGCGGGAGCCAGGCCGAGAACCCGCCGACCGTCTGGTATCGGACTGTTCGCAAGCTTCCCGAGTATGTCGAGTCGGTCTCCCAGGCGTTTCTCGGGGTCCGCGTACAGTGCGCGCAGTGCCACCACCACCCGGCCGAGCGGTGGAGTCAGGCGGACTATTATGCATTGGCGGCGGTCTTTTCCCGCGTGGGGCGAAAGGGCGGTTTCGCAGACGCCGAAGTGCCGACCGACGAAACAATCTACGTGAAGGAAGCAGGCACGGTGACCCATCCGCGCACCGGAGCGGTGATGCAGCCGCGACCGTTGGGCGACGCGCAGTTCCCCCTATCCCGTTTCGACGATCCGCGCCGCAGCCTCGCACGCTGGATGACGCGCCCCGAGAACCCGTTCTTTGCCCGCACCCTGGCAAACCGCATGTGGGCGCACTTCCTCGGGCGCGGGATCGTCCATCCACTGGACGATTCGCGGAGCACCAACCCGCCGAGCAACCCGGAACTGCTGGATGCCCTCGCACACGAGCTCACCTCCGCGAAATATGATGTCAAGCACCTGATCCGGATCATCGTCAACAGCTACGCGTACCGGCTTCAGGCGGCCCCGACCGAGTGGAACGCAGGGGACACCCAAACGTTCGCCCGCTTCTATCCGCGCCGGCTGAGCGCCGAGGTGCTCCTGGACGGAATCAGTCAGGTCCTGGATGTGCCGACGGAGTTCGCCGCGGGCTCCAGCAAGTTCGCACCGGGCACACGGGCGATTGACCTCCCCGACGAGAATGTCCCCGCGACGTTTCTGGACGTGTTCGGCCGCCCCGGCCGCCGCACGGCGTGCGAGTGCGAGCGAGTAGACGATCCGGCACTGACGCAGGCGCTGGAACTGGTCAATTCGCCCGAGATCCAGCGAAAACTGACTGTCCCCACGGGGTTCGCCGCCCGCCTCGCGAAGGATCCCCGCGCGCACCCGGATAAGGTGGGCGAGGTGTTTCTCCGGTTGCTCGGGCGGCAGCCGCGATCGGACGAGCGGCAGGCGGCGCTGGAGTTCCTCGAACGGGAGAAGGACCCGGCCGAGGCCTATCGCTCCCTGCTCTGGGCGCTGCTTGCCACCAACGAATTTCTCTTCAACCACTGATCCGCTGCTCGGAGTTCACACCATGTTGTCCATCCAGGGAAACCCGTTTCGCCGGTGCGACGGCGTCACACGCCGGAGCTTCCTCCAACTGGGAGCGCCTTTGCTCGGTCTGGGCCTGGCAGACCTGCTGGGCGCCGAGGCCCACGCGGTTGAGGCGAAGCGACCGTTCAGCAAGAAATCGCTGATCGTCTTCTGGACGGACGGAGGCATCAGCCAGCAGGACACCTGGGACGTCAAGCCCGACGCTCCCGCCGAGTACCGGGGTCCCTACCAGACGATCCCCACCTCGGTGCCTGGTATCCTGATGGGAGAACGCATTCCCGAACAGGCAAAGATCATGCACCGCCTGGCGCTCGTGCGTTCTGTGCATCATGAACATGGAATCCACGCTCCCTCGGCCCACTGGGTGCAGACGGGGTATTTCGGTCCAACGCTCGCGCGGAACGCCGCGCAGAAACCGCACCTGGGTTCCGTCGTCGCCCGCTCGCTCGGCGCGCGGGCTCCCCAGATGCCGGCGTATGTGACCATCCCGAAGTCGGAGTCGTTCGGCTACCAGGGGGCCGTTTACCTGGGCAAGGCGTACAACCCGTTTGAGGTGGGAGCCGATCCGAACGCGAAGGACTTTCAGGTACCAAATCTCACGCTGCCGCAGGGCCTCACCCCGCAAAATCTGGAAGCGCGGCGGGCTCTCTTGAAGACATTCGACACTCTGCGGCGGGACCTGGACCAGAACGGAGTCCTGGAGGGGCTGGATGGCTTCAAAGCGCAGGCGATGGAAATGGTGACCGGCGACCGAATGCGAATCGCATTCGATCTGAACCGCGAGGATCCGAAACTGCGGGACCGCTACGGCCGCCACCGGTACGGACAGAGCGCCATTCTGGCGCGGCGCTTGGTCCAGGCCGGCGCCCGCGTGGTGAACGTCAATACCGGAAATTGGGATCACCACAACGATCTCACCAAGGGTCTGGACGAGCATCTCCCGCCGCTTGACCGGGCCATCGCGGCTCTCGTGGAGGACCTGGCGGATCGGGGCATGCTCGATGACGTGATCGTCTACTGCGCCGGCGAGTTCGGCCGGACACCCCGCATGAACGGCAACGCCGGCCGCGACCACTGGGGCGACGCGTTCAGCGTCCTACTGGCCGGAGGGGGAATTCAGGGTGGGCGCGTCATCGGCGCCAGCGAAAAGTTCGGCGGCGGGGTACAGGACCGACTCGTCAAGCCGCTGGACGTGCTGGCAACCATCTATCAGCAGCTCGGCATCCCGCTGGACACGCACTACCCGGACTCCTCGGGCCGCCCCACGAGCATCGTCGGCGACGGCAAGCCGATCGGGGAACTGCTGTAGACATACGCCGCGAGCGAGCGCCGGGACCGGACCGGCGCGGAGCCACCTCAGGGTGTTCCCGGCGAAAATTGGATAGCGCGTCCCGGCGCACAATGCAAAACACCCGATTGCGAGAAACAGTTCGATAGTCGGGGCCGAAGACGCGCATACGTCCACTGCGCCCGGAGTATGAACCGCGGAGGGAGCAGAGAGACGCAGCGGGAAAGCGGCCCAGTACACAACCCGCACCGCATAACCCGAGCCGCGCACGTAAGTAAGCGGACCCCCCTCTCGGCCACCCACACACCCGACGACCCGGAACCAGTGGACCACCGCACCGCGGACCCACCCCTGGGCCACCCACGCACCTGCCGACGCGGCGTGGAATCCTGCAACTCCGCTTGCAGGCGCCGGGGCGGGCGGTTTCGCCGGCGCTGCGGTCACCGCCGCAGCCGCCACACCTTTGCGCGGCCTGCAAGATCGCGCATCGGAAGACGGAGCCCGATCATCACTACTCTAACGAAAACGTAGATCACCTGCATTGCTCGCTGGGTCAATGGACGGCCGATGTCCTGGCGCAGTTCAAGCGCGAAGGAACGTGAGGGAAATCGCCGAAGCTCTGGACTACCGCTGTAAAGAATGCGACAAACCAACTCACAGCGGCAAGAACAATCGGGGTCTCTCCCCGTTCGATGGCGTCGCTGCCGTGCGGGGCAGCCCGCACGGGACCTTCCGCCAACCGGTTGAGGACGCGTCCTACTGGGTCCCGAAGGGCCACCGCCTGACCACGCGACTCGTGGACGAGGAGACCGGCGAAGTCCTGCGATGAACACTCCTCGCATCCCAAACCCTCGCTGTGACTGCGAGGGCTACTGCCGGATGCGCACGCCCACGACGTGCCTGGTGCGTGCCGCGATGGTGACGTTCCACGGTCAAGGGCCGTTCATCCACCCGGAAGACCCGCGCCGGCGACTCCTGGACTCGATGATCGAAGACGCTGAGAAGCGGGCCCGGCCGATGTAGCCGGGCCTGGACCCGTGGGGTACCCACGAGGAGTAGAACACCAAGGGACCCAGGCAGAATTCATCGTCCCGCCTGCGGGTGGATCGGGCACGGGGTGCGTGGGCGGGAGGGGGGGCCCTTGCTACGCCCAGGGGGCACCCGGCGTGGCTCGGGTACGGCATCTGGCCCGCACCGCCGGCGATCGCAGGCGTATGTGGAGTCGCGCAACTCCGTTTGCGCGCGTCGCTCGCGGCAAGTCCCCGGCGTGGCTCGGGCACGGGGTGCGTGGGCGGGAGGGGTCCCCTTGCTACGCCCAGGGGGCACCCGGCGTGGCTCGGGTACGGCATCGGGCACGCACCGCAGGCAATCGCAGGCGTATGTGGAGTCGCGCA
>SYMT01000454.1 GCA_005805375.1 Actinomycetota bacterium
CGCACGCTTGCACGGCGGCGGGTGGGGGGGACGGGGATGGGGGAATGAGACAGAGTGCGCAGAACGACGCCCCCGTGCTCATCATCGGCGGCGGGATCGGGGGATTGGCGGCGGCACTGGCACTCCGCAGGGTGGGGATTGAGGCGGCGGTATTCGAACGCGCACCCGAGGTGCAGGAAGTCGGGGCCGGGCTCAGTCTTTGGACGAACGCGATGCTGGCTCTGCGGGCGCTCGGGGTTGAGCAGGAAGTGCTGGCTTGCAGCGCCGTCATTGAACGATCTGTGGTCACGACGCGGGAAGGACGCCGGGTGTCGGAGAGTGACATCGGGGCGGCGAGCCGGGCGGCGGGGGCGCCCTCCGTCTGTGTGCATCGTGCGAACTTGCAGCGGGTGCTTGCCGATGCGCTCGGTCGGGAGCGGATTCGGTTGGACAGCCCCTGTGTGGCGCTGGAAGCCGAACGGGGCGGGGTCGTCGCGCACTTCGCCGGCGAACGCTCCGCTCGAGGCCGCCTGCTGATTGGGGCGGACGGCATCCGGTCGGTGGTGCGCGCGCAGTTGCGGGGGGAGGTCGCTCCGAGATACGCCGGTTACCTGGCCTGGCGGGGGATCGCCCCGATGCTTGTCCCGGAATGTCCGCCAGGGATGACGCTGCTGGTGCTCGGGTTGGGCGCCCAGTTCGGCGTGTTTCCCTGCGGTGTGGGGCAAACCTACTGGTTTGCCGTCAACAACGGGCCTGCCGGGAGTCTTCCCGACCGGGCCGCGTGGAAACAAGAGGTAGTGCGGCGATTTGCCGGGTGGCCCGCACCGATCTCCGCCCTCCTCGCTGGGACGCCGGACCAGGCCGTGCTGCTGAACGACGTCGTGGATCGGCCGCCGACCTGGCCCTGGGGAAACGGGCCGGTGACTCTCCTCGGCGATGCAGCGCACCCGACCACGCCGAACCTGGGGCAGGGCGCCTGCCAGGCACTGGAGGATGCGGTCGTGCTGGCGGATCTGCTGCGGCGACGCGGTCTGATCCCGGCGGCCCTCCGAGAGTACGAACAAGCCCGGCGGGAGCGCACCGCGTTCATCACACGCCAATCTTGGATGCTCGGCAAGGTGTTCCAGTGCGGCACTCCCTGGCTGGCGAGTTTCCGCAACCGACTGCTGGGTGTTCCCGCATTCGAAGGGCAGGGGCGAGCGCTGATGGACCGCCTGCTCCGCGTAACGTTCCCGCCACTCTGACCCCGGCCGGCTTTCACGGGATGGTCGGATACAACACCGCCTCGGTGCGAAGCTCCACGGGCGAAGGGAATCTCCCGTGGAGCTGAACGTCCAGGCACGTGAACCCCTGGGTTAGCGGAGTGCGAGGGGGCGGAGAACGAACCCGGCCGCGGTGCCCTTGAATTTGTTGACCCCGCACACGTAGGCAAACTCGTAGGCGCGATCCGCTGCCAGGCCCTCCAGGTTGTGGAACTCGCCGATGTGAACACCCTGTTTGATGAGCAGGTAGTTGTGGACCGGCATGAACGAAGTGCTGCTGGCGGGAACGGGACCCACCTCGAGGCCGCTCGTGTCGGAACCGACCAGCACGGCGCCCTTGTCGCCTACCAGCCACTCAGCCGCGTCCACATCAATTCCGGCACTATCGTGCTCGCGAATCTTCTCCTGGTTCGCCCCGGTTTCACCCCAATACCGCAAGGTGCCCGTGCGAATGAACACCGCGTCGCCCGGGCGAATCTCGGTGCGCTGGGCTGTGGCGACTTCCTGAAGCAGAGCGCGGGTGATGCGGAAATGGGAAGGGAGTGCGTCCACCCGCCGATGCCCCGCCACATCCAGCAGGACCCCCCGGCACACGATCGGAGGGATCGTTTCGGCGCCGCACTTGCGGATGCCCCAGTTGCTCCCCCAATCGGCGGCTTTGAAGCCGTTGTACCAGTGATTGTCCCGGCCCTCGGTGGCGTGTCCCAGACCGTCAATCTGCGTTGCGACGTTATCGGAGACGAAGAGAGCACTACTGTGCCAGGCAGTGCCGCTCGCGTTGCCGGGTCCCTGGGTGAACTCGTTGTCCTGCTGGCGCTTCACCCCCTCCGGGGTGCGGAAGCTCAGGATTTCCCCCGGGGAATGGCCCGGCCACTTGTACGAAGTGCGGTCGTACGTGATCCCGAGGTCGTACACCTTGCCCTGGCGGACCAGCCGCATCGCCTCGCGGACGTCGTCAGGTCCCAGAGTATTGAGGGCTCCCACTTCGTCATTCTTGCCCCAGACCCACCCGTAGCCCTTGCCGGGCGCCCATCCCTTGCGTTTCGCAGGCTGCTGGGCGCTCAGATACCCGGACCCCCACAGCAGAGCACCGGCCGCCAGGCCGAATACCATGTTCCTTCGTTTGTTATTCATGCGAAATCCTTCGTGCGTGGGTCACTCCCCGCGCCTGCGACACACCTGCCTGCTTGATCGGGTGGTTCACCCTCCCCTGTCAACGTCGGGTTCCCGGGTGCCGGAACCGGTACCGTCGGGATATCGTTTTGACATGGGGAACGGTTCCGTCCTGGGTCAGGAGCTGTCCCCGGCCAGCCGGAGTGCGGAGACCGAGCATCGTGGGCAAGATTCTCCTGGTGGACGACCACCCCGAAATTCTACGTCTGCTGCAATTCGCCCTGCGAAATGCCGGACACACCCTCCTCACCGCCGCAGATGGTGGTGAGGCATTGGAAACCATCCGTGCCGAACGTCCCGACGTGATCGTCCTGGATGTGGTGATGCCGGTGCTGGATGGCTTCCGGGTGTTGAACCGGGTCAAAACGGACCCCGAATTGTCCCACACAGTCGTCATCATGCTGACGGCACGAAGTCATACCGAAGATGTGGCGCTTGGGCTGGACATCGGGGCGGACTTTTACCTCTGCAAACCGTTTCGGCCGGACGAGGTTTCGTCGCTCATCCAGCGGGTTTTCGCGACGCTCGCCGCCCCCGATCCCCCTACCCCTCCAGCAGATCCCGCGCGTACGTGAAGAGCGCGGGCGTGCCGCCCGTGTGGACAAACAGGACGCGCGACCCGGGCCGCACCGTCCCGCGCCGGACATGATCAATCAGGCCGCTCATGGCCTTCCCCGTGTAGCAGGGATCCAGCAGGATGCCCTCGGTGCGTGCAACCAGCTCGATCGCTGCCAGCGCCTCGCGAGTCAGGATTCCATAGCCGGGACCGACGCACTCTTCCGAGTGGCCGACATCGCCGGGCCGGATCGGCTGCTCCAGCGGCAGCCCCAATTCTGCGGACAGCGCGTTCGCCGTCTCCGCGACGGCGCTGGGAACGTCGTAGTCCCAGACGATGGGAGCCATCGCGCGGATCGGGAACGGCAGGCCCAGCAGGCGTGCGCCCAGGAGCAACCCGGCGTGAGTGGCGCCCGCCGCGCAGACATACATCGCATCCGGGTAGGTGCCGTCCAACTGCTGCGCCGTCTCGCACATCTGGTTCACATACGCCGCCGCACCGAGCAACTTACCGCGGTCTCCGCCGATGACATACGGCCGCCGGCCGCGAGCGCGCAGTTCCCCCGCGAGTGCCGTCTTCTCATGCTCGAACGCGTGGCCCAGCGGCGCTTCGGTCCACCGGATGTTCGCACCGAACAGCAGATCGAGCAGCAAGTTTCCCTGCGCCACCTCGCCTGCGCCGGGCGCCCGGTCATCCCGGCACAGCACCAGGTAGCAGTCGAGACCCAGCCGGGCACACGCCGCGGCCGTCTGGCGGCAATGATTGCTCTGGGACCCGGCCCCCTGCACGATGCAGTCGGCGCCGAGCGCCACCGCCTCCCCAAGGGTGAATTCCAGTTGCCGGGTCTTATTGCCCCCCATTGCGAGACCGGTGCAGTCATCCCGCTTGATCGAGACGGAGACCTCACCCAACGCGGCGGAGAGCCGCGGCAGAGGCTCCAGCGGGGTGGGCAGATGGCCGAGACGCACCCGCGGCAGGCGGTCGAGCGCGGAGCGGACTTGGACGATGGAATAGGGCACGGATACGCCTCCCGTCGGGGTCCCGGATGGGACAAGGACGCGATTCGGCCCCGGTGCGGCGAACTCCTTCCGGGCGGAGTCTGCACTCCCGCTCAACTCCGCCGAAAAATGCGCGAAATGGGGTATTGACAAGAGGGGGCCCCATGAGTAAGATACGTGAGCCGACGGGGTAAGCCCTTCCGGCCCACCAAAGCGTCGTGAGAAGACGCAGCGGTTCCTTGAAAACTGAACAGCGGAAGACGAACGGTAAGGGAGCAGGAACGGTTTGTTCCGTCGCAAGACGGAATTCGAACAAGACATCCAACCGTTGCTTTCCGCCCGGAAGGGCGTGAAGCGCGGCCACGATATTTCGTGGA
>SYMT01000455.1 GCA_005805375.1 Actinomycetota bacterium
CTGCGCGGTTCCCTGAGTACTACGCTTACTCAAACAGCGATACCTACTTCTCAACCGCATATATGGTAACCTTCGACTTGTTCAGCAATGATGGAACGCCGGTTCTAAAGCCAGATGACGAGGAAGTCACTCTGGTGCTCGTGCTTCAAGGAGAAGAAAAGCGGGTCAAGTTCAGGCTGAGCGACTGGACGATCAATGGTGTTACCAAAGGCAAAGAATGATGTGTCATAACGGGTGTAATCCCATGTTATGGTAGAAAAAGAGGGTCGCTGAGGTGCGGTGGGCAATGGGTGGGATGCAGATGTCGGGTAGCTCCAGCATGGGTGTAACTCTCCGGTACGGTAGGCAAAGCGTGGACGCCGGGGCGCGGGGTGCGATTCACTTGAGGTGACCCCGCGTACCGCCGACTCAGCGCCGCCCTTCTCGGAGCCCTCGCATGACCCCCGAAGATATTCAGCGCCACAAAGCCGCCCTCGTGGCACGCTTCCGCCAGCAACTGGACGAGGGCGGCGTGCCTCGGGCACCGACATCAACGCCCTGGAGGACTTCGGGGCCCGGCTCGGGCGGACTGTCCAGGAGGAGATCAGCGCACGGGTGCTGCCTGCGGAAGCGGAACGCAAAGAAGGCAATCAGCTCGCGTGCCCCTGTGGCGGCTAGGCCCTCTACCAGCGCCATTACGAGCTCACCCTGGTCACCCTCGCCGGGCGGGTCCGGGTGCGGCGCGCCTACTATCACTGTCCCGCCTGTGGGTAGGGTCAGTGTCCGATGATCCCGTGCCGGAACTCCACTTGCTTCCCGGTCCGGACTTCGGGCGGGGAGGAATGACTGCGTGGAGGCGAATCCAACGCCGACAGGGAGCGCAACCGCGTCGTTGACGACCGCACCACGATGGATCGTCAGCGCTCGCTATGATAGCTGCTTCTTTTTGGGAAGTTGCGTCTTCACCTTCCTGTTCTACGGCCTGTATCTGCTGGCGCCGCGCTTCGGGTGGTTTCTGCGCGGAGACCAGATCCTCATCACCTACTTCGTCTTCACTGCGTTTTTTGACCATCCTCACATTTTTCAGACCTTTGCCCGCACGTACGGGGACCCGGTCGAGTTCCAGCGCCGGCGCACCCTGCACACCTGGGGCATCGCCGGTTTTTTCGCGATCGGGATCGTGGTGGCGGTGCTCCGTCTGGAAGCGCAACTCATCGTCTTCGCGGCGCTCTACGGGACATGGCACATCATCCGGCAGCATTCCGGCTTCCTGAAGATGTACAAAGCGCTGAACCGGGATCGGGAGCCGCTGGACAACTTCCTGGATTTCGGCACGTTCTATACGGGTACGTTTGCCTGCTTCTTCAACGACTACACGGATGTACGCGAACCAATCCGCATCTACGGGGAGCTTCAGGTGGTCTTCCCCAATCTCCCCCCCGAACCCGCAGAGTTCCTCTGGGCAGCGTTTCTGACATTCCTGGTCGGTCTGGGGTTCCGGCAGGTCTGGCGCGTAGCAACCGGACAGGGAGTGAACACTCCGAAGCTCCTTTTGATGGCCGCCGCGCTCGGGACGCATTACTTCGTCTTCCATGCAACCGCGACTCCTTTTTTGGTGGCCGAGGCGCTCGAAACCGCCTATCACGACGTGCAGTACCAGGGCTGGATCATGCACTACCAGCGCCGCCGGCTGAGCATCCGCCATGCGGTGTTGAAGTGGGGGGGCATGGCGCTGGTGTACGGCGTGCTGGTGGGCGCCATCGAAACGCTCGGGCTACTGCGCCCCGGGTGGTCGTGGCTCTTCGTACCTTTCACCATGCTGGTGATCTGGCACTACTATGTGGACGGCAAAATCTGGAAGGTCAGCCAGGATCCGGAGCTGAAGGCACTGCTGGGCCCCGCCCCGCGGGGGGAAGCAGGGATGACCGCTACTCCAGCCGGCTGAACCGATCCGCGATCTGCGTGTCTACTGCCTGGCCCTGGGCATAACCGAGGTAGCGCGCTGCCGGCTCACTGTGCGGATCGAGAGCCAGTGCCTTGCGGAACTGAAAGACGGCTTCCGGCATCCGTTGTGCCTCATAGTGGGCAATGCCCTGATCCACACAGCGCTGTGCTTCCATGCGTCTCAACCGCTGCGCGACGTCGTCTCTCGGCTCCAGTTTTTGGGCCTGCTGCCAGCAGGCGATGGCGCCCGCGGCATCCCCGGCCCCGGCGCGCGTGTCCCCATCCGTGCGCAGCGCGGCGGCACGGTGCTCACGAATCGCGGCAAGCGCCTCGCGCGCGTGGAGTGCGCCCGCGTCCAATTGCAGCACCCGGCCACAGGCCCGCTCGGCAGCATCCCACGCATAACGGGCCATCGCTTCCTGCGCCTCTGCTTCCCAGAACGCACGGGCTTCCTCGCAGCAATCCCGACGGTGGGCCACGAGCGCTGGATCCCAGGGCAGCACCCTGAGCGCCCGGTCCAGCACGTCCAGCGCTCCTTCGAAGTTGCCCGAGGCGCGCTGCTGCCGGGCCACTTCGTCATACTGGCACAACAGGATGCGCTCGAGATCGGCCAGTTCCCGTGCGGTTTCCACATCGTGTGGCTCGGCCGCGAGGACCGCGAGATACTGCACGCGGGCGGCTTCCAGGTCGCCGGTGGAGGCAGCCGCGCGCGCCAGCGCCAGGGGACGTCGCGTGAGGCCGGGAACCGCCGAGACGGCTGTGAAATCCACCTGGAACAGACTCGCCACGCCCGTAGCGAGTGAGACAAGTAAGTAACGACCGTCCGGCGACAGGCTGATCCCGGTGGGACGTGCTTCCAGGTCGAATTCCCACAGCGGCGCCCCGGTTTCCGTCAGGCAAATCAGCGCGTGGGAACCTCCGTCCGAGAGGATTGCTGCGACCCACCGCGCCCGATCGTCGGTAGCAGTTCCTACCACCGGCAGCCCCACAGATACTTTCCAGCGAAGCGCACCCTCGCCGTTCACTGCCAGTAGGGTGCCCGCTTCCGTACCGATCACACACGCCGCGCCGCTCTCTCCGAGGGCGAGCCCCGTCACCGGCTCTTCATGCACGAATCCCCATACCGGATTGCGCAGATTATCCAGCGCGATCGTCCGGCCGGACGGGAACCCGACGGCGAGCACGCGTCCATCCCCGGCAATCGCTACGCGGTTCACCGGCTGATCGAGCTCGCGCGTCCAGCCCAGCCGTGCATTGGCATCCCCGAAGGCAAGCGAGTGGTGGGTCGAGAGCGGGTCGGAAAACCCGCAGACGAACCAGCCCGGCCCGGGTGCGAGGGCCACATCGGCAAAGCTGCACCCTCGCTCGGCGAGAAAGCGCGTCTTGCGTCCCTCGCGGAAGATGTACAGATCGTCGTTCGTCATCCCGAGCATCATTCGCCCGTCCGGAATCGTCTCGAACTTGCGGATCTTCTCGACCGATACGGCGCCCAACTCCGCCGGGTCCCCGCCCACCTCGACCGTGAGCACCTGGTAGGTGCGCGGCTCGTACTCGTCGGGACGAATCAGAAGTGCCCGGCCCGTGTCGCTCACACTGCGCAGCGCCGCCGGGACCAATCCGCGATAGCGCCGATGCCAGAGGAGATTTGCTGCGGTTTCGTTCATATCGGCCCCCCGATCATGACGTCCTCTCCAGCCGGAAGATACGGTGATTGCCGGTATCTGCAATGTACACCCAGCCGTTCGGAGCTACGGCCACTCCGGTCGGACCGCGCAGGGCGCCCAGATTGCCCATTTCGGACACGATCTGAATGCTGCGCCCCGCGGGATCGAAGACCTGGACCCGATGGTTCGCCACCTCGGCAACGAAGAGATATCCGTCCGTGTCCACGGCAAGGTCCTGCGGTTCGGCGAATTGCCCTGCGATGATCCCGAATCCCCCGATGGTGCGCTCCAACTGGAAGGAGGCGTTGAATACCAGCACTACGTGTCGGAACCGATCCGCGACAAACGTGCGCCCGGTTCGACCCACCGCCACGCCCTGCGGGCTCTGGAACCACGCGCCCCCGGTGGGCGAGAGCGCGATCACGTCGAGCGGTTCACCGTAGCGCGCCCAACGGCTCACCCGGCGATTCCCGGTGTCTGCGATGTACAGATTGCAGCAGGGCCCGAGTGCGATTCCACTGGGATTCTGAAACTGCTTGAGGCCGGATCCCACCTGCCCGAAGGACCCGAGCGGCTCCCCCTCCCGATCAAACACCTGCACCCGGTGATTGCCCTGCTCCAGCACAAAGATCCGGAACTCCGGATCCACCACCACCGCCTGCGGATTGACAAACTGTCCACGACGGGCTCCTCGCACCCCCAGGGGAGCCACATCTCCCTGCGGAGAAATGCGCTGCACCCGGTGATTATACGAATCGGCAACGTACAGGTTCCCCTCCATGTCCACCGCCAGGCCCCCGGGCGAGGCAAACTCTCCGAAGCCGGAACCACGTCCGCCGATCACTTCCGCAACCCGCCACTGGCGGGGCCCGGGAGCGGCTTCGGCATCGGGGAGCAACGGCGTCGTGGGGGCGGAGCCCGTTCCGGGGAGCAGCAGACCCGATGCCTGCTTGCCTTCCGCCGGGACGGAAACGGTGCGGACCGTCCGCGGCGGACGAGCGTCACCGATCTCGAGAAAGTCGAAGCGGTTGTCGGTCATAGAAGGAAGAGCCGGAGCACAGATATGCCTCAGTTCGCCGTTGTGGGAACTTCTCCTCGCCTGTGATACGAATGCCTCCTGGGAGGACCATGAACTGTGGCTCGAAACCGATGGGAATTCACTCTGGGCGTGATCTTGCTGGGCGTGCCGGCGTGGGCGGAGCCCCCAGTGCGGCCCCCAGCCCAGACGGCGCCGCACCGTTCTTCGGCGCAACGCCCGCCCGTGGGACCGAACGCGCGTCCTGAACCGGGCTCGAATCGCCCCGCGACCTCGCGCGCGGTCACTGGGGGGGCCGCTGCCGGTGCCCGGCTCCAGCCGCACTCCCACGAGTCGCCGGCCCCACCACTCCGTGCGCCCGCCCCGCGCAGCGCCGTGTCTCCTGTCCTGCGTCGTGCAGACTATCCGCCGACCATTGCCGTACCCCGTGTGCGGAGACAGGTAGTCACCCGCACCGCACCTGTCCCGACGGTCCAGGTGGTGGTGGACGCAAAAGGTGCGGTCCGGATCGCTCGTTCCACCTGGAAGCGACTGCGGGCGCGGCCCGCCGAAAATGGGATGGTCTGCCTCGAGTTTCCGCGCGAGCCCCACAAGGGCCCCGCGCCCGTCCGGGACGAACATGGACACAGCCATTCCCTTCAGGACGAAATCCCTCGGCGAATCTGGGCCGGACCACGGGCGGACGGCACCGTTTTCCTGCCCCGGACACGGATGGGCGCGGAAACTGTGCCTGGTCCACCGGGCACTGTGTATCTGGTCCGCAGCGAAAGCGGCCGGCTGGTCTTACGACCGATAGCCGGTCGGCGCTGATACGGACCCCCACCTTCGCCGGATGTGAAGGCGACAAGAGGATGACACCAGAATGACCAGACTACAAGGCCGCACCGCCCTGGTAACGGGCGCTGGACGGGGGATCGGGCGCGCAATCGCGGAAGCGTATGCGCGAGAAGGCGCACGGGTCGGGCTGACGGCCCGTACCGAGTCGGAACTGGCGGACGCCGTAGCGACGATCCGGGCTGCCGGCGGCGAGGCGATCGCTTTCACTGCTGATCTGGCCAACCGGGAAGACACGCGGAGTCTCATCCCACGAGCCACCGAAGCGCTGGGGCCGATCAACATCCTGGTCAACAATGCCGGGGTGGGGAGCAGCGCTGATCCACGTCCCATGGCGGACTTCAACGACGACTTCTGGGATCTCTCCGTTGAGGTCAACCTGACGGCGCCCTACCTTCTCTCCAAAGCAGCCCTTCCGGCAATGCTGGAACAAAAGTGGGGCCGGATCATTACCGTCTCCTCCATCAACGCCCACCGACCGGCGCTGCACGGTTGTGCCTACACCGCTACCAAGCACGGTGTGCTCGGTCTGATGCGGACACTGGCCATTGAGGTGGCCGCAGACGGGATCACCGTGAACACCATCTGCCCCGGTCCGGTAAAGACGCGCATGAATGACGCCCGCATCGCTTACGATTCAAAGCGTTTGGGCCGCTCGCTCGAAGAACACGAACGCCTCCAAACCCCCATCGGCGGCCGCCTCGACCCGGAGGACATTGCCGGCATGGCGGTGTACCTCGCAAGCGATGACGCGCGTATGGTCACCGGTCAGGCGCTGAACGTTTGTGGGGGCGTGATGATCTGAGACGCGATCCCCGGGTACCTGACGCGAATGAGGGCGTGGCGCAACCCGCCCTCACACCCGAACGACAAGGCTCGTTAAGTGTCCGGCACCCCGCCCGGAACCCGGCGCGTTCTCCTGGTTCACGCTGAAGCGCCGGTGTAGTGCTTGAGCCCGAACCGCCAGAAACAGGAGGAGAGGGCTACTGACACCACTGCTACCACGACAGACACCGCTGCTGTGTCCGGTCCCACCCGGCCGGAAAGAGCCCCCGCCGGGATTGTGATGATGAACATGACCGGCACCACGTAGGTGAGGGTGATCTGGAGCCAGCGGGGGTAAATATCCACCGGGTAGCGCCCCGTCTCGAAGGCCTGCCAGATGATCTGCTCGAGGTTGTCCATGCGGATGAACCAGAAGGTCAGTGTGACCAGCACGAGCCAGAACGAGTAGACCACCGCGCAACCCGAACCCAGTGTGATGGCGAAGAGGGCTCCCTCGCGCGGGCCTACCGTCAGCGAGAGGCCACCGATGGCGTACACACAGAGCCCGATCCCCACCAGCACGTTCGCCATTCGCCAGATGTTGAGGGTGCGAAACGTTGCGAGGAACTGCGTGTTGATCGGCTTGAGGATCACGAAATCCAGTGTCCCCTCGCGAATCTGATTCATGATCTCCCGCATGTTCGGAGCGATGAACATCTCGATCAGACCATCCATCAGGTAGTAGACCGCCAGCAGGACCATCGCCTGCCCCAGGCTCCAGCCCCGGATCCGGCCGGCGTATTGGAAGGCGATCGCCAGCGACCCGATGGTGGTCATTAGCCCCAGCAGGCTCGCCACCAGTCGGGTAAAGAAGTCCGCTCGGTACTCGATATCCGTCTGGATGCTGGTGCGGTAAAAAACGGCGAGCAGGTGCAGGATGCGCATCGGCTATGCTCCAACGGCCGAGTAGCGGCGCAGGCCGAGGCGCCAGAGGGCCCGGTAGGCGAGGAGCGCCACAACGAGCCAGCCGACCTGCGCGAGAAACGCGGGGGCGATCTGTTCGGCCGGTATTCGTCCCAGCGCCAATTCAACCGGGAAGGCGCCCATCCCGCGGAAAGGCGACCAGGCGGCCAGTACTCCCAGCCACCCCGGCAGCAAGGCGAGTGGCGCCACCCGCCCCCCCAGGAAAGCGTCCACGGTAAAGTAGAGTTGCTGGATCGCCTCCACCCGTGTGGTCCAGAACGCGACCATTGCCAGACAATATTGCCACACATAGCGCATCACGGCGGCGAGCAGCAACGCGGGGGTCGCCAGCAGCAGCGACCACCCCGACTCCGGCGGTGTCGGCTGCAGCAGCCACGCCAGCAGAATCCAGACCGGCAGCAAGATGGCCGAGGTGATCAGCTTGAAGCTAACGTTGCGGGCTGCGTCGGCATGGATCGGATCCACGGGGCGAAGCAGGAGCGGCGAAAGCCCCCCGGTGCGGACCCGCCACCCATACTCGAAGGCATCCCAGGACATGGTCATGTGCCCGAATACCATGAAGGTCAGGAAGTATGCGGCGAAATCACCTCGCTGAAATGAGGCCCCATTGGCGGCATTGACGATGGTCCCGCCCCGGGCGCTGCTCGCGGCATTCCAGATCGCCAGCGAGACCAGCGGGCCGACAAACCCCCACACGCCCCAGATGACCATGGCAAAGCGGTACTGCAGCATGACCGCCACTCCCTGCCGGATCTGAGCACGGTAGAGTTCGGCGAAGTAGCGAGCGCCCCAGCGCCGTTCCGGTGGTGCACTCATGCCGTCACCTCCGCATTGCCCTGAAAGACCTGGTCAATGACCTCTTCGATCGGCGGGTCCTGCACGGTCAGGTCCACGATGGGGAGCTCGGACAGAATGCGGGCGACGACCAGAGACGCCTCGCCCCGGGGGACGCGCAACTTGACCCGGGTGTCCTGCCGCTCCAGGACCTCGGCGAATTGCTCCACCCGAGCGGCGGCGGCGGCGTCCGCCAGTTCCAACTGCACCAGTTTGAACGGCGCGATCCGGGCGGCCAGGCTCTCCAATTCGCCATCGTAGAGTAGCTGTCCATGGTGGATCACGATGACCCGGCGGCAGAGGGCCGTCACGTCTGCCATGTAGTGGCTGGTCAGGAGCACGGTGGCGCCGTACTTCTGGTTGTAGCTTGCCACGAACTCGCGGATGCGCCCCTGCATGGTGATGTCCACACCCAGCGTGGGTTCGTCCAGGAAGAGCACGTCCGGGCGATGCAGGAGCGCCGCCGCCAGTTCGCATTTCATCCGCTCCCCCAGGGAGAGACTCCGCACCTGTTTCTTCAGCAGCGGCGTGAGATCCAGCAGGGCCACCAACTCATCGAGCGTTTCCCGAAACGCCGTCTCCGGAATCTGGTAGACCGCCTGGTTCACCAGGAACGAGTCCATCGCCGGCAGGTCCCAGACCAACTGGTTGCGATTTCCCATCACCAGGCTGATGCGCTGGAGGTAGTTCCGTTCGCGCCTCCACGGGACGTGCCCCAGCACCTCTGCTTCGCCGCCGTCCGGGTAAAGCAGGCCGGCCAGCATTTTCAAGGTGGTGGTCTTGCCGGCGCCGTTCGGACCCAGGAAGCCGACACGCTCCCCGGCATCCAGCGAGAAGCTGACGCCCTTCACCGCCTCGACTGCCTTGTATTTCCGGACGAAAAGGCTGCGGAAAGAAGCGCTGGCCCCGGCTTCCCGTTCGTGAACCCGATAAGTCTTCTTCAGATCCCGCACCTCAATCTGCGGCATCAGACGGTTCCCGGGAACCAGAGGCGGCGCGCGGTGGTCTCCAGAATTGCTCGCTGGGCCGTCGCATCCAGACCCAGTTCGTCAGTAAAGATCCGAATGTGACCTGCCAGGTCCGTCTTGGGAATCCACAATTCACAGGGAAAGTCGCTTCCCCAGATGCAGCGGTCCGGCCCATAGGCCGCGATAATGCGCCGGGTCATCTCGTACATGTCCCGGCACGGATACGCCTCCTGCGAGCCGGTCACCACGTTGGTCACTTTGGCGTACAGGTTCGGATACGCCGCAAGCGCAATGACCTCTTCCACTTCGGCCGCCCGGGCCTCCCGGTCCGAGGCGTCAAGCTGTGGCGCGGCAACGTTCGCGCAATGATCCAGCACGACCGGCTGTTGGGGGAACTGCTCCAGGTACCGGCGCAGAACCGGAATCTGTCCGGCGTGAATGAGCGCACAGACCACCATACCGAGTTCCCCGCACTTCTCCCACAGCCGCAGGTGCCCCGGCCGCTCGAAGCTGCGGCCGCCCTCCGGTGTCTCGACCGGAAAGACGCGCAGGCCGCGGATTCCCCGGTCTCGACAGTACTCTTCCAGTACTTCGGGGCTGCGCGGATCGTCCGGGTTCAGCGCGCAGACACCGGTATCGCGGTGCCGGTTGGCGCCCACCACGTCCGCGACCAGGGAGTTGTCCCACCGGTACATGGTGAAAGTGTGAATCCATACGACACTCTCGATCCGATTGGCGGTGCGTTCCCGCTCCATGTGTTCGAGGGTTCCGGCGCCGGCCGGGGGACGATACGGGTTGGGGCAGATCGGGTAACGGGTTTCGTCCGGGTGATAGATATGGGCGTGCGTGTCAATGATTCGCATTGGGCGTCCTCGTTCGTGGTGATAGCGCTGTAGACTCAGCCATCCCCATTGTCGGATACTCCCCCCGGCGAACCCCGGATCGGCAGCAACTGTTGACTCCGCCGGTTCGCGGCAGCACTACCCGGGCGCGGAGGGTTCGGCGTGGCGGCTGACGAACTGGGAGCGTGATATCTCGTGTCACAGTAGGAGCCCCGCCATCCCGAGCACGGGTCCCGCTGGGGAAGGAAACTCATGCCGGTAGAAGTCGTCGTGTTCGAAGGCAGGCTCCCTATGGGGGACGGCAAAGGGGCCACCATGCTGTTCGCGCAGGACTTCGAACTCGCACAATGTGGATCCGGGGCGCGAAAACTCACCGTGGAGTGCGAGGGAGTGCAGATTCTCGGCCCCGCGGAACACCAGGAAATCTCCTCGCACCTGGTCTATCTGGACCACACGCTGGTCGGTCGGCTGAATGCCGACCGGGCCGAGTTCTCGCTGCTCCCGGCGATGGATGCGGGACTGCACCGGGTCCGGGTGGAAGTCTCCGCGTTCCCCGGTTTCCGCTTCTGCGACGACTTCCTGCTCAAACGCATCCTGTTCCACTGTGAGTAAAACTCCGTCACATTTGCGGCCCGCCCTGGTAGTCGCCCTGATTGTGCTTCTGCTGCCCGGCTGCGGAGCAGTGAACAGTTCAGGTGCTCCGCCCGCGCCGCAGGCAGCCACCCCGGGCCTTCCAGCAACCGGGATGCCCGCTCCGGGCGGCTCTTTTCCGCTCACTCTGCGGGATGATGCGGGGCGGGAGGTGACGTTCGCGGCCCCTCCGCAGCGGATCGTGTCGCTTGCCCCAAGCCATACGGAGGCGGTCTATGCGCTGGGCGCCGGAGAGCGTTTGATCGCTGCCGATACGTATTCCGACTATCCCTCCGACGCCCGGCAGAAAGCAATCCTGAACTGCTGGCCCAAACCGCCGCTGGAGAAGATCGTCTCTTTGCGTCCCGACCTGGTGCTCCTGTTCACGGAAGGCGCCCCCGTGGTGCAGCAGATGGAGGCGCTCAAGCTCCCGGTCGTGAAGCTCTTTCCCGAGAGCCTCGAACAGACCTACACCACGCTGCTGCGGCTCGGGCAACTGCTGGGACGGAGCGGCCCGGCCGAGCAGGTGGTGACGGAGATGCGCGCGCGCGTGGCGGCAGTGCAGGAGCGGGTGCGCGGAGCCACGACGCCTACCGTGCTTTTCGAACTGGATGCGCTCGACCCTGCCAGGCCGTTCGTGGCCGGTGGGAGCGGCTTTTACGGCGAACTGCTGACGCTGGCAGGGACGCGCAATCTCTTTTCGGATCTGAAGCAGCCCGCTGGGCCTGTACGGGCCGAGCAAATCTTGAGCCGGAATCCCGAAATCCTGTTTCTCGGCGACACAGCCAGTCCGATCAGTCCCCAATCTCCCGATACGGTTCGCCGGCGGCCGGGATGGAATACCCTGAAAGCGGTGCGCGCAGGACGGGTCTACCCGGTGCAAAGCGTGCGCCTGACTCGCGCCTCGCCCCGGTTGGTCGAAGGGCTGGAGGAGATTGCCCGGCTGGCCCATCCGGAGCGCTTCCGTTGAGCATCCGGCGGCCCGGCAGCACGACCGTATTCGGAGGCTTGCTCCTTCTGCTCCTGGGGTCACTGATTGCCGGGGTCGCCGTAGGCGAAACCGCTATTCCACCCGGCCAGGTAGCGCAGGTGCTTCTTTCCCGAGTGGGTTGGGCGGCGGCGGTGGCGGATCCCACGCTGGAAGCCATTATTCTCGCCTATCGCCTCCCCGGAGCGGTGGTGCTGGCATTGGTCGGGGCAGCGCTGTCCGGGGCGGGAGTGCTGTTTCAGGGGATGCTGCGCAACCCGCTCGCCGATCCCTACGCCCTGGGCACTTCCGGGGGAGCCGCCGTCGGAGCAGTGCTCGGGATGCTGACGGGAGCCCGGATCTCATTCCTCGGGTTGGGCGCCGTGCCGCTGTTCGCATTTGCGGGAGCAATGGCCGCGATGCTGCTGGTCATGCAGCTTGCCACTGTGGGAGGCAGGCTGCCGATGGTGACGGTGCTCCTTGCCGGGTTTGCGGTCAGCACCGTCCTCGGCGCTTGCCTGACGATGCTGCTCCAGATCGGGAATCTCCAGCAAACCACCACGGTGTACCGGTGGATGGCCGGCGGCGGCGGCGTAGCCGGCTGGAGAGAGGTCTCCACCGCGGGGCCGCTGATCCTGCTCGGGCTCGCCGCCTGCGCGGGGTTGGTGCGGTCACTCAATGCATTCAGCCTGGGCGAAGACGGGGCCGCGCGCGTGGGGGTGAACGTCGAGCAGGACAAGCGCCTCACGCTGGCGGCGGGTTCCTTCCTCACTGCTGTCGCTGTTTCCCTTTCCGGGCTGGTGGGATTTGTCGGTCTGGTCGTGCCCCATGCGGCACGCCTGCTGGTCGGCCCCGACCACCGGCGGCTCCTCCCCGCGGCGGCGCTGGCCGGCGCGTCGTTCCTCACAGTGTGTGACTTACTCGCCCGGGTGCTGTTTCCGCCGGGCGGGTTGCCGGTGGGCGTCGTTACCGCGTTCCTGGGAGGGCCCTTCTTCCTCTACCTGCTGCGCAAAAGCCGCCGGGAGTACCAGTGGTAGGGGCAGTCCCCTCGTGTACGCCCCCAGGCCAGGGCCTGGCTGTTGAGGGACTGACGGGTGGCTATGGGGCGTCCCCCGTGCTCGACAACCTGTCGCTGCACGTGCCGCACGGGACCATGGCAGCGCTGCTGGCCCCCAACGGCGCCGGGAAGAGCACCCTGCTGAACCTCATTTCCGGGGTACTGCCTCTGCGCGCCGGGCGCATCGAGTTCGCAGGCCAGGATCTGGGACGCCTGCCGGCCCGAACGCGCGCCCGCTGCGTGGCCACCGTGCCCCAGGCACTCTCGGTCCCGTCGGCGTTTTCCGTCCGGGAGTGCGTCTCCCTCGGCCGTACTCCCTACCTGACGGCCTGGGGAGGCGAGCACGAGACCGATCGGGAACAGGTCGCGTGGGCCATGTCGCTGGCGCAGGTGACCGATCTGGCGGACCGCCGGGTGGGGGAGATCTCCGGCGGAGAACGCCAGCGCGTAGCGCTGGCGCTGGCGCTGGCGCAGGAGCCCTCTCTGCTGCTGCTCGACGAAGCCACCGCCAATCTGGACCTCCATCACCAGGTAGAGGTGCTCTCGCTCGTGCGCCGCCTGAGCCGGGAGCGCACGTTGACCGTGCTGGCCGCGATCCACGATCCCAATCTGGCCGGTCTGTTCTTCGATCAACTCCATTTGCTCGCCGGCGGACGCATCGTCGCGGGCGGCACCCCCGAAGAGGTGCTCTGCTCCCCCATTCTGGAGAGCGTGTTCGAGCTGCGCCTGACCTCGCTGCGCCATCCGGTGCTGGGAACACCTCTGGTCTTCTGGCACGGCTGAACCTGCGGCGAAGCTCAGTCCCGGATCACGCCGTGAACCCGCCTTAACAAGCAACGCGGGCGTAGGGGCAATCCCCCCGTGGTTGGCCCGGCGAGGAGCCAGCGTTGCAGGCTGCTGCGGTTCCAGGTTTCCAGGATGTTCCAGGCGTGTTTTAGCGGAGGGTTCCCGGAGAAATTGGCGGGCACCGGAGCGTTCTAAATAGCGTACTATTTTCTGCGCTGGGCCCTGTCGCAGGGAGGGTCAGGCTGACAGGCTCAAGGGGGCCGCGCTGTGGTCGCAGGCGTGGCTCGGAGGGACTCCCTGGGGGCGGAACCCAACCAGGGGGAGTTCGGCAACTCCGATTGCCGTTGTGGACCCGGTCTTTGCGCGAATGGATCGGAAACACTCTGGTTCATTTCGAACCCACGGGCAGCAGGCAGGAGATCACGGAAGCCATTGACCACCGCCTGACCGAGTAGAATCGGTCACCGCACTTCGGCAAGACCAGCCGGGGTTTGTCGTTGATTCATCGCGATACAGCGGCCCACCAGGCCCTACCGCAACTTCGCCGTGCCGGTCGAGAAGGCGATGTGCCGGGTGCCGATCGGCGACCGCCTGTCATCGGCAATCGGAGTTGCCGGACTCCAAATGGGCGGTTCCGCTGCCGTTCAGTGGGTGTGTTGGCGCCACGTGGGTCCACTTAGGGAACCGCGCAGAATTAATCCTCCCGTCAGGCGGGGACCACTCCCGGGATGGTCACGAACCACTTCCCCAGTGCCGGGAGACGCTCGATCTGCGTTTCCAGGGCGGCCATCTCGGGTGCGAGGAGCC
>SYMT01000051.1 GCA_005805375.1 Actinomycetota bacterium
CCCTCGAGCCCTCGAGCCCTCGAGCCCTCGAATCCTCTACAGCCTACAGAGACGCGCAGTTTGACCGATGCTAGTCAGTGTGCCCGGGCGCTTTCGTCCGGACATCCACCCGGGTACCATGTCGCCTGACTCTACTTCCCCGCGTGTCGCAGTCATCATCCCCACGTTCAATCGGCGCGAAGCCGTCCTGTGCTGCCTGGAACACATCCGGGCCATGACAGGGGTGCCGGTGCGCGCGGTGGTGGTGTGTGACGGCAGCACTGACGGCACGCAGGACGCGATTCGCGCGCAGTTTCCTGAGGCGGTCTTGGTGGAAGGAGACGGCAACCTCTGGTGGTCCGGCTCCATCAACGCCGGGGTTGAGGCCGCGCTTCCCCTGGGTGTCGAGTATTGCCTCTTCCTGAACGACGATGTGCACCCGGATTCCGACATGGCGCGCGCGCTGGTACACGCCGCTGACGCCGCGCCCGGTTCCATCCAGGGCGCGGTCGTCTACCACCAACGGGAGCCGGAGCGGATCTGGTGTGGAGGAGGACTCGCCGTCTGGTTCGGGCGTGGAGCCTACATGCGGGCGGACGCCGAGGCGGCGGCAGCCCTGGCAGCCGGAAAACTGGATGTGGATTGGCTACCCGGCATGGGTACTCTCATTCCGTCCGACCTGGTGCGCGAACTGGGCGGAATTGACGCGGAGAACTTCCCGCAGTACTGGGGAGACACTGATTTCACACTCCGCGCCAGCCGTCAGGGGATTCCGGTGCGAGTCTGCCCCGGCGCCCGCCTGTACAATGACATCGACTCAACGGGCATCCTGCTGCCCCCTGGCGGCGCGGACTGGAAGCGAGTGAAGACGCTGCTCTTCACACACCGTTCCCATGCCTCGCTGTCTGCCCGAACACGCCTGTGGCGGCGGCACTGCTCCTCGCCGCAGTTCCTGTTCCAATTTCTCCGCTTCTACGTGCCGCTCGCGGCAGTCATTGGGGTCAAGCTCATCCGCCGCTATGTCTTTCACCAGTGAACGCTCCCTGTCCGTCGCGGCGGGCGTCCCCGTCATCGCCGCTGCCGCGGTGACCCAAACCACCGCAGTGGACACCAACCGGCTCGTGGGCATTGATGTCCTGCGAGCCGTCGGCGCGCTCATGGTGCTGGTCCAGCACGGGTTCTGGATCTTCATCGCCGACGATCTCTGGAAACGGGGAACGTTCTGGGGCGCGTACCCGTTCATTCAGGGCCATGTCGGCGTGGTGCTTTTCCTGGTGGTCTCCGGGTTCTGCATCCACGGCCGGGCCGCGCGCGCGAATCCGGACGAGAACCCCGGCTTCCTCGCCTTCTGGAGCCGGCGCCTGAAGCGGCTCTATCCGCCGTACCTGGCGGCGATGGCCCTCTCACTCATTGCACTCCCCATCGCCTCCGGATTCTACGCCTGGGAGGCTGGAGAACCACTCACGTTCGCCACCATCTGGCGGCGGATTGCGCCGGGTGGGGGAGGGGAGTTCGCATTCGGTGGCCTGATCTCCCTGCTCCTGCTCACGCCGTTCTGGCCGAAGGCGCTGGATCTCCTGGGAAATTACCCATTCTGGAGTCTCGCATTAGAGGAGCAGCTCTACCTGCTGTACTTCGGGCTGCCGTGGCTGCGGCGGCGCATCGGCATCCGGAACACGCTGTGGGTGGCGCTTGCCGTCTCGCTGTTCTGGCGCGCTGCCTCCGTCTTCGGGCCGCTGGGCCATGGGAAGCCGATGATGAGTCACGTGCCGTTTGGCGTCATCCCGCCGCTCTCACCCGAGGCCACGATGGCCTTCATGAACATGGGGCCGTCCCGCTGGTTCGAATGGGTTCTCGGAGCGATGGCGGTGGAAATCGCGCTCGGGAGGCACCCCCGGCACCCGATCCAGACTTCCTGGCCGCTGGCGGCCGCTTGCTCGGTGCTCGCGCTGGCCTGCCAGTGGTCCCATTGGGGCTGGGTGTTCACTGACCTGCTCTGGGGCGTTGCCTGCTGGATCGTGGTGAACGTGGTGGTGCGCTGCGAGCAGGAGGGACGTCTGAGAGCTTCGGGACTGATCGCACCGCTGGCAAAACTGGGGCTCTTCAGCTACAGCCTCTACCTGATCCACGAGCCGCTCATCCACGTGCTGGGCCGACCGCTCATCCAGGTGATGCCGTGGCCTTTCGCCCGCGTCGTCGCCATGGGCGTCATCATCTGGCTGGCCTACAAATTCTACCTCTGGGTGGAGATCCCGGCAATGGCATGGTCACGCGGCCGGAAGGCGACGACGGCAAGCGCATGACGGACGGCCCGCGCTTACTCCTGGTCACCGACAAGTTTGCGCCTCATCCGGGCGGCACGGCGGTAATCTATCGCGAGTGGTGCGAGCGCTTCCCTGCGGACCGGGTGGAAGTCTGCACCTCCTGGTTTCCGGGCGCCGAGGAGTACGACCGCACCTGCCCCTTCCCGGTACAGCGTGCGGCGTACATTGACATTCCCAAGCTCCGGATGCCGCTCGTCTGGGCCGGCATCGCCCGCGATGCCGCACGCGCGATCCGAACGCACCGGCCCGATGTGCTCCATGTCGGTCAAGTGATCGAGACCGGGGTCCCGGGCCGCCGCCTCGCACAGAAGCACGCGATTCCTTACATCGTCCATTGCTACGGCGAGGAAATCCACTTCTGGAACCGCTTCCCGCTCACCCGCCGATGGATGCGCGAAATCCTGGGAGGCGCCGCCGCCGTCACCTGCATCAGCCGCTACACGCGGGACCTGCTCCGCTCCCTGGCGCTGTACCCAGGCGAAGTCGAGATGCTCTACCCCGGGACCGACAGCTCCCGCTTCCACGGCGTGGACCGCCGCAGCGTCCGGGCGCAGCACCAACTGGGCGATGCGCCGGTACTGCTGACCGTGGCCCGCCTGCTGCCCCGGAAGGGGCACGACCGGGTACTCGATGCACTCCCGGCGCTGCGACGCCGCCATCCCGGCCTGCGCTATCTGATCGTCGGCGCGGGCCCGACCGAGGCCCGTCTGCGCGAACAAACGACGGCACTCGGGCTCTCCCAGGAAGTGGTTTTTGTCGGCAGCGTGCCGCACGGCGACGTGCCGCGATACTTCGCCGCTGCGGACGTTTTCATCCACCCCAACCGGCAACTTGCCAGCGGCGATGTGGAAGGCTTTGGCATCGTCTTCCTGGAGGCCGGCGCCGCCGGGCTCCCGGTGGTCGGCGGTAACTCCGGCGGCACCCCGGACGCCATCCGCGACGGCGAGACCGGCTATCTGGTAGACCCCACCAACGTCGCCGAGATCACCAACCGCCTCACTGCGCTGCTCTCCGATCCCGCTCTTCGGGCCCGCATGGGAGCCGCCGGCCGCACCTGGGCCGGCGGCTTCACCTGGGAAGCCGCCGCCCGGCAAGTCTGGCAGATGAGCACCCGTGTTTCAGGCTCACACGGGTCCTTCGCCCAAAACCCTAAAACCCCACCCCATCTATCGTGAGACGGCCAGCACCCACATGAGCACGAAGTGGCACCCGCTCCCGCCCATCACGAAGACGTGCCAGAGGTCGTGGGCGCCGAACCGGCCCGGCCAGAGGCGGGGGCGTTCGGTCGCGAACACCACGGAGCCGATCGTGTAGGCCAGGCCCCCCATCACGAGCCAGAACAGACCGATCGGAGGCAGGCTCTGCACCAGCGCAGACCCACCGATCACGCACAACCAGCCCATCGCCAGGTAAAGAACCAGCGACAGCCACTGGGGCGCCCCCCGCCAGCCGAAACGAAGTGCGATTCCCGTAATTGCCAGTCCCCACACAACCCCGAACAGGCTCCAGTCCCACGGACCACGCA
>SYMT01000456.1 GCA_005805375.1 Actinomycetota bacterium
ATGCGGCGGGGCGCCGGAGCGCCACCAGGTGAAGCCGGGAACCGATGGGCGCGACCGGAATCGCTGGACAAGAGCGTAATCCGCCTGCAAGACCGGCTGGAGGTCCAGAATTGGGTGTCGGAACGACGGATCGTGGCGGCGAATCCGCTCCGGGTCCTCAGTATTGTAGTCGCTGACGATCACGAAGCGTGGCCGGTAGCGCGCCAGGAGGGCCGGGTTCAGCCCCCCGGCTCCGGGCGGAGGCGCGAGGATCTGGAATTCGCCCAGCGGAAAGACGTCTGGGCGGGCAGTGCCGGGGGGGAACTGCTCCCAGATCGGCGGCCCCCCGTAGAGCGCGCCCAGCAGCACGCAGCCCGCGCTGGGGTGCAGCGGCGGCGTCCAGTACCATGGGTCCGCCCCGAGGGCGATCGTCTCGCCGGGATGCACTGCGGCGCGCAGGTACGCCCGCGCCTGATCGCGCGGGTCGGGAGCAGCAAACAGACCGGCATGCGCGATGGAGGAGAGCAGGGCTGCGCCCGCGGCAATGCCCCCGAGGAGGGAACCCACCCGGGCGTAACGGGCCGGGAACTCCGCCACCACCCGTGCGGCCAGTACTGCCAGCACCGGAAGCAAGGGGCACACATAGCGCAGGTACTTCCGCTCACTCGCGCTGAGCAGCAGGAACAGCGGCACGAAAAACGCGAGCAGCATCAGATCGCCGGGTGTGCGCCGCCGCAGAGCCACTCCGACCCCGGCCAGTCCCAGCAAGTACAGGGGCCATTCCAACCCGATGGGGAGGGAGGCGCCGAGGTGCACCAGTGCGGCCGGAGGGGTTGCCTGGAAGACCAGCCCCATGCCCTCCCGGTTGTAGCGCAGCTCCTGCTGCACGTCTGCCAGGAACCGCTCCGGCTCCAGCAGACAACCGGGGGTGGCGATCAGGAAGCCGAGCGCCCCAGCGAGGCCCAGAAGCGCCAGGCCCCGGAGCCGGTCGGGTATCCTTTGGGCTCGCCCGAGGCGCCACCAGGGCACCAGCAGCGCCAGGAACAGCGGCGCCAGCGCGTATTTCACGCCCACGCCCAGACCGGCCACGACTGCGGCGGCGGCCAGGTGCTTGCCGGCAAGATGCCGGCGTTCCCGGGAGGGCGCGCCGATTCTTGCGCTGTCCGCATCCTCCTCGGTCAGGGCGCCGGCGCCGAGCGCCAGGGCGCCGAGCGCCAGTGTGGCGCTCGGCACATCCACCGCTAGATAGTGTCCCAGATACACCAGCATCGGGGTGACCGCGGTGAACCCTGCGGCCCACATTCCCGCCGACCGACCGTAGAGCCGCGACGCGAGCCGGCCGGCCACCGGCACCGCCGCAACTCCCAGCAGTACGGCCACCCACCGGCCCACCGACAGCAGGTGCGCGAAATCTCCCACCCAGGTGGCGAAGTCCGCATTGCGGGGCACGGTCCCCCACCCCACAAAAGGCACCAGCAGATCGAACACGAAGCGTGTCCAGAGGAGCGTCAGGGAACCGTAGCTGTAGAATCCAGGGGCGACATCCCCCAGGATGGGACTCACCTGACAGAGGGCGTGCAGCAGCACAGTCTCGTCCGGATGATACGGATAGGAGCGCTCGGGACCCGGCAGCCCCCAGCCGAGTCCCCACGCCCGCAGCCCGAGGGCGAGCAGGCAGAGCGCAGCCAGGAGCGTCCCGGGAACGCCGGCGTCCCGCCGGCCTGCACGAACCTCAGAGCGAGACGCGGGAAGCCCGGAGGGGGCCTCACTGCTCCCCGGCGCCGGGGATGCCGGCAGGATGCCGGCGTTCCCGGGGGGTGCTGGCGGGGCCGGCAGGATGCCGGCGTTCCCGGGGGGTGCTCCCGGCGTGTTCGCTGAGTTCGTGGAGATGGAGCTTGCCTGCGGCAGGATGCCGGCATCCCCGGGGGGTACTCCCGGCTCTTCGTCGCCTGCTCCCTGCTTTCCCCGCTTTGCGCCTCGCTTCGCCCTCATTCCCTCTTTCCTCGGAGCGTTTGCTCCTTGAGGTCGGCGATCGCGCTCATGATCTGGCGAGCCGCCGCGGCATAATCGTCCGGGCGAGGTTTCTGCCCCTCGGGCAGCCGGAACGAAATCGGATCGCCGTAGGTCACCGAAAAGCGGGCCAGCCGCAGGCCTCCTCCCCGCGGGAGAGCGTCGCGGGTGCCGTGGATGTAGACCGGGACGACCGGAGCGCCGGACCGGTATGCCAGCAGCCCGATCCCCGGCTCCGGAGCTTTGAACTCCCCATCCTCACTGCGCGTTCCTTCGGGAAAGAGCACCAGCGCTCCCCCCTCTTCGAGCACCTGGAACGAATGCCGCAGGGCCGCCCGATCCGCCTCGCCCCGTCGCACGGGGAACGCGTTCAATTGCCGGAAGAACCACCCGAGCGCGCGATGCGAAAAGAGTTCTTCCTTCGCCATGAAGGCAGCCGGACGGCGCATGCCGACCGCCACCACCGGCGGGTCCAGATGACTGACGTGATTGCTGGCCAGCAGCAGCGCGCCATGCGCGGGCACTCGCTCCGAACCCACCACCTGCCAGCGAAACACCAGGCGAAAGAGGGCCCGCAGAACCCACCACACCAGGCAATAGATCATCGCGTCTCCACCGCCCGCACCCACGCTGCCAGTTGCCGCACTACTTCGGGCACGGTCAGACCGTCCGTGTAGAACTCCCGTGCATCCTCCGCCCGGCGCAGCGGGGAGTGCGCCCGTTCGGAATCGCGCCGGTCTCGCTCCTCCACCTCGCGACGCACGGCCTCCAGGTCCGCCGGACCGCCGGCGCCGGCCAGTTCCGCTGCCCGGCGACGCGCCCGTTCCCCCACGGTGGCCGTAAGAAAAATCTTTGCCTCCGCTTCCGGGAAGACCACCGTGCCGATGTCGCGCCCTTCCATCACCACCCCTCCCGCCTCACCCAGACGGCGCTGCTCCCGCACCAGGGCACTGCGCACTTCCGGCCAGCGCGCGACCTGCGACGCTCCCTGGCTGATCTCCGGCCGGCGGATCAAGTCGGAGACATCCTCTCCGTCCGCCCACACCCGTATCCCGCCGGTTCCCGTCACGAACGCGAAGCGGATCCCGTCCGCCAGCAAGCCCAGCGCCCCGGCGTCGTCCCAGGAAACCCCTCGCCGCCGGGCCAGCAGCGCCACAGACCGGTACATTGCCCCCGTGTCCAGATAGGTGTAGCCCAACTCCTGCGCCAGCAGACGGGCGACAGTGCTCTTGCCCGCCCCCGCCGGACCGTCTACCGCCACGATCGGGCGTGTGTTTCGCGATTCGCGCTTTGCGTTTCCAGGTTCCAGTTTCGTGCTTCCTGCTTGAGGATACGAGTTTCGCGGTTCCAACTCCCAGATTCGCGGTTCGGGTTTCCGACCCCTGCGGCGCACGCGGAGAAATGAGTGCAGAGGCGTGAGGAAAGAGCTGAAGGCCGGCGGGACGCCGGCGGTCCCGGGGGAGGAACCACGGAGTAGCTCTTGCCTCCCACCCACTCTGACGACACCTGAGGTCAAACGGGCGTCATCCCACTGTGCTGGAGAATCCCCACACCCTACACTTTGTCTTTCGTCATCGGGTCTGCTACACCTACCGGGGGATGGGCGCCCGTGCCGGCCGGCATTCGCCACTCGCTTTTCGCTTTTCGATCGCCCGTGCCGGCAGGATGCCGGCGTTCCCGGGAAGGCTGCGTGGGCGCCCTCGGGCGGGCGAACCAGCAGAGCCCCGCGGATGCTGGCAGTAGCACCGGCGCCGGCCGGATGTCCCTCTGCGATCCTCTGCGTCCTCGGCGGTGGAAGTTCCGGGCGTTCCCGGAGGGGCGAAGGAGACGGGGTTTGGGATCCAATCTCTGGCAGCGGCGTGAGACGGCGCTGGGTTTTGCGCTCTTGCTCCTGGCGCTGGGGGTGGGAGCATTACGGCCCGACTACCTCCGTCCGGAGAATTTGCGTGACATCCTGCTCAACGCCTCGATTCCCGCCGTCGCCGCCGCCGGGATGACGGTGCTCATCGTGGCGGGGCAGATCGACATCTCGGTGGGGGCGATCCTTGCCGTCAGCGCCACCACCGTTGTACTGCTGGGTCAGGCCGGCTGCCCACCGCTGCTCCTGGCGCCCGCCGGGATCGCGGTCGGCGCGGGGCTCGGAGCCGTGAACGGCGCGCTCACCGCGGGGCTCGGGATCCCAGCGATCGTGACGACTCTGGCGACCCTCGGCGCGATCCGGGGAGCACTCGTGTTGACTACACACGGAGCGAGTATCCCCTCCCCGCCGGCCCTGACGGCTCTCGGCAACGGCGTCTGGGCGGGGCTGCCGTTTCCCATCTGGGCCGCCGCCGCCGTCTGCCTGGGAATGGGTCTCTATCTGGCCCGCACGCGCCCGGGGCGCCGTCACTACGCCGTGGGCAGCGCGCCCCGTTCGGCCGCCCTGAGCGGCGTACCGGTGCGGCGCGTCACGTTCTGGAGCTTCGTCTGGGTCGGAGCGCTGGCAGGGCTGGCCGGCTTCCTCTACGTCTGTCGCTTCACGCCGGTGTACCCCACCCCCCCGAGGGGGTTCGAACTGGAAGTCATCACTGCCGTGGTGGTGGGCGGCACAGAGATCACCGGCGGGCGCGGCACGCTCCTGGGCACGGTGCTGGC
>SYMT01000457.1 GCA_005805375.1 Actinomycetota bacterium
GCGCACGACCGCCGGAATCTCGGCCAGACCCGCCAGGAGGCTGGCACGATACCGCCGCTCTCCGGCGACAATCTCAAACTTGCCGGCCATCGGCCGCACAATGATCGGCTCCATCACGCCGCGTTCACGAATGGACGCGGCGAGTTCTTCCAGAGCGACGCGGTCGAAGAATTTGCGCGGCTGGTTGGGGTTGGGGAAGACTGTTTCGAGCGGTAGGGTCTGCACTACGTCCCTCCGGCGGACGGCCGACGAACTGTCTGCTGAGTGCGGCAAGACCGCAAGCCATCCTCGTTTCGTTGTTGACGGCGATTATCGTCCGCGGAGGTGCTCTCCTGAAGATCAGAACACGAACTGCAGCCGCGTGAGAATCAGGTCCTGATGATCGCGGGGGCCGGGGGCGAACCGGATCGCACCGGGGAAACAGGTGTGTTCATAGTTCTACTGAAACTTCAGCTCCTCTGCGAGATAGCGGGCGGCCGCGTCGGGCGCAGCCGGGGGCGCGAAGGTGGAGTCCCGCAACTCCGATTGTAGGTGCGGGGGCGCACCCGACACGCCTGCCGGCGCGGGATCGGCGACCGGCGCGGCGGCCACCCCGACTCCGAGACCCCCGGCCACAACTCCCACGACTGCCGGGAACCACGCGCTGTGCGTCGCCAACGACCTCTCCCTCGCCCGCCGTCAGTCCCGCACAGCCATCGAAACCATCTCGAGTACGCGCCAGAGGCCGTCCCCACCGCCGAGGCTCCCCTCGTGGAACGGCGTGCGCGGGAGCGGTTTCCAGTTGTCGCGCGAGCCGTCGTACTGGAACGACTGCGGAATCCCGGTCAGCGCCGGGTCGTACTGTCCGTTGTTCCCGCCGAGTTTGTAGATTACCAGATCGAGGGACGGCACCACGTAGAGACAGAAGCCACCGGCGCCGGACTTGTAGTACGCATCACGGGGGGCGCCGGCCACGTGTCCGTCCGCATTGTGCTCCCATTGGAGGGTGAAGGGACAATGCGGGTTGTAGGGCGACGGCTGGTTGCAGAGAGCGATGTAGTCTGCAGGCACCAGTTGGCGCTTCCCCCAGCGCCCCGCGCGCAGCAGGCAGTGGCCAAAGCGCATGGCGTCGGTGGCGTGGACGGCGATGCTGCCCGCACCGTTCGCGTGCGGCATCGTGAAGCCGCCCCGGTAGAGGCAGTACCCCCAGGCGCCCCAGCCCATCGGCCTGGCCAGGCGCTGGTCAATGTACTCCTGGAGCTCCATTCCGGTCACCCGGCGCAGCACCATTGAGGCGATGTGCGGCGCGGGCGACGAGTAGGAGTAGCCCGCCCCGGGCTTCGTCCACAGGACGGTGCGCAGCGAAGAGCGGTCCAGGTCGCGGATGTTCTGTCCCGGCGCCGGCTGGAGCGGCACTACCTGCCCCTGCACGATCCCGGGCGAAGTGCCTTCGCCGTGGTACCCCGCCGTCATGCAGAGCAACTGTCCCAGCGTGATTTCGGCGCGGCGAGGGTCATCGAGCGGGAGGGCTTCGGGCAGGTACTGCTCCGTGAACACTTTCTGGTCCAACCCGTTCGGGATCTTCTCCCGGAACTCGTGGAGCATGATGCCGCACGCAATACTGGTGAACGCCTTACCGGTCGAAGCCATGTCCGGGTTGGCATTGCGATGCGCACGTCCGAAGTAGCGTTCGAAAACCAACTGGCCGTGGCGCACCACCACAAGGCCGCCGTTCTGCGTGGTGCGCTGGGTGAACTCGTAGGCATTCTCCAGCCGCGCCAGATCCATCCCCGCCTTCTTGCGCACTGCCCCGGCGCCCTTCGGGGTGGGCCACCCGCCTTCGCTGTCCGGCGGCGGAAAGTCGTCGCGCCCCCGTGCCGCTGCGGCGGGCGCTGCCGTCACCGCGTACACCGCCGCCGCCGCGAGGCCGGCGGCGTGGAGTTCCCGGCGTGATACTCCCGCCCGGGGTGGGCTTATCGTTTCCGGAGTCACGCTCTGTGCGGCGCTCTCCACGTTTCCCGATGCGCCGTGCAATGCAGCCGTCAGGCAGTGTGCGGACTTCTCCATCTCATCTCCTCATCGCGCGCGGGCGCCCCCGGCAGCCGATGTGCTGCGGAGCGCCCCCTGATCTATGGACGGCTTTCGCCGGGCTCCCGGCGACTCCAATACTTCGCGCCGAAGTCGTCCAGGCCCTCCCGGAGAGACGTGTCAGTCTTCCCCGCTCCGGGAGCACCTCACCTGCGCCAATTCCCGCGCGCACTCCCTGCGACCGAGCGCAACCGGACTGCTCTCCCTGCGTCCGGCGTGAGAACGCAGACGCTGGTGGCGCCGGGTGCTGTTCGTCATTCGGAGTTCACTTTTCGCATCGTGGGGGCCACTTGCTACGCCCGCGCCCAGGGGCGCCCGGCACCCGGCGCGGCGCGGGGAGGTGATCTCCGTCAGTCGCCGTTCGCGTCGTGGGGACCGCTTGCTACGCCCAGTGGGCATCCGGCGTGGCTCGGGTACGGGGCGTGCCGCGAGCAACTCGTCATTCGTCGTTCGCCACTTGCCGTTCGTCATTCGCATCGGTGGATCCGGATCGTGATGAGAAGGCCCGAATCACTGCAGCCGCTCCGGTGACATCCAGGCAGCGGCCGGCGAAACACAACGCCTGGAGCTCACGAGAGAGGAACTCGTCGTACTTCTCTCGTTCGAGAATCGGGAACCGGAGCGCCAGTGCCTCCGCCGCCGGCAGATTGGGGAGCAGTGCGGTATAGGCGGCTCGGATGTCCGCCGGAGTCGAATCCTGGAACACCAGCGCCATCTCGTCTTCTTCCACCTGGAGTCCCGCGATGAAGCGCCCGAGTCCCCACAGGGCGCGCTGCACGCGGGACCCGGCCCAGGGAAACCACCACGTGGTGTTGCCTGCCTGGAAGAACGGCTCCCGGTCCAACTCAGCCTCTCGGGCCGCGGCGCGGGCCGTGCGGAGCATGTCGCGGGCGGAGGAATCGAGGTAGGCGGGCAACCGGTCCTGGAACAGGATCTCCCGCATTTTTTCCCGCACCCGGGGATGAACATCAGGATCGGGTGCGCCCGGGAAGTACGGAACCTTGCCGCCGCGTGAGGGGAGCACCTGCAGTTCGCGCCGCTGCACATCCGTGTCCACAATCCGCCAGCGCCGACCCGCGAGGATCAGATAGCTCCCCACCTCCGCGTCGAGCGGGGGCTGCACCGTACCGATCGTCCGTCCCTGGCAGACGACCCGGTACTCCTCCCTGGTTTGAAACACGGCGTAGAAGTCGAACCGCCGCACGAGCTTCTCGCCAACGACGCCCAGAATCAGATCGCCGTCGGGGGTCTGCTCGATGAGGTCGGCAACTCCCATGCTCCGCAGCGTTGCCACGAACACCGCCTGATCCACGTTCCGAAACGCCCCACGGGTCACCAGGTGTTCGTAAAGCCGATCCGCTCGCGCCCCGCCGTGTTCGGCAATCACGCTCATCACCTGCTGGACGAGGGTGGAGAGGTGCATTCCGTCCACCTCCGGTGGCTCACACCAGTGGTCGAGCACCAACTCAGACATGGCGACCGCCTGCAAGAGATGGGGAAACAAACGCTCGCTCGCCGGGCCGAGCGGGGGAGGCTCGTTCTCTTCGACATAGAGCCGCATGACCGAGAATTCCCCTTCCCGGCGCCCGCTCCGCCCGAGCCGCTGGAGCAGTGAACTGACGCTCCATGGCGGTCCGATCTGCCCCACTTCCTGGATGCGGCCCACATCAATGCCGAGTTCCAGCGTGCTGGAGCAAAACGTGACGGTCGGCGTGTCCGAGCGGAGTGCGGTTTCGGCGCCTTCCCGTTCGGCGCGGGAAAGCGACCCGTGATGGACGGCAAACCGGTCCGGCAACCGGCGGCGGGCGGCCTCGCGGCGCGCCAGGTCCGCGTAGAACTCCAGTCTGGCGCGGCTGTTGGCGAAGACGAGGGCTGTCTTCCCGTAGAACGCATGGAACAGATCGGCTGCCAGGCGCCCGTCCGCTTCCGTTTCCGGCGGCGCCGCCCCTGCATCATCCGTCAGGTCGTCATCCCACTCCGGGGACACCAGGTCGCCCGCATCGCCGGTGCGCAGGTAGCCGCGCAACTGATAGCGGATCTCCCGCTCCCAGTCGTCGAGGATGATGCGGAAGGCATCGGGCGCGCCGGGCCGCAGCCACCGGCACGCCTCCTCCGGATCCCCGATGGTGGCCGACAGCGCCGCGAGGCGCACGCGTTTCTGCGCGCGCGCTTCCACCCGGTAGAGCAAACTCTTCAACTGCGCGCCCCGTTCCGACCCCGGGAACGCGTGCAGTTCATCCACCACAATCCACTGGAGACGGCCAAAGATGCGATTCAGCGCGCCGGACCGGTTCAGGAACAGGGACTCGATGGACTCCGGCGTGATGAGCAGCACGCCGCCGGGCCGGTCCACGAGGTTGCGCCGCGCCGCCTGGCTCACGTCGCCATGCCACCGGTGGACGGGGATCTCCGCCCGCTCGCACAGGTCCTCAAGGCGACGAAACTGGTCGTTGATGAGGGCGCGGAGCGGGCTGACATACAGGGCGCGCACGCCTCCACCGTGGTCTCCCACGATCTGCGAGAGGATGGGGAGGAACGCCGCCTCGGTCTTCCCCCCAGCGGTCTGAGCCGAGAGCAGCAGGTGGCGACTTCCGAGCAGAACCTCGCGGATGGCGGCAGTCTGGATGGCGCGCAGTGACGTCCACTGCATGCGGTAGAGCTGCTCCTGAAGGCTCCGATGCAGCAGGGTAAAAGCCGGAGGTTCGGGCGAGGGCAGCATCGTGGGGTGCAACGACGACCTACAGGCGGAATGTCTTCAGATCGTCCACATCGCCCGCGGGGGCATCCTCGACAGCGAGGCAGGAGGCGGGGGTGGGATTCGTCGAGTCGAGGGGAGCCTCCACAGGGGCGGGGGGGGCTGCCGGCGCAGCGAAAGCAGGTGTTTCCAGGTCAGGCGTCGCCGTGAGGGCTACCTCCGGCAGCAGCGTGCGCCAATCCGTCCCCGGATTCTGCTCCAGTACCGAGAGAAACCCCACGAAGCCCTTCACCGCATCCCTCGGGGTACGGAAGTAGTCTGCGCCGAGAGTGCGCGCGCAGTGGGTGAGGAAGGCGCGGATCCCGTCGTCATCCAGGAGAAAGCGGTCGGGCTGCCCCATCGCGAACACGGTCCGGACGTTGTGCAAGAGCACATACAGATCTTCCGGCGAAAGGTTGTTTAGACGGATCACCGGTCCGGAGAAATCCTGGCGCCCCTGCACTGAAAACGGGTTATCCGCGAGGCGCGTGGCCAGCGCTTCGTAGCTGGAGAGTCCGCGCCGCCGATCGTCCAGGAAGGCATCGGTTCCCGCGAAGTGGAACCCGATGCCCTCCACAGACCCCTGGAGGCAGTCGTTCAGGATGCGGAGGATCATCTCATAGTTGGCGTTGCGCGCCTGGGAATGATTCAGCCGATGGGAGAGCACGCCCAGCTCGTCCATCTGCACGACCAGCCCGGCATAGCCCGCCATCCGCACGAACGCGGCGAACAGTTTCAGATAGTCGTAGATGTCCGCGTCATCAATGATGGAACGCACTCCCAGATCCTGCCGTGCTTCGGTCCGCGTGCTGTACTCGGCGCGCAGCCAGCGCAGCGCCGCCCCGGTGAGCGCGTCGTCCTGTTTCTGGAAGCCCTCCACGTATCGCTGCAGCACGGCTGCAAAGTCGTAGCCGCTCACATATTCCTGCAGCGGTTTCAGCAGCTCATGGATGCGCTGCGCGACCTCCCCGTCGCCGCCGCCCGCTGCCCGCACGTCGTGATCCAGAGCGGAGACCCAGCGTTCCACCACGTTCGGGAGCGCGCCCCCATCAGGCCGGGCGCGGGTCGCCATGTTGCGCATCAGCTCTGCGTACAGCGTCCGCGCCACGCCGCTCGATCCGTGCAGCCGCCGATCCGTGGTCACATCTGCCTGCAGCACCACGAAGCGCCGGTCGAGGGCGACCATGCGGGCCAGATTCAGGAAGAAGCTCTTCCCGGACCCGAACCTGCCGACGAAGAACCGGACGGCAGCCGCACCCTGCTCCATACGCTCCAGATCCGCCAGCACCGCGGCCACCTCGTCCCGGCGCCCCACCTGGATGTGCCGCAGCCCCACGCGGGGCACCACTCCGGCCCGCAACGATTGCAGGATTGCTTCCCGCTCCCTCGGTCGTATAACTGTCATTGCACCCATCCGTTCCCCGCTCCCTGACTCCACTCCAACGCACCGGATCGCGCGCGGTACGGGCAACCCCCCGTGGTTGCCCCCATCCCCGTGCTCACCCCCACCCGTGCGTCCCCCCAGCCGTGCGGCGTCTCTCCCGTGAATATTCGGCACAGCTTACCACGCATCGGCAGCGCGGGACGGACAAGATCGTGGACCCCCAGGTTCTCCGTCAACTGCGAGAACGCAGGCATGCTTGACGCAGTCCAGTTCGAGCGGGCACAATGGTCGGGAGGAATCCGTCCGTCGAGATGGATGGGAAGCCCTCGGCCGCTGATGTGGAGCCGCCGATGTGGAGTCCGGCAACTCCGATTGGCGATGCGAAGGCCGTGCCCCGCCTGCGGCGCCCGGCGGCGCCACACCACCGATTACCCCCGTGCCGCAGGTTCCGGAACACACCCGGGGCTGCCGCCGGTGCTTACAGCCTTTCCTCCGGGGGTGCAGTACACAACTTAGAAGCGAGGAACCACGAATGGCGCAGGGAGTCACCCCCTTCCTGATGTTCGATGGCGTTGCCCGGGAGGCGTTGGCGCTCTACACCAGCGTTTTGCCCCATTCCGAGATCCGGCGGATCGAGCGGTACGGTCCCGGCGAGGCGGGAGCCGAGGGCGGCGTCAAGCGAGCGGTCTTCACGCTCGCGGGGCAGGAATGCGTCTGCATTGACAGTCCGGTCCGCCACGCTTTCACCTTCATGCCCTCCGTTTCTCTGGTCGTCGAGTGTGACAGCGAGAGTGAGTTCGCTTCCGTGTTCCAGCAACTGTCGGCGGGCGGGCAGGTACTGATGCCGCCGGGTGACTACGGATTCAGCACGAGATTCGCCTGGTTCAACGATCGCTTCGGGGTATCGTGGCAACTGATCGTGGAATGGGACCTGCGGAAGGGATAGCCACCTGTGGACGAACAACTGAAACACTATTCCGACAAGCTCGCCTTCGAGATCGACTCGTGGGACCTGAGCGTCGCCCTGAAGGATGGCGAGAACGTCATCGTCGTGGACGCCCGGTCTCCGGCGGCGTTTGAGGCGGAACACATTCCCGGCGCCATCAACATCCCGCACCGCGCCATGAACGCAGAGACGACCGGCGCACTCGATCGGAATGCGCTGGTCGTCGTGTACTGTGACGGAATCGGCTGCAACGCCTCGACCAAGGGGGCGTTGAACCTGGCACGGCTGAGCTTCCGGGTGAGAGAGTTGATTGGCGGCCTCGACTGGTGGAAACGAGACGGACATCCCACCCAATCGCCCGCCCCCGCCCTGACCACACATGTGCAGTAACTTTGTACCCTCTTGTGTTGTGGATGCAGGTCCGGAACGGCCAACCCGTGAGGCCCCTGTTGGGCGGGAATATGTGCGAACAAACGAGGCGAACCGGTGCCATCCAGAGTTCCCCAATGCCCGGCCGGTCGGCCATGCCAATCAGAGTTAGTGCGTATGGATCGTCAATTCAGTAACTTCCCGATTTCAGGGGCCCCGTACTGAACCACCAAATCGGGAAGTTATACCCTCGGTGATCCTATGGGGATCGCCCCTGGGTCCGCACGAAGACGTCTCCAATTCCCGCCGGAGTCGCGATGCCAAGGCTTCGTCCCGCTGGCCGCCGCTGCAGGCCACTGCTCTGATACACCACCCAACGGGGTGCGGCGGGTGGACGGCGTCCCCGAACGAGGAGGCGCACGACCCCATCGCCCGAGATGGTTCGCATCGGCAGGGAGGCGCGTTCCTCGCAACCTCGTGGAGGGGTTGCCCGGGAAGGCGAAGCGGACGAAGGAAGGCCCGTCCGAACGGCCAACGGGGACGACGCCTTTGCGTCACGACTCCGGCAAGACTGGAAGCATGGTGCGTGCGAACAGGAGGTGGGACCGCACCCGGAAGTGGAGGCAAAAAGCTCCTGGTGAGGCGGTGTGCCGAGTAGCCCGGGCCGGGGGGGCATATCTCGAGCCATAGCTCTGCTGCTCCGCCGACCAACTGCACCAGGAACCCGCAGCGCCGACTACCGCCGACTACGAACGGGTGTTCGCCTCCTTCCCCCGATCGTCCCGGCGGTGTCGTTGACCTCGGTTACACTCTTGGGGTGTGACTCGGAATTGTGGGTAAGGAATCA
>SYMT01000458.1 GCA_005805375.1 Actinomycetota bacterium
GACGGGGCAGACGCCATCCTCGCGGTGCGGACGGCGGTGCTGGGCCACGAGGAGGCACAGTTGGCTTGGGCGGCTCGGGCGGCCTAATTCACTTCTAAGAACAGCATGATTCCTTACCCACAATTCCGAGTCACACCCGCGGGAGCCGGCACACAGCCGCCTATTCTCCTTCGCCTGTCCAGTGAACGTCCTGCGGAAGCCGGCACACAGCCGCCTATTCTCCTTCGCCTGTCCAGTGAACGTCCCGCGGGAGCCGGCACACAGCCGCCTATTCTCCTTCGCCTGTCCAGTGAACGTCCCGCGCGCCGCCCTGGCTTCGTCCGGCGTTCAGCAGACCTCCCACCCGAAGCGGGACGGCGCCGCTCCCACTCTTTCGACCTGGTCCCCCCGTGCAACGGGATCCAGTGAGCCGCCTGCACGCCTCTGTGCACCGCGCAGAGACGTGCGGGCGTCATCTGCGGTTACTTCCCCGTCGGCGCCGCCGGTTTGAAGCGTACACGGCTGAGCTGCACGTTCCCCGCGTAGTCCACCACTTTCACCTCGACGATCTGCTCACCGGTACCGACCGGCGTCACGTCGAAGCGGAACTGTTCGGACGGGCTGTCCCAGAGCCCGTCTTCCGACTCCACCGCCTGCCACTCGCCGGCGCCCAACCGGAACTGAGCACCCTTCAGGCCAACCCGGCCACTAGCAAAACCCCTGATGGTCGCGATCCCGAAGTTGCCGAACTCGACACCGCGCTCGAAGAGAAACACGACAGGCGCAGTGTTCGCAACCACGAAGGGCTCCGTAACGCGCACGTCGGTCTCCGGGTCAGCGGGATTGCTGGCACGATCCGTAGCAACCACTCGCAGCACATAGACGCCGTCCGGCACTGCCTTCGTGTCCCAGTTCAAAGTCGCTTGCCGGGTGATGCCGGATGTGCCCGACCCGGCGGCACGGGGTGGAGCGCCCATCGGAGGGTTCTCTTTCAGGAACTGGTCCACCAGACCCCGCGCCTGACTGATCCGGCTCTCCCGCTGCTCGGCAGTCAGGGTCATATCCATGTCAAGCTGTTCGCGGAAGCGCTTGAGGGCGTCCTCCACCGCAGAACTCCGGGGCGGCGTCGCGGAGCCCGGCTGTGAGTTAGGCGGCAGCGCTGCCAGGGGCTCTCCCACGGCGTGCCACGTGCGCCCGTTGTCGGCGCTGTACGAGACGACATACGTGAGCGTATCTTTGTCCGGGTCCTCCGCACTCCACTTCAGCGCCTGAGTGCCGCGCCAGATCTCTCCCCCCAGCGGCGCCGCGAGCGTCAGCCGGGGAGGTTGGTTGCGCGGCATGTAGTAGAAGGCCACGTCGCGCAGCAGCGGAGAGCCCTGTTCTGCCTGGAACTGGACCCGGTACTGCAAGAACCGCGCTGCGGGGCTACGAACGAAAGTCCCCGTGGCTTCGGCACTCACCGGCTGCCACTCACTCCAGGTAGCATCCGGTTCCGGAGAATTCCCGCTCCGGGTATCGAGGGTGAGTGTCCCCCCCGACGGCAGCAACCCGGTGAAGCGGACCCGTCCCCAACGAGCGGGCAGTTTCGCGTCGTGAATGGTAGAATCGAACTTGCCGGTCGGGGTCGGCGTGACGCGGTACACTGATCCGGTGTTGGCGCTCCCGGCGATCATGCGCCCGGCCTCGTCCCAGGCGAGACACGTAAACTGCGCACGCTTCTCGTCCGTCAGGAACGTTGCATCGGCATCTGTTTCTACACGCACGACGGAGTTGGCGCTCCCTGCGTACAGCACCCCTCGTCCATCCGCAATCAGGCCGTACAGGGCTCCCCCCGCCTTGTTGAAGTAGACTCGGCCGGAGCCATCCGGTTCGATCCGATAGATTTCCCCGGAGGGAGCCGTTGCGGCGAACAGGATCCCCCCTGCATCTTGAACTAACCCCGTTACCGCAGCCTGCGGCGAGTCATAGAGCATGCGCACACTGCCTGCGACCCCGTCCGTCGAGACCTGGTAGACCGCACCTTCCTCCGCCACCCCGGCGTACAGCGACCCGTTCTTGCCCAGAAGCAGGCTGGTAACGGACGTCCCAGGGATCGCCGCCCATTCTTCAGCGACGGCGGAGCCGGACTGTATGCGGTAGATACGCCCCTGTGGCCCGGTACCGGCGTACACAGTTCCGTCCGGGGCCGTCACCAGTGAGAGCACAAACTTGCTGCCCGCGGAGGTAATGACGCCTGCCGGGTTCATCGAAAGGAGACGGACCCCCTTTCCATCCGGCCCAATCCGGAAGAGTTGTCCGTTCGGACTCGTACCCGCGTACAGATTGCCCTGTGCATCCCGGGCAAGGGCGTGAACTTCCAACTCACCGGTGTTGAAGAACACCGTGGCGTCGCCGTCCGGACCAATGCGGAGTACCTGGCCGCCGTTTCCGGTTCCGGCAAACACGGCTCCCCTGACGGCCGCCACGCTCCACACAAACTGCTCCGGCGAAGCATGGAGAAGATTGAGCCCGGGCGCGAGCCGCACTTCGCCCCCGGTGGTGACGGCCGCGTTCGTGAACTCGCCCCGCGCGAAGTCAGCACGAGTGCTCTGCTTCCATACCGAGGCAACCCGGCCCACCAACGTTGCGTCCGGCGCTGTAGGAGCAGGCGCCGCGCCCGGAGTGACAGGGGTCGGAGTGGCGGCCGCAGGCGCCGCGCCGCTGCGCGCGGGAGCTGCGCCCGGAGCGGACCCACCACGCGCAGCCGCGCCGGCGGGCGCGGGTTTCGGGTCGGCGGGTTTGACCTCGTCCTTCTTGCCCTGCGCCGCCGGGACGCCGGGCCCCCCGGGCTCCGGTCCGAACGACAGCGTCACCGGGCGACCGTCCACCGTGAGCCGAATCACCGACAAATCATCTGCGTCGCTTCCGGCACTCAGGGTTACCGACCCCCGGCCCCCCGTCGGCAGTAGCCCGGAGCCGATCGAGACTCCGCCACCAGGACCCGCGGAGGGCGTCTTCTCAGCGTGGTCCGGCTTCTGGATAGTGACCGCCAGTGACTGCAGGCCCTGTACGACGTAATTCGTATCGTGCAGATCGCGGGATTCGTCGCGATCCAGACGGAACCCGGTGGACCGCGCGCTCCGCATCACCTCCATCAGATGCGACGGAAGCTGTGACAGGCGCTCTCCGCGGACATTTGCCGCGATGGTGGAAAAGAGCATGCGGACGACCAGTTGATCGTTCCGCTCCCGGGTAGCGAACCGGCGCAGCACTTGCTGCAGATTCCCGTCCGCCGGGGGCGCCGACAGCCCGCCGCCGGCCATCAGTGCTCCGAGATCAATCCGCGTAGCGCCGCCCTGCACCAACAGCACAGCACGGCCGTCCGAGGCGGTGGCAGGCACACGCACCCGGGTCTTAACCAGCACCGGATCCCGCCGGTAGGGACGGAGCACCACCCCGACTTCAATCTCCTCGCCCGGCTCGAAGCGATCCTGCGCCAGGAACACGCGCTCAACGGTCGCTGTCGGACGCTTCTCCTCGATCTCCACTTCCATCGAGAGGCTCTTGATCGGGACCCGGCGGAACGTGTTGTTGGCGAGCGTGCCCATCAGTTCCACAAGCTCCCGGACGGCTGCGACGTCGATGGCCAGCGGATCAAAGAACACGTTCTCGCGCTCGATCACACCCGCGCCTTCGGTTTCCACGCGCATCTTCACATGCGCCACCGCATCTCCCGGCACGGGCCGCACTTCGAACAGGCCCTGGTTCACCGCGATCGGGAGCAACTGCCCGACCAGAAGCGGGTGATTCGCCGCCTGCACGTGAAAGGTCTTGCTCCGGCCGGAAGTACGATCCTTGACGCTGTAGGTGATGGGCACCATCTGGGGGAGCGGACCCACCCTGGCGGCGATAGAGAACGGGCGGTCCTGGGTCAGAGTTCCGCACAGTTTTCCGGCGGAGCCGATCTTGTGGGAGATCTGGTATCCGGAGAAAACATCGTGGATCCACGCCGTGGTGATGGGGAAATCGGCCGGCCCGAGCTGCATCATCGGATGTCCGAACGCAACCAGATCGTTGCCTTTGCGATAGGTCACGGTCCCGATTGCGGTCATTTCCACGTCGCCCGTCATCAAGGCGACGCCGACAGCCGCGCCCGGCGTCAGTTCCGCGGCAAAGGGCTGGTCCAGACTGCCGGGCCCCTGTACCGCATTGAGGCCGAGCGGCCGGAGCGCCTGAGCAGCACGATCGAGGCGGCTCCCGGTCAATCCGGAGATCGTCACGGGCAGCGCCAGCGGACGGAGACGCCCGGGCTGCGGCTCTCCCCCAGGGGGCAAGGCGCCTCCGAACCCGGCCCCGGCTGCACCAAACAGACCGAAGTCGGGCGCCGCAGGCAGGATCGGCGACACCGGCTGCTGCAAATCGAGAGCGGAGAGGCCGGCGGGCGTTTTCGATAGCTTCGGGTCGAGCGCTTCCAGCATGTTCTGGATCGGCGTTACCATCCCGATCGGCTCCTTGGGCCAGGCGTCACCCATCGAAAACGCCCCCAACAGCTTCCCATCCACGTAGATCGGGCTACCGCTCATCCCCTGAATCAGGTACGCGCCCCGCTCGCTGATCGGCCCGCCCGAAAGGCGGACGAGGATCAACGGCTGCCCCATGTTTAACTTGGGCAGCACGCCGAGGATCTCCACTTCGAAGCGCTCGATCTTCGTGCCCCGGAACACAGTCAGGCCGTAGCCCTTCATTCCGGCACGAATCTCGGAAACGGGCATGAACGCATCGCCCGGCGGCGGCGCCGCGGAACTCACCTCGGCGCCGCGCCGCACCGGCGTGGGCAGTGGGAGCGGCACACGAGGTACGGGCTGCGCCAGCGCGCGCTGCGCCACACGCGCCCGGCCCCGAGTGGCGGCGCGGCTTCGGGACGGAGCCACGATCGCGGGGTGCTGCAGCAACACTCCCATCAGCAGCGACGCAGCGAGTGCCGCGTTCCAGCGGGCCGGCAGGCAGCGTGACGACATGAAGCGCATCTCCAAAGTCAGAGTTTCCGGTTACGCCAGTCGAGACGGAACTCCCCGCTGAGGATGCCGGATGAGCACCACAGGGTTTCCCACCCCGGAGCCTCACCGCATCACCGTGCAGCAGGGCATCCCTCTCATGATGATGGGACGGCGTTTAAGAATCAAGGTCAAGTCAAAGTGATATGCAGCGGGGAGCGGGTACCCGGGTACCCGGATCGAGTACCCGGCAACTCGATTACCGCCCGCGCGGCTCGGTGTAGAAGTTGAGCGGAACCAGAGAGTAGGCGCCGGCGTACGCCGTGCTGAAGCCAAGCACCTGTTGTTTCGTTTCGGGATCGACCTGTGCAAGCGGCGCTCCCCCGCCCGGCTCTGCCGAGACAAAGCCCCCGCCTCCGAACCGGCTGACTGCGGCACGGACTGCGGTGAGAAGTTGCTTAAGATCCGCCGGCTTGGCCTCGAGGACCTGGCGAACCGGAGTCTCCCGGTCGAAGGCGATCACGACCACACTTTCCTGACCAAGATTCCGGTTGACCGTGTAGCCTCTGAATCCGGTTTCCGGCACGGGTGAGGCCTGGCGCGCCTTCAAGAAGCCGACCCGACCATCGCGAGCAGGCCAGAGCCGCTGCACCTCGCCCACCGGGTCTACATTGTAGATGATCCCGTAGCAGTCGCGCTCAGCCGTGCACTCCATCTCCACCGCTTCGCCTTCGTGATAGATCGGCACAGCGCCCTGCTGATTCGGCGGGGTGACGAAGCGGATCTGCAGCGGAAACGCAGGTACTCCTACCGCAGCCTGCAGCATCGCAGCGTTCGTCCATCCGACCTGCGTGGCCCCATCTATGGAGCGGGCCGCGACCCGGCCCAGTGGGACGGGCCAGCGCTGCAGGATCTGGCGCAGGAACACGGTCTGCACCTGATCGGCGATCTGCAGATAGTTCTCCGCCGGACCCCGCAGCGCGTGCCGAGCCAGCACGGGTCCGCCTTCGCCTTCAAGCAACTCGAGGTTCACATCAAGCTTGCCTCCACTCTGCCACAGAGGCAGGCCGTCAGACCCGGCTACCCGGTCCCCCGACTCCAGGTGACACGTCCCCTTGACGACAAGCTGATTTCCTTTCAGCCCGAGCTGTTTTTCCTGGAGATCGAGAAACGTGCCCACCGCGTAAGTGAACGCTTCTCGCAGATTTTGCGGAGCGTTCCCCTCAACATACTGGAGACTGCGTGCGGCCGTAGCAGAGGTGATCGCGCTGGCCAACACGGCTCCGCCCGCGGTGAGGTCGCCTGCGGTTCCGTCGAGGAGTGCCGAGTTTGGCGTGAGGGACGCGACCTTGAGGGCGCCGGTAAGTGGGCGGTAGCTCCCCGGAGCGCCGCGGCCGACCGCCGTCACTCTTGCCAGTTTCACCTGGTAGGGCAGCAGAGACTGCCCAGGCTTCAGCCCATTCTGCTGCCCGGCATTGATCGCGAACCGGGCGCCTTGCTTCCCGGTGACGCGCGCCTGCCACGCCAGGCGGGAAACACCGGGCACGATCCCGAGATTCTGCGCCCGTTGCTCCGGTTCGGGCGCACCGGTCAGTGCATTCCCGATGGCGGTATAGAACGCTTTGCCCAGGGGGGTTGTCTTGTAGTGTGTGATCCCCTGTTGCAAGATATAAGCAGCGGTCGTTTTCGGGATGGGTCCGCGCGCAGGGGCCTTGCCCCGGTAGAAGTCCGTAAAGAGCTCGGTTCCCGACACAGAGTCGGCGACGCGCACCGCCAGTTCGGCCGCAGCTTCCCAGGAGCCGCTCCGGGACTGCCGGTGTTCGAACGCCATGACGACTGCCTGCACCTGGACCGGCGCTTCATTGAGCGGTTTGCCCTGGGAGGCGTAGGCGACGAGCTTGCCGCTAGAATTCAACGCCGCCGTGAGCACTGCGCTCGGGCCCTGACCCTGACCCTTCACACGGGCAGCCGTCAGGCCATAGCCGTCATCGTCGCCCGTGACGGCCGGCCGTGCCGCTCCCCCGGCCGCCTGCGCGATGAACGGCAGCACTGTCACGGACATCCGGAGGGCGGCGCTACCCTGGTAGGCGGAAACTTGCCCCGCCGCCGCCACAAGTACCGCCGCACCCGCGAACGGCACGATCCATCGCCTAAGCATCAGCACTGGACTCCCCCTGTTGGTTCCCACTCGCTCTCGGCGTGGGCTATGGTTAGGGACGAAGCCCACCGCCGCCGGGTTCCTGTATCCCGCAGGAGAGCCCACCCCGGCGCCAGCCTATTGCAGGGGAGAAAACGAGGTGGGATTGAGGATCTTGTTGACCACCCGCTCGACGATCGGCCCGCTCGCTTCAGTTATGCGCACGGCTTCCTGCCATTCCGGATCCGCACGGAAGGCGGCCCAGGCTGCCATTCGATGATTGAGATCCTCGAACGCGCAGATGTAGATCAACTCGTTGTTCTCTCCGACCTCGGAATCCCAGAACCCCACCACCTGAATGCCGTGGCGCTCGAAAATGCGCATGGTCCAGTTGGCAAACCGATCCACCACGGCCTTTTTCTTCCCGGGCATCGCGTAGTAGGCTCGATATTCGTAGATCATCGCTTTCGTCGTTTCTCCCACGCCTGTCTGTAACTCTCTGCCCGTGGGTTCATCGGGTTCCAGGCAGGTTCCTCCCGCCGTTCCGCAAGGGCCAACAACCCGAGCGCCACTGCACGGTTGACCTGTGCCATGTTGGCATAGTCCACCTTCTCCCAGTGATCCGCAAGCCCGTGGTAGTCCGGATAGACGTATGCCACGCAAAGCGTGTGGGCTGGAACACCCAGGTCCGCCAGCGCCTGGTTGTCGCTTCTCCCAAAAAAGGCGTCGCTGTTTCGCGGGTGCTTGAAGATCCGAATGCCGATCCGGGCGCCCGCCTCAGCAAGGATCGGACCGACGTCGCTGAAGTCGAAACCTGTGAGCGAGGCCGCGTTCACCTGGGCGCCTTCGGTATCGTCCGTGCGTCCCACCTGCTCCAGGTTCACGTGCGCGACGGTCTTCTCAATCGGAAACACGGGATGCCGGCCGTAATACCGCGAACCGAGCAGCCCCTTCTCCTCTCCGAAGAAGGTGAGAAAGAGGATGCTCCGTCGAGGGGCAGGCTTTCGAGCCGCCAGCGCGCCGGCCAGTTCGATCACCGAGACGGTGCCGCTCCCATCATCGTTCGCCCCGTTGAAAATCCTGTCCTCACCGCCGTCGGGCGCCACACCCAGGTGGTCGTAGTGCGCCGACACGATGACGCAGGTGTTTTTCAGGGCGGGATCGGATCCACGGAGCACTCCTGCTACGTTGTGCAGTCGCACCGGTCGCTCAGTCAACGGCGGCAGAGTGAGTGTGACGGTCCCGGCGGATTCTCCAGCGGGCAACTCGCCGAACCAGGCGGCCAGATCGGTGTTTACCACGGTCACGACCGGCGCCCCGGACGGGGGGCGCGGCGCCGGCGGCAGTTCCGGATCCACGAGCCGCGCCGGGGGCATCCGGGTAAATAGTGAGGCGCGCGGCTGCAGAAACAGAATGAGACGCGGCCCCGCGGCACGCAGCCCGGCGATCAACTCATTGCGCGCCCGGAAGAGGGGCGCGGCTTGCTCCCGCGGGACACCCGCCAACTCCGGAAGTTGCGCCAGCACCACCTTTCCCATCAGGCTCCCGGCTTCGGGAGCCGCACCGCCGGGTGCCATCTTTACGACGGTATCCGCAGCCACCGAAACCGGCGCGGCTGCTTGAAATGCCAGGTCCCCGGGAGCAACACGCCAGCTCTTCCCTCCCGCACCAATCGTGAGGGAGCGCCCCTCAATGGGCGCTTCCTGGATTCGCCAATTGGCAGTCTGGAAAAAGCCGGCGTCCCCGGCCGGTTCCAGTCCGGCGCGCCGGAACTGCGCGGCGATGTATTCGGCGGCCAGATCAAGTCCGCGCGACGGAGTGTCGCGCCCCTCCAGCAGATCAGACGCGAGAAAGGAAAGATGCCCCCGCAGGGAATCCGGGGAGATGCGCTGCAACAC
>SYMT01000459.1 GCA_005805375.1 Actinomycetota bacterium
AAGCCGCCGCCGGGTCCGCCGAAGCCGCCGCCGGGTCCGCCCCCGTTCGGCTCCCAATTGTCCAGCGCAAGTTGCAGGAGCTGAGCTTGTTGCTCCGCCGTGAGCACCTTCGACAGGGCCAGCCGTACCTGGTTTGTCACGTCCGTCCATGTGCGCATCCGCACCGAGGCCTGTTGTTCCAGGCTGGTTTGTACCTGAGCTTCCACCGCGGCCGGCGCCTGTCCGGACGCGGCCGTACGGCGCGCCTGTTCCATCGTGGTTCGTGTGCGCGCCAGCGCCGTCGCCTCGGCCGACGCTGCTTCTTTCAGCCTGCCCTGGGCCTGATCCAGGGCTGGGGCCAGCCGGCCTGCCTGCTGGCCCGTCACCCGGAGTTGTGCGAGCAATCGGGTGAGGGTCAGCTCGACTTGAGCGTCGCGGGCATCGGACGCGGCTTGCTTCGCGTCCGGGGCGCCGGGGGCAGGCGCCGGCTGCTGAGCCTGGACGGTTGCCGCGCTCAGTACGAGCGCAGTCCCCAGGGCTACGGTATGAGCAATTCTCGTTGGCATGGTTTCCGTTTCGCCGTGCGTCACTCCAGGGCAAAATCCCTGACCTGGTGTCTGGTAGCGGACAGTCGCTGCTTCGACGAGGGCCGATTTCCAGGGAAGTGTGGGGCACACGGCCTAGACAACCGACTTCTACTCTCAGGGACGCAGGAGCTGACGCCTGGTTCTCTCAAAGATTCCGGTGAGGGCCCGCCGCGGTGCTCCACTCGGAGGGCCTCACGTGGCAGGAGTAGCGGCGCCGATGATGACCGGTCCCGATTCAGTCCGGCGCGCGGGTTGGCCCCGGATGCCGGGCCGACCCGTGGAGCATTCTGTCGTCTCTTACGGGTTGGCGGTGGTGCTGGTGGCAGCGGCGGCCGGCCTCCTCTGGTGGCCGGTGCTCGGACTGGCGCGAGCAGGAGTGTTCCTGCTGTTTCTGCCGGTAGTGGTGCTCTGTGCCTGGCAGGGGGGCCTCGGCCCGGGGTTGACCGCCACGGTCCTGGGGGCGACTGTGGGGTGTGGCATTCTCATTCCGCCCGCGAACTCACTCGGGGTGGAGACGCCCGCCGGCCTCCTGAATCTGCTAGTTTTTCTGAGCCTCGGCGGTGGCCTCAGCGTGTTGTGTGAGCAGATCCGCGACGAACGTACCGTCGCCCGCCGGACCGCCGAGAACCTCACTGTCAGCGAGGACCGGTGGAGGCAGGTCCTGGAAACGGCGGAGGAAGGCATTTGCATCCTCGACCGGGGCGGCGCGATGGAGGTTACCAACGCCCGCTTTCGGGAAATGCTGGGGGTGCAGCCGGAGGAGGTGCGTGGAAAGAACATAACGGAATTCCTGGTGCCGGATGAGCAGCAGGAGGGCTTTTGGAGCGCGTGCGCCCGGGGCGAGGCTGCGCAGTCGGCATGGGCACTGCAACGGGAAGATGGAGTCGTGGTGCAGGCCCAGGTGCGCTCCGGCGCGCTGCGCGACGAAGCGGGGGCTGTCATCGGAACGCTGGCGTCTTTCACGGACGTCACGGAAGGACTCCGGCTGCGGGAAGAGCTCCAGGAGGCGAGCCGGCGCATCCTGACGATTGTGAACCATTTACACGAGGGATTTGTGGCGCTGGATCACGACGGCCGGGTCACTTTTGCGAATCCCACGGCGCAAGGTCTGTTCGGGAGGCCGCTTTCCCTGCTGCAGGGAGAGCAACTCTGGGAGGTCTGCGATGATCTCCGCGACACCGACTTTGCCCAGCATGCGCGGTCGGTGCTGGACGGCGCGGGTGAGATCCACGCACTCATCCGTCATCTGGCCACGGATCTCTGGGTGGAGCATCGTTTCCAGCCGTACGGCGACGGCCTGTTCGTCTTCTCCACCGATGTGACCGCTGCTCAGTGGCCCATGATGGCGGATGCTGCGCGATCCGCCACGCGGAATGTGCTCGTCGAGGCCGCCTCGCTGCGCTCGGCTGCACCGCGCTTCCTGGCCGCCGCCGCAGAGCCGCTGGGATGGGATGCGGCCTGCCTCTGGCTGGTGGATTTTGAAGAGCGGGTGCTGCGCGGGCAAGAAGTCTGGTCCACGGAGGGGTTCCCCTGCCTGGAACTCCGCGATCAACAGCGGGAAATGACGCTGCGCCCGGGGATCGCCATCGTGGGCAAGGCGTGGAACTCTGAGACTTCTCACTGGTTGGAGGATACGGGAGAGGAGCCCTATTTCCTTCGACAGGTGGCCTACCGCACCGATGGCCTGCAGTCCCTTGTGGCGATCCCGCTGCGGCGGGGCAGTCGGATCCTCGGGGTGCTGGAATTCTTGAGCCGGGTCTCCCGCCAGCAGAGCGAAGCGATGCTGCACCTGTTGGAAGATCTCGCCAACCAGTTCGCGCAGTTTCTTGAAAAGGAGCAGGCCGACCTGGACCGGCAGGCGGCGGAAGCGCGATTCCGCCGCCTCCTGCGCGGTGTGGCCGTGCCGATGGCCCTCGGCGACGCAGGGGGGACCGTCCGGGATGCCAGCGATGGGTTCTGTCGCCTGCTCGGGTATGACCGCGCCGACCTGCGGCCGGGCCGTACCACCTGGTCCGTGCTGACCCCGCCGGCGGCGACCCGTCTGGATGAAGTCGCGCGCGCGCAACTGAGCGAGCCCGCGGGGCGGTCTCGGGCTGTGGAGTGGCTCCGCAAGGATGGGACGCCGGTTCCGGTGCGCATGACCGCCACGCCGGTTGATGGGGAGGCCATTGATTGGATTGTCGTGGGTGTGGATGATACCGAGTTACAGCTTGTCGCCAACGCGGGGGAATCTGCGTTCGTCGCGCTCACCCCGGGTTTAGAGACCCGCTGGGCCAACGCCCGCTTCCAGGACTGGTTCCCGTCGGATGGAGGCTCTGATACCTGGCTCGCCGCGGCGCCGGATGCGATTCGGGAATGGCTGGAACCCCTGGTCCGGCAGGCGCAGAGCGGAATCCGGCGTGCCACGGAGGGGACAGTCGTGCATCCGGTGCTGGGTTTGCGCGAGGTTTCGGCCTCTGCGATCCCACAGATCGGGCCGGGGGGGAAAGTAACGGGCGTCCTGCTTCGCCTGGAGGACCGCACCGTGCGACTGCGTGCGCAGATGGCCTGGGACGTCTGCGAAGATGTGAGCCGCGCTCTCTCTGCCGGCCTGCCGCCGCTGCCTTGCCTCCGGGAGGCCGCGCAGCGCATCCCGCCGCGCCTCGCCGACTGGTGCGTGCTTACACTCGTGGACGACCGGCGGCGTCCCATACACAACATCGCGTTCCACGAGAACGCGGCCCGTGCGGAATTTCTGGAGCGGGTGCTGCGCAGCTTTCCCATTCTCTCGCCGGAGTTCGCGGCCCAGTTGCGTCCCTACGAAACCGGCGACCCGGAGCTCTGCGAGCAGTTCTCCGAGGCAGCCGGACAGATCGGGATCTGGGACCCGTCGCACCGCGAGACGCTCGATCGTCTGGGGTTTCAGTCGAATCTGTGCGTGCCGATGCGGGTCGGCGAGCGCATCATCGGGGCGCTGACGCTGGTCATGGCCGAATCGGGACGGCGCTTCTCGCGCGAAGACCTGCCCTATGCCCTGGATCTGGCGCTGCGGCTGGCCGGCCCACTCGAAGCCGCTCGCTAACTTCCAGCGTTGTGCCGGGAGTTCGGAAACGGCCCCTGGGCGCCCGCGGGCTGGGGAGCGGATCTGGAGTCTCCGCACTCCGCACCGGAGATCACCGGCAGTCGCGCAGCCGGTCGCCCCTTGTCCTGACGAAGCCCTGCGTGCCCCAACGGCCGGGGCAAGGTGTACCGTGGCGCAGTTGCCCGGAGTCACAGAAACGAAGTTCGGAGACTCCACGGGGCGCGCTGCGCGTAATCCCGCAGAAAACTGCATACCCCCTCGGAGGAAAGACAGATGCGATTGGCAGGAAGGGTGGCGATCGTCACCGGAGGCAGTTCGGGAATTGGACGGGGCATCTGCCTGGCGTTCGCACGGGAAGGCGCCCGCGTCGTCGTCGCGGATCTCCGGGAAGAACCCCTCCGTGGGCGCTATCACGAGACCGATGCAGCGCCCCCGACGGCGGCAGCCATCGCCGGCAGCGGGGGGCAGGCGCTCTTCGTGCCCGTTGATGTGACCGAGGATGCAGCGCTGGCCGCCCTGTTGGAGCAAACGGTCGCGCATTTCGGCGGCCTCGACATCCTGGTGAACAACGCCGGTATCCACATCCCGGGGAATTCCCAGGACCTGACCATCGCGCAGTGGGATCGGGTGGTAAACACGAACCTGCGCGCCCTCTTCGTCGCCACACGGCTGGCGATCCCCCACCTGCGGCGATCCCCGCACGGGCGCATTCTGCACGTCGCTTCAGTGCACGCATACGGGGGCGGCGCCGGCCCGGCCTACGCCCCGGCGAAGGCCGCCGTGGTCAACCTGGCGCGGGACACGGCGCTGGAAGTGGGGCGGGACGGCATCACGGTGAACGCGATCGGTCCCGGCTACATCGCGACGGCCCTGCAGGACTATCTGGAGCCGGCGCAGATCGAGGCGTGCCGGCAGCGCACCCCGCTGCCGCGGCTCGGGCGACCGGCGGATGTCGCCGCGGCGGCGGTCTTCCTGGCCTCCGACGAGGCGGAGTGGATCACCGGCGCCTCTCTTGTGGTGGACGGCGGCTTCATCGCCTCTGTCTGAACGGCTGCTCCGGGTTCAGTCCGGATTGGGCTGGACCGGCGGGACATTTTTCCAGGTCCATTCCGGGCGCGCGTTGGCGAACTTTTTGAGGGCGCTGTGGAGTTGCTCGTACTCGCGGCGCTGTGCGTCCGAGAGGCCCTCGGAGGACAGCGGCTGCTTCTCTCCCGGGTCGGCTTCCACATCAAAGAGGCGGCCGTCGCGGTAGAGTTTCAGGTGCTCCCCCCGTGCGAACTCCGATCCGGTCGGTCCGCCATCGCGGGCATACCAGGAGTAGATCCACCGCCGGGGCGCGCCGCCCTTCCCGGTCAGGCGCGGCCAGAGGCTGTGCCCATCCAGCGTCCAGCCCTTCGGACGCCCGATGCCGGTGCAATCCAGCAGGGTCGGTACGAAGTCGGTGAAGTCCACCAGATCGCGGGTTACCCGCCCGGCGGGGATCCGCCCGGGGAGGCGCACCATCAGCGGCACATGCATTCCGATCTCCTGCTGCAGGCCCTTGCCGCCCTGAAGCGCCTGCCCGCGGAACCGGGTGGTGATCGGCCGTCCGGTGCCGTTGTCGCCGGTGAACAGCACGAGGGTGCGGTCCCGTAGCCCCAGTTCGTCCAGCTTGCGCAGCACCTTGCCGACGGCGGCATCGGCATGCGCCACCATGTCGGGGAAGTAGCGGGGGCCGGCTCTGCGCGAGGGGTCTCCCTCCGGCCCGGTCGCCTGCCGCCGGTAATCGGGTGAGTTGGGAGGCGGCTCGAACGGTCCGTGGGTGAGCACCATCGGGTAGTAGGCAACGAAGGGACGGGCCTTGTTCTGCTCCAGAAACAAGCAGACGGCATCGGCCAGCAGGTCCTCACCGAATTCGCCGTTCCGGTAGTCGCGCTCTACACCGTTGAACTCGAGGCCGGGATTAGCGTAACGGGCCGGGCGGCGGGTGTGCTGCCAGAGCACCGCCTCATCGAAGCCGAAACGCTGGGGAAGGTCTTTCTCGCGACCCAGTTGCCATTTTCCGAAGATTCCCGTCCGGTAGCCCGCCGCCCGAAACCAGTGCCCGAACGTCTGCTGTCGAGCATCAAGGGCGCCGAACCGGGTGTAGTTTCGGATGTTGTACTGGCCCGTCATCAGTTGCAAGCGGGACGGCGTACAGAGAGGCTGCGCGTACGCGCGTTCGAAACGAACGCCCTCGGCGGCGAGCCGGTCCAGATTCGGCGTGCGGTAGTCGCCCCCGTTGACGCCGACGCATTCGTAGCCGAAGTCGTCCGCCATGATCACCACGATGTTCGGCCGGTCGGCGCGTTGGGCGTTCGCGCCGTTCCCCGCCATGAGGATCCCTGCTGCCGTCAACAATCCGAGCCAGACCGTTCCGCGTGACATAGGCACACCTCCGGATGGGAGTTGGCCAGGACGCGGGGAAATTCCTCAACACGCGGTGCAGAGCCCCGGAGATCGGGAAGAAATCGGGAGTGAGGCCCGAGAAATGGTTGGGAAGCGTTTGACGGCAGGGCAGCATCATCCAACGGGATCTGCCCTGTGCCCGCGCCCTTCCCGACCATCATGATTGAGCAACGGGCCGCACACGGACGGGGAGGGTGTTATGGGACGGTGGGTCGGGATGGCGGCGGCGGTCACAGCGCTCGCCCTGGGATCGTGGGTGGCCGCGCAGCCGCCGCGTGCCGCGCCGCAGAACACCTACGACCTGGTGATCCGCGGGGGCCGGGTGGTAGATGGAACGGGCAATCCGTGGTTTCTGGCCGATGTCGGTGTGCAGGGAGACCGGATCGTCTACCTGGGCCGCGCCTCCGACGTGCGGGGGCGTACGGAAGTGGATGCCCTCGGGAAGGTCGTCGCGCCCGGGTTCATTGATATCCATTCCCACTCGGACGACACGCTGCTCCAGGACGGGCACGCCGAGAGCAAGATTCGCCAGGGCGTCACTACCGAGGTGCTGGGGGAAGGCAGTTCCCAGGGACCCTTCACCGGAAAGGCGCCGCCGAAGGAGGTCACGGTCGGCGGCCGCACGGAGCGGTTGTCCCGTCTGGGCGAGTACCTGTCGCTGGCCGAGCGGGCGGGCATCTCCGTCAACATCGCCACCTACGTTGGAGTGGACAATGTGTGGCGCGCAGTCATGGGCAATTCCCACGCCCGCCCCACGGTCTCCCAGCGATCCGAAATGCGCGGGCTGATCCGCGCCGCCATGGAGGAAGGCGCCTTCGGACTTTCCTCAATGCTCGCGATGCCTCCCGGCTCCCTCGCGACCACCGACGACGTGGCGGATCTGGCCGCTGCGATTCGCCCGTACGGCGGTCTCTTCAGCACGCACAACCGGAACGAAGGCACCGGCGTCCTGGACGCGATACGCGAGGCGATCACTGTCGGCGAGAAAGCGGGCGTCCGCGTGGATGTGATCCATCTGAAGATTGCCGACCAGCAGCTCTGGGGCCGCATGAAGGAAGTGGTGGATCTGATCGAAGCTGCTCGCGGGCGCGGTGTGGATGTGCAGGCCAACGTCTATCCCTACACCCGGGGCAGCAACAACCTCTCCAGCATCCTTCCCCCCTGGGTGCATGAGGGAGGCGCCGACCGGAGACTCGCGCGCCTCCGCAATCCGGCAGACCGCGCTCGGATGAAGCGGGAGATTCGCACCGGTATTTCCGGCTGGTATAACCATTACACCGCCGTGGGGGGCGACTGGAAGCGGATGCTGGTTGCGGGCGCCGGGCGCTACCAGGGGCAGACGATGGACCGGGTGCTCGCGTCTCGCGGCGTGCCCGTCCCGCCGGACCCGAGCCGGGCCTCTGTCGCCGACGCGGACCGTACCCTCGACGGTCTGTTCGATCTGCTCCTGGAGACCGGCGGCTCGGTCCCGACCGTGTACGAGCATCACTCCGAGCCGGACATGAACCTGGCGCTGGTCCAACCCTGGTGTTCCATCGGGTCCGACGGCTCGGCGCTGGCCATCGCCGGCCCCCTCCGCCGCGGCAACCCGCACCCCCGCAGTTTCGGGACCTTCCCGCGCGTGCTGGGCGTCTATGTCCGCGAGCGACGCGTGCTCCGGCTGGAAGACGCGATCCGGAAAATGACCTCGCTCAACGCCGCCCGTCTCGGTCTCACGGATCGCGGCACTCTGCGCCCCGGCCACGCCGCGGACATCACGGTGTTCGATCCCGCCCGCGTCGCCGACCGCGCCACGTACACGGATCCGTTCCAGTACCCGGTTGGGATCGAACAGGTCATTGTCAACGGCCGCGTGGTCCTCAATCGAGGCCGCCATACTGGCGCCCGTCCCGGCCGCGCGCTGCGCAGGGCGCGGGGGGTACGGGGTTGAAACGCCGGGCAGGAACGGGAAGACCACCTGCGTGGATCGGCTGGGTACGGCTGTTTGTAGCAGCGGATTCCGCCTGGCGTGCACGGCACAATGTCGGCGCAAACTCGACCTGGAGACGCCGGAACTGCGCGTTCACTGCAGCAATAGTGGTAGTGTCCCTGTGCGGCGCCGGACTGCGATCAGCCCCACGAGCACTGTTGGCGGAGCCGTGCAGCCGTTGGTAAACTGTCAGCGCCAACGTGCCGGGAGGGATCATCGGTTGCTCCGTACCACTGGTATCCGGTGCGCCGGCGGCACAACGGATACCATGTCTTCGTAGCGCCCGGCCCGCCTGCGCGTACGGGGAGTGCCCGGCCGAGCGAGTGGCCGCCACCGCACCCTGGCGCTGCGCGCAGCCGCTACCGACCGAAGGAAACCGGGATGGTTCAACAACGAAGCCTCTGGATTTGTAGTCTCCTCGCAGGTGGGATGTGGGGTGGGGTTGTAGTCGCTGCAGCGCAGTCCGAGTTCCGGACCGAGATCCGGATCGGCGTGGATCGAAACCGCGTGGAGGTGCGCCGGCTGGGACGGGCAGACGAGCGGCGCATCGGCGAGGTGATCCAGGGCCGCCTGCCGCTGTTTGCGCTCGAGGGGGGGAGCGTGGATGTCCGCAGCCTCGATGATGTCCGCCTCGTGGTTCCCGTGACGCAGCCTGCCACCGAGTTCCAACTGCGCGCCCTTCGCCGCCCCGGACTGCTGGAACTGCGGCATCTGGACGAGGTGCAGACCAGCTTGAATCCGAAGGCGCGTTACGTGTTGGAATATCGCCAGATCGTCGAGATGGTGCCCGTCAAGATCGGTGAAGGAGCGACGGCCCGGCAGGTCGCACGCCCCAGAGAGACGTCCCGGATCGGCTTCCGGGAGCGCGACTCCAACCGCCCGGTGTCCGTACTCGACGTCGTGTCGCGCTCCCCACTGATCGCTTCGACGGACGATATTCTCCCCGGCTCGGCGAAGGTCATCACCGACGGGCCGCTCGCGGTACGCGTGCAGTTTCGCGTCGAGGCCACGCGGCGGCTGTCACGGTTTCACGAGAAACCGGGCCGCCTGCTCGGGATCATGCTGGACGGAGAGATGATCGGGATGGTCGGCAGCGTGCCCGAACTCGCCGGAGCCCGGGGCAAGAAAGCCACCCCTCGGGTGGTCGACTCGCTGGACTTACCCGGTACGTTCGCAGTGCCCGAGGAAGCGGGCTACCTGGCGGTGGTGCTCAACTCCGGGGCACTCCCTGTGCCCATTACCGTACTTGCGACACGATTGATCGCCCGGTAAGGGAAGCGCGCCGGAAAAAGATCCCCCTGTGGTAGCGCCACCGATGGCTCTGTCCGCAACATCCGGCTTCCGGCCCGCCCGGTCGGGATAGTCTCCCCGGCTTCGCTCCCCAAGAACCCCTGAACGACGGGACTCCCTCGCGAGTCTCCCTGGAATCTGAAGCGTCAGCCTCGTCCCTCCGGAGGATCTCCACGCTCTCCCCAGCACTTCGCCGCCGCCAAAACCTTGAGATCGCGCGCGCCAATCGCCGGGTCTGCGTCGCGCCGGAAGCCCTTGAGGTGGCGAAACGCTGCGGGTGGGGGAGTGCCCCGGCGCCTTGCACCCCCAGAGTGTGCAGCCCTGGAAAAAAGTGATCCGGCTCCCCCGCGGGTGCGTATGTAAGGGAGAGCGTGTACGTCAACGGTCCAGTGTGGAGCTGCGTACACGAAGGAGCACCGGATGCATACCATCAGTGGAAGGCCACGCGAGGAAGCGGAACGCCTCTCGGAATTCACCTCCGGCGGTGATCGAACTGTGCCCCACAGCACCAGGCGTGTGTCAGTGGCGGTGGCAGCCGGTATCGCCCGCGTGGTGTCGCGGGCGCCGATTGCGGCGGGTGACCTGATAGTGCACATTGAGGGCATTCTCCAGGACCGTCCCTCGCGCTACTCCGTGCAGGTTGAGCACGGGATGCACGTGGACGTGCCGCCGGAGAGTCGGGGCGTCGCAGCCGGAGACCCCGGCTATCACTGGCAGTTCTTGAATCACAGTTGTGCTCCGAATGCCCGGGTTGTGGGGCGCACCGTCATTGCCCTGCGTCCGATCACCCTGGGAGAGGAGATCACCTTCAACTACAACACGACGGAGTACGAAGTGGCGTGTCCGTTTTCCTGCTGGTGCGGCACTGCGGACTGCGCGGGCGAAATCGGCGGCTTTTCGCGCCTGGATCCGGCCGCGCAGGAACGCCTTCGGCCCCTGCTCGCAGCGCATCTCCGCAATGCTGCTGCATGACTTTCTCTCCTCGGCCGTTGGGCGCTGGCCGGAGCGGATCGCGATAGAGATTCCGCCGGGACCGGGGCGATCGGAACGACGATGCGTTTCGTACGCGGAGCTTGGATTCCAGGCCGACGGTGTGGCGGGGTGGCTGGGCGACCGAGTGTCGGCCGACCAAGTGGTGGCGGTGCTTCTCGGCCGGAACTCCGAACTGTTGTACCTCGCGCAACTCGGGATACTCCGTGCAGGAGGTGCGTACGTTTGCCTGGACCCGTCGCTGCCCGATGCCCGAATCCAGCAGATACTGAACGATGCCGCGCCCGTGGCGGTGCTCACCGATGCCTCCGGGGCGGCAAGACTGCCCCAGACAAACGGTCAGCTCTGCTACCCGCCGGCTGCGATTCAGGATTCGGGGAGCCCTCCGCTCATCGGGGCGCTTCTGCACAAGAACCTCTCTGCTTGCGGCGACGCGTCCCGGCAGGTCCCGGAATCAGGGTGGCGCCTCAGCGGTACGATGCCCGCATCGCGACATCCCCAACACGCCGGCAGTCTTGCCTACGTCATCTATACCTCGGGGACGACCGGTGTGCCGAAGGGAGTGATGATCGAGCACCGGAGCATCGTGAATCTGATTCAGTCCGATGTGGACGAATTCCAACTCACGCCGGATGATCGCGTCGCGCAGATTTCTTCACCCGGGTATGATTCGTCCGTCGAGGAAACCTGGCTTGCGTTCTCCGCAGGGGCGACGCTGGTGGTGGTGGACGACGAGACGGTTCGCCTCGGGCCGGATCTGGCGCCCTGGCTGCGGCAGGAGCGGATCACCGTCCTGTCCCCCACACCCACACTGCTCCGCAGCGTGGCCTGTGCTGACCCATCCGTCGAGCTACCCGAACTCTCGCTGCTCTATGTCGGGGGTGAGGCGCTGCCCCAGGACATTGCGGCGCTGTGGGCGCCCGGTCGGCGATTGGTGAACGGCTACGGTCCGACGGAGTGCGCTGTCACTGCCCTGCGCGGGCGGATCGAACCCAACGCTGCGGGCGAGGTGCGCATCCACATCGGCAAGCCCGTGCCCGGACTCTCGGCATGGATCCTGGATGACGAGTTGCGCGAAGTGCCGCCGGGAGAGCCGGGCGAACTCTGTCTCGGAGGTGTCGCGCTGGGGCGCGGCTACCGGAACGATCCCGAGCAGACCGCGCAGCGATTTGTGAGCCATCCGCTTCTGGGACGGATCTACCGGACGGGTGATCGAGCGTGGCGGGAGCCGGATGGGAACTTCGGTTGCGGCGGCCGGCTGGACGCGCAGGTGAAACTGCGTGGGCACCGTTTCGAACTGGAGGAAGTGGAGACCTGCCTGGCGGAATGCCCCGGCGTGCGTGCCGCCGGGTGTCGCCTGCATGATGACGGGGCGGGACGCCAGACACTTGCAGCCTTCGTGGTGCTCGCTGATCCGGCATCTCCTCCGGACCTCGGCGCCCTGCGAGATTTGCTTTCGGCGCGCCTTCCCGCCCCGATGGTTCCCTCCCGTTTCACCGTCCTGGAGGATCTGCCCACCACCATCGGCGGCAAGCTGGATCGCAAGCAACTTCCGGACGCAGCCGGCGGAGCGCGCGCAGCGGTCACAGCGTCCCCACAGGTCGCCGAGCCCCCCGCGGCGACGAGCCAGGAATTCGGGTTACAGCACCCCCGTCCCGGGTACCCGGCCGGCGATGACGCTCAAACGATGCACTCCAGCAGAGCCATCCGCATCAGCAAGCGGGCCCCCACTCAGGCAAAACCCCCCACGCCACCACCCAGCCCCCCAAACCCGAGCCACGCGCGTGAGCAAGTGGACCCACCTCAGGCAACCCCCCCCACGTCAGCACCCAGCACCCCCCCAGAATACCGCCGTGACCCAGGACACTGCGACGCTCAGGCACAACCCCCCACGCCAAGACCTAGCACGCCCCACCCGAGCCACGCGTGTCAGCAAGTGGACCCAGCCCAGGCAAGACCACCCACGCCACCAGGTGTCCCCCCCCCCCC
>SYMT01000460.1 GCA_005805375.1 Actinomycetota bacterium
ACCACACCCTCCTCCTCCCACACGGCATACTCGCGGCGAATCTGGCGCATGTGGTACGCGATGTTGGCGGAGGTGCAGCCGAGTTGTGAGCCGGCCTCACGCCAGGTGCGCCCTTCGAGCAGGCAGGCGACGATGGCCGTCTGTGTCGGCGTGAGGCGGCCAATGAACTCACGGGTGGCGACGTCGGCAACCGCCACCTCGGCTGGTTCGTCGCCGTGATCCGGCAGCCATTCCTGATCCAGCGGGGCGCAGCGGCGGATGCGGGCGCGCTTGATCGCGTCGAGCATACGCCAGCGTGCCTTCTGGATCAGGTACTGTTCCGGGTTCCCGATCCGCAGGTCCACCTCGGACAGTGCATCCAGCAATGCTACCCAGGCTTCCTGCAGCAGGTCGTCCGCATCCTCGCCGCAGCGCCGGGCATAGTAGCCTGCCATGCGCTCCAGGCGGGGGCGCAGCGCCTCTACGACTCTCGCCCGAGCCCCCGGATGTCCGGCGCAGGCCAATTCCAACTCTTCCATCGCGACGCGCGACACCCCCGCCCTTCCACGGGGGAGGCGCCGGGACCGCAGGTGGGTCCCCATTCGCTCGCGAGTCATTCCCTGTGTCACTTCTCGATCTCTCCGATGCACCATGCAGAAACAACGAACGCCGGGTCGCAGACAGAATCGCCTGCGACCCGGCGGGGAGCCGGGCGCCCGGAGAGAACCGCGTGGACGGGAACGCCGTCGCGTCAGGGGGAGCGGTCTCGGACCGCCCCCACCCGTTTCGGCAGGGACATCGTGCCGCTCCACCGGGCCAAGGCTCGGGGGGGGGCGATGTCCTGCGCTGGGGAACTAGCGGCCGCTGCCGGGCAAGGGCAGGCTTTGATCTGTCGAAATGGTTTGCATTCGAGTCATGTTTTGAGCCTCCTGAAGCCGTGCGGCGGGGTCCGCCGGGGAAAACGGGGATGGTGGGCGTATCTACGGCCCACCACTCTACTCTATCGCCCGAGGCCGGGCGCTTGTTTAGTGTCGCCCGAAAACTTTTTTCGTACCGGCAGGTTCGTCAGCACCTGTCGTTTGCCATCCCGGTCTACTTCATAGATCGGCTGCGGGAAGGCATCGGGACGGCCCAGGTCCTCTTCCGGGTTCGTGATGAGGAGATAGCGCCGCCGGCCGCGCGCCCAGTCTGCGGAGAACTCCCGGCGGGGCACGAACAGCCGGCCGACATCCTGCGCGAGGTACGTGGGTGGGATGAAGCCCGGGGGCTCGGGCAGCAGCATCCGGGAGCGCAGGTAGAAGTTCAGTACGCCGCAGAGTTGGTACTCTTCGCCGGCTTCGTAGACCGGCACGCTGTCGCGGACGAGGTCCGGGGGCAGACGCCGAATCAACTCACGGGGGGACAGCAGCGGTCCCGAGCGGACGCGACTCTCTTCTGCGAGCGATTGAACGGCCAATGCGGTCAGCGCGAACCACCCCAGCGCGGCGCTCCGGCGACCCTGATGCATGGCGAGACCGCCCGCAGCGCCGCCCAGCAGCAGGCCGGCAAAGCAGAGCGACGACAGCCATCCGGAAGCAGGGACCAGGGCCGCGTAGCCCGTGGCGCGGAGCACTCCAGGGACGGTCGCGCCGCCCGCTGCCGCAACGCCGACCAGCAAGAGGAAAGGGATCAACTCGCGCGCCCTGCCCGGGAGTTCCCGCCGGCGGCAGGCCGCGTCACACCAGGCGCCCACCATGAGCGCGCACGGAGGGACGGCGGGGATGAAGTAATGCTCCAGATGGCCCCGGGAGAGCGAGAAGAGGACCCAGACTGCCGCAGCCCAGGCGAGGGGGAGCCAGACGATCGGAGTCCGCTCCCGGCAGGCAGCATGCCACTCGCGCCACAGGGCCGCGGGAAGCAAGAACGTCCACGGGAAGAATCGCCCCAGGAACAAGGCCCACACGTACCAGAGCGGGTCCGGTTTTGAATCGCGGGGGAACTTTCGGTCGAAGAAGAAGAGGAGGTGCTGGTTCACCACATAATCCCACCAGAACCCCGGATTGGCCAGTCCTGCCGCCACGTGCCATGGGACGGCCAGCAGTGCGCCGAGGACCCACGCCTGCCAGGGCAGGAGCACGGGGACCTGCCGCATCGTCTCCACGCATGCGGCACGCAGCGAGGGCGCGGTGGGTCGGGCGGCGAGGAAGAGTGCGGGGACGACGATCAACCAGGGCAGGAGGAGCGCCGCCAGGCCCTTGGTCATCACTCCCAGCGCGATGCCGATCCACAGCACTACGGCGCCGCGGAGACGAGTGGCCGGCGTGGCGCCGTCCTGGAGGGTCTGCACTGCTCCCAGGATGCTCAGGCACAGGGCGGCGCTGAAGAGCCCGTCCGGGCGCAGTGTCCGCGCTTCGGAGAGGGTGAGTGTGGCAGTCAGGAAGACCGCGGCGGCCCACCCCCCGGCCGTGGGGCGCCACAGGCGGGCGCCGAGCAGGTACAGCACCACTGCCGTGCTCAGTGCCACCAGCCCGGGAACGACCCGGACCGTCTCGTCCATGTGCACGCAGCGAAACCAGAGTGCGGCGAGCCAGAACAAGAGCGGCGGTTTATTCAGGAACCGCTCACCGTTGAGGTGTGGCGTGATCCAATCACCCGTGAGCAGCATCTCGCGCGCCACCTCGGCATAGCGCCCCTCGTTGTCGAGGAACCCGAGCCGGGTGAGCCCCCCGAACAGGAGCAGCGACCAGCAGAGCAGGAGCATCCCCAGGTACACCAGCAATCGGGGGGTTCCGCCCTGGCGCGCCGAAACAGGCTCCGGCGCCCCGTCCCCGGTGTCAGGATTCACTCGGGCTCGGTGCGGATGATTGCCCGCAGGGGGAAGACCAGTGGCTGCCGGCAAACAGCACCAGCCCGCCGGCCGCCGCCGCCAGCGTACTCATGGCTGTGTAGGCGAGACCGAACGCCACTGCCTGATCCGCACCGACCTGAACCAGGCCGAATAAGAATACCTGCGCTGCCACTCGTTCCCCCGTGCCGTGCAGGGTGAAGGGGGACAGCGAGGCGAGCGAGGACACGGGACCGAGTAAAAAGTAGAAGGGGAGGGGGATGGCCAACCCCAGTGCTGCCCCCAGCATCGCGTGGATCAGGCAGAGCAGGACCTGGAACACGAGCGCCCCGGCGATGGCGCTGCAAAGGCGGCCCGGCTGATTCCAACACTGCACGGCACGGCCGATCAGTGCCCGCTGGCCGGTGCGCGGACGAAAGTGGAACGGAATGACGAAACCGAGCGTCAGCACCACGGCAACAATCCAGGCCGATGCCGCCAGGAGCGCCGGCAGACCCACCTGCCACAGCACGGCCACCGCGGTGAGCCAGCTCAGAGCAAGCACACCCGTGCCGCGATCGGCGAGCACCGAAGCGAAGGCGCCAACTCGATCTCCCTGCGCGTCGCCCAGTGCCACCAGTCGGTAGGCGTCCCCCCCCACCGAAGTCGGCAAAAACATCGCCGGGAACATGGCCCCCAGGTACGTCACCCAGTAGAACCGAAACGGCAGCCGAAATCCCAACCCCCCGGCCAGCAGAGACCATTTCCAGGCACACACCGACTGCCCCAACAGGTACAATGCGACCACGAGCACCAGCGCTGAGAGCGGGAGATGCTCCAGCGCTCGCAGCACACGCGCCGTGCCTCCGAATACGGTGAGCCCCGCCACGAGCGCCACCGCCAGCAGCAACCGCGTCGCGTACTGGAGGGAGCGACTCGGAGACGCCCTTTCGTGAAACAGAGGATTGCTGGCAGACATTGTTGGGATCACGGGTTTACGGGGTTGAAACCCCGCGCTATGACGCGAAGTCCACCTGCGTGGCCTCGGGTTGTGCGGGCCTCTGGGCTCGTCGTCGTCCCTGTCCTCGCCTTTCTCGAACCCGTTCCGGTCGTTGAACTCGCTTTCGAAGGTTCGGGCATTCGCGGCGTCCTCCAAGTGAGGTCCCATACCTGGAAGCGCCGACCGGCGGGCGTTCGAGTAGACCTGGTGATAGTGTAGCCACGTTTCAGGACAGAATCGCGAGGATCCTGCTCACGTGGACTCCACCTGGCCATCCGGAGCGACCCAGTAGTCCTTGCCCCACCACCAGACGAACTGGCCGCTGGCGTCCCACTCTGCGCGTTGCTCCTCCAGGTACCCGATTTCGGTTTCCGGCCGCCCGTCCCACTCACGCGGATCCAGGTGTTCGGGCCAGCGGGCGATGCCGACAAATTGGGACTCGTCGAAGAACTCACGGAAGCGAATGGCTGCCGTCCGGAAACCCAACTCCGTTTGCCACTCTCGCATCTGCGTGCGGAGCGCTGCCGCGAACACCGGGTTGGACATGGAAAACGGTCCATCGGGACCCAGGGACACGGCCGGTCGCCGCCAGAGTCGTCGCTCGCACGCGATGAGTTCTCCCTGGCGGTCGAAGAAGTAGGCGGTCAGGTGAGGGCAGAGCAATCCCAGGACGACCTGACGACCGTCCGCACACACCCCGGTCGAGAAGTCCGTTTCGTAGCCCTGGAGTCGGAACAGACGGGTTGACATGTTCTGCGGGTGTGGGTTTCGCCTGCTACGCCCGGAGGACACCCGGCGCGGCTCTGGACTGGGGTGTGGGTCTCGCTTGCTGACGCGCGCCGCGAAATCAGGGCTGTACCGTCGTCGCGAGTTGCGCCGCAAACATCGCGTGTTCCGGGGACGAGAGGCCCAGGCGCAGCACGGCCAGCACCTGCGCCTGGTCACCGGACACCAGGGCCGCGGGGTCGAGCCATAGGCCGGGAAACGCCTCGCTGCGCAGGATGCCGTCCTCCGCCGGCGTCAGGCGATGGTACGTGCCGGTCCGCAGCGTGAACCAATCCACGGCCTGATCGCGGACCCGCCAGACTAGATACTCAGCGACGCCGTGTTCGGCATAGAGATCTTTCTTGACCTGCAGGTCGTAGCTCGCGCTGCTGGAGGCCACCTCTACCGCCAGTTCCGGCCCACCCTCCAGATACCCGTCGTCAGCTACCCGAGCCCGTCCTCCGAGGCGTGGCGGGATCATCAGCAGTACATCGGGCTGCGGCTCGCTTTCGGGTCCCAGGCGAACGGTGGCGTCGTCTCCCCCGACCACTCCTGCCGTGGCGGCTTCGTACACCCCGACCCAGGTGGTGATTCACATGTGCGGTGCGGCATGCTGGATCAGACTTACCGGCGATGGCATGTAGACCACTCCTCGCAGCAGTTCGGCCATCTTCAGATGCGGCATTGCCTCGTACCGCCGGTCGAATTCCTCGCGTACGAGGTGGTCGCCCGGTTCCAGCGACGGAGGCGCACCGAGGCCACTGTTATTCTTGACGGCCGGCTGGACGGACACTTCCTGGCTGCTCCGAGACAAGGTCACAAGGCGAAAGATCGAGGATCAGTAGCGATCCGGGAGGTGCATGTTCTGCTGGCGGAGAGGAAACAGCAGGCGCAGCACCGCCTGCGCCGTTTCCGCAACCGGGACTTCCAGGCGTGCGCACACATCCTCGGGACGGAATGCGCCGAGTGTCAGGCGGGCGAGCGCGGTTTGGGGCAGCGCCACCGCGTGTGTGTGTGCGCCCCGGCCCGGCTCCACACGGCACTGGTTGGGGGCGAGGGTCAGGCGTGCCTCCCCGAGATCCGTCTCGAATTGGATGACGCCCCGGAACGGCCAGTTCGCTGCGCTCATTCGCGCCTCGAACTCCGGCAGCAGCGCAGTCAGAAGGCGCTCTAGATTGAGCACGCGGGCCATCGAGCCGCCGCAGGTGGTGAACCGGCGCGTGAAGCGACCTTCCTGGAGTTGGGCCGCCGCCGCAACATGCCCCTCTTCGGTGAGAGCCGAGGCGAGTTCCCGGAACGGTTGGTCGCGGGCACCCGAGGCCTCTGCACCCCAACGGCGGCACGCTGCGAGGATGGCGTCGGCCGCTGCCGGGCCGTCCGCAAGGATCTCCCCGAGCACCAACGCCTCCGGCAGGTCGCGCTGGAGGCCCCGGACAGCCCAGTGGTCGGGGCAATGCCAGGCGTAGCCGTGTACCGCTCCGTCCGGTCCGACGACCACCCGGCAGGCGTCAACCGCAACGGGAGGGGCCGCCCCCTCCTGCGGCGGAGAGGCGGCGCGATCCAGCCGAGCCCAGATGCGATGGGCGTCGGGACGGACGGCGGTTCCGCACGCGCCGGCGGTCGCCTGCACGTAGATCTCCCGGCACCGCGGCAAGTCGGAGGAAATGTACGGACGAACACTCCAGCCGGACGGGAGCGGAGCCTCGGGGTCCAGACCGCGGACGTGCACGCTGTGCTCCGGCCCGGTGGTGGCGTACCCGAACTTCGGATAGAAGTCGCGAATGCCGTACAGCATGGTGACGGCGCCATCCCCCGCTTCCATATGCCGGACGGTCCGATCCAGGACGTAACGCGAGTACCCGCGAAAGCGGCAGTCGGCGTGCGTGCCCACGCCCCCAATGCCGTCCATCCTGAGGGTGGCCGCCCCCACGCGGATCTCGTACGGCAAGATCCAGAGCCAGCTCACAATCTGGTCGCCGTTCCGCAGTTCCACTCGGGTGACGCCGTGCTCGCGCGCCTCGAAATGCAGCGGCAAGTCTTCCGCTGCGGGGTAGGACTGGGCCATGATGATTCCTCGATTTCTGCAATGATCGTGCGCTGCCGATCCGGGTCAGGCCGACGGCGCCCCGGGGAACGCGTGAAAGCACTGACTCCGCACTCGCTCCTCCCTGTTCTTCACTCTTTCCTCGGAGGAGGCTCCTTGCCGGCGCCGGCCTGGCGCACGAGGTGTTCTCGATCTGCTTCCAGGCGCAGCAGTTCCTGTGTCATCCCGTTGGGCCAGCGCACCTGCAGCGAGTCCACCTGCCGGGCGGCGCCGAGACCGAGATGGATGCGGGGATCGCTGGTAGACAGGTAGCCGCCTCCGGTTCCCGCCCAGCGCACCAACCGGCGCGCACCCACACGGAAGGTCAATCGCGCACCGATTCCCTCCGCGGCGGGAGCAGTCCCCGCGAGACGAATCCGTACCCAGTGACCCGGACCCGGTGTTTCGTTATGCAGCAGGCGCGGCGGTCCCTCCAGATCTGTCACCAGCGCATCCACATGCCCGTCATCGTCGTAGTCCGCGAGCGCGACGGCGCGTCCGACCAGCGGACGGATCAGATCTGCGGAGTTCGGCCCGGTGACCTCCTCGAAACGACGCCCGTCGTTGCGGAAAAGCTGAATCGGCTGGGCGTAGGAGACACCGGGCTGCATCCGGCTGATGGCATCCTGGACATGTCCGTTGGCGATCAGCAGATCCGGCCGGCCGTCGTTGTCGGCATCCAGGAAGCGGGCGCCGAACCCGAGCTTTTCGGTGGTGCTGCTGCCGATGCCGAGCGGATAGGCGCTCTCCTGAAAATAGCCGCGCCCCTGGTTGAGGTACAGGCTCGTGGGCTCGTGCTGAAACGTGGTCACGATCAGATCCGGGAAGCCATCCTCGTTGACATCGCACCAGTCCACTCCCATGCCCGCCTGCTCCAGTCCGGTCTGGCTGAAGGCCACCCCCGCTTCGAGTCCCTGCTCCCGAAACTTGCCGCCCTCGTTCACAAAGAGATCGCCGGGCATTCCGTCGTTGGCGAGATAGAGGTCCGGTTTCCCGTCATCGTTGAAATCGCACACGGCGACGCCGAGGGTCTTCCCGTGGGACCGGTCCAGCCCGGCAGCAGCGGTCACGTCCCGGAAGCCCCCGCTTCCTTCGTTGCGGTACAGGTGTCCGCGCTGCGCGTCGTAATGCGAGGGTGAGCAGGCAGCCTGCACTCCGGCATACGTGCAGAGCCGGGGAGTGGTGGTCCCGAACTGAAGGTAGCAGCCGACATAAAGATCCGGCCTCCCATCCAGATCGTAGTCCAGGAACGCCGCACTCGTGCCCCACGCGTCGGTGGGAAACGGCAGGGGGACCCGCCGGAAACGGGAGTCCTCGTTGTGGAAGAGAGCGGCGGTGCGATAGCCGGACAGGAAGAGGTCGGGGCGGCCGTCTCCGTCGTAGTCCGCGGAGGCACACCCCATCCAGTAACCCGGGAGGTCGAGCCCGGCGGCGACGGTCGTCTCCACAAAGCGGCCATCTCCCAGGTTCCGGTACAGTGCGCAGCGGGGACGCCCGACCAGGAGCAGATCTGCGCGCCCATCTCCGTCGTAGTCCAGAAACCCGCCCCCGAACCCGGCCGTCTGCAAGATATCAAAGGGGGGCTTACGTCCTCGTTCGGGCACGAAGTGAATTCCGGCTGCCGCGGCCCGATCGCGGAAAACCGGGGAAGCGGCCCTCGCGTGCAGCGGGGACGCGGGGGTCCCCGCGCCGGACGCGGGCGGAGACTGCGGAGCGCCGCAACCCGCAGGCATCGCGATCAAGAGCGCCAGACCGGCCAGCAGTGAAACCCCGAGTCGAGCGCCGTTCATCCGGGTCCCGGGGCACCCGGCATCAGGGACGGATGCGGCCAGGCCCGCAAGCCGAATCCCTCCGCATCACCACGGGGCGCTTCGCGCACCTAAACCGCGGCGCTCCGGCCGTTCTCAGTCTGCGGTGGGGAGAAATCCACATCTTCCAGACGCTGCGCACTGATGCCCGCAACCAGCCATCGCGTCAGGGCGCCTCTCCCCGCGGCCTGGATTGCGGCCAATACATGGGGCGGTAACATCCCGAACCGCGCCTGCAATGCCTCGGTCACTGCCACCCGCAATGCCTGCACCTCACCAATCCGGATCCCCTCCGCACGGCCCTCCGCGAGCCCAAGGTCGCGGCCGCGCGCTTCGCCGATGCGCATGCCCTGCTGGATGCAGAAGTCGGCCATGGTCTGTTCCATCTGTTCGGTTTCCTCCCGAATCTCCCGGCGCTGCGCCTGGCCCCACGCCCGAAATTCATCTCGGTACGCATTATACTCCGCCAGTGGGCGGCGATGGAACAGGACGAGCAGGCAGTGCCACGCCACCCGCATCACCTGTCGCCAGTGGTGTTCCGCTTCTTGGGACAGGAACGCGAGTGCGGCCGAGATGGTCGCGCGGAGTTCCATCGGGTGTCCGGCCGCTGCTTGCTGTACTCGGAGCGCCCACCCGAGCAGCGATTGCGCTTCCTCCAGCACTTGCGGGGGAGTACGGTGCAGATCAAAGAAAACTGGCGGCGCCTGCGCGTTCCAGTGGGCCAGGAGCGGATGCGGCTCCACCAGTTCCTGGATTGTGAGCGAGCCGGACCACGGCTCGTCTGCCGTGTAGTGAACGATCGGCAGGAACTGCGGCAGATCCGCAAGCGCCACTCCGTCACGGATCTGTTGCTCCCGCACGAGCACTTCGTAGCGTTCTCGCTGGATAGGATAGTCGCTCGACCGCTTCCCTTTGTGCTCGATCCCCACAATGACGGGCCGCCGGTTCAGGCGCACCTGGCACCAGATGTCGTTGGTCCGGGAGGTCAGGTCTGCGGCGATCATGAGCCGGCTCACGCGGATCGGCTGGGTCCAGTCGAGCAGGTCAGCGTGGGGCGCCCAGACCAATTGCACGAATTGCTGTGCGAGCAACGGGTCTTCGAGCAAATACTGCGCATCGCGATCCTGAAACTGGACCATCACCGCGAAACTGGGCCGGAACGGCGGGTCGGCGCCGGCCGTAGGCCGGCGAGGAGGATCAGGCGGCGTCAGCATCTACACCTCCGGTGGCGCAGAACAGGGAGGGGAGGCGCCTCCGAACTCTTCGGCGTGCGCTGCACCGATTCCTATCACAGTCCACGCGGTGGCACGACCGGGGGATGCCATCGCTGTACGGCCACCGTCCCCCGGAGGGTCAGGGGCTCATTCCTTGTCTGCCATTCCGGGCGTCCCCGAGGTGGCGGCGGCCCGAGCCGCTGCCAGGTCCTGCTCCAGGCCCGGCAAATCGCGGTCCAGTTCTCCGGCGTGCTGGAACTCCGCGATCGCCCGACCCACGGAGCCCTGCTTCAGGCAAAGGCGCCCGACGTCACGATGTGCTTCTGCGCTGTCCGGTTCGCGGAGCAGCCGATCGCCGGCGCGTCGTAGGGCGGCCCGCTGCTCATACTGCTCCTGGTGCTGCACCAGCAACCCCGCCGCTTCGTCCCGGCGGCCGGCACGACGGTAGAGTTCGGCCAGTGCGTGCGCCGCTCCGAACACCCGTGGCGCATTGCGCAGGAGTGTCTCCAGTTCCGTTTGCGCCTCGCTGCTGCGCCCGAGTTTGGTGAGACAGCGAGCGCGAATGAAACGGGACCGGGGCATCTCGCGCCCACCCGACGCTGTCCGCAGCCGATCCAGAACCGCCAGCGCTTCCTGTGCGCCGCTTGCGGCGCCGGACTTGAGGAGTGCGGCCGCGACCGCCTGCTGGTCCGCAGGAAGCTGCTCGGCGGGGGGGATGGACCGGCGCAGGCGCACGGCTTCGTCATGGCGACCTCCTTCTTCCGCCAGCGCGGCAAGTTGGCGGACGATTTCGGCATCGTCCGGATGCGCGGCACGAGCCCCTTTCAGGATGTGTTCCGCGGTAGACAGGTCGCTCCGAGCCCGAGCGAGCGTAGCCTCGGCAAGATACAGGTCCCCTGCCCGCTGCTGCTGGGCGGCTGCCAGGTCCTCCTCCGCCCGATCTTGCCAACCCAGCAGGACGTAGAGCAGTGCGCGGTCTCCGAACAGGTCGGGGTCGCGGGGGAACTGGCGCAGACCTGCTTCGTAGGCCATCAGCGCCAGGTGCTCTCGACCCAGCAGGCGGTACAGGTGCGCCATCATCCGGGGCAGGCGTGGATCGGTCCACGGCACGACCGCGGAGTCGAGGACGGGCAGCGCTGCCGCGGGCCCTTCCAGTTGCCACTTCTCTTCGGCATAGGCAAGCCGTGCATCCGGATCTTCGCGGTGCGCGTCGAACCGGGCGGCAGCCTCGGACACCGGGTCGGACGGCGGCCGGCGCTCCGAGCCCCGGGGACGCCGGCCGGCGAGCTGTTCCCCCTCCCTGACGAGCGTCCGGTAGCGCGCGGACTCCGCTTCCAGTTGCCGTCGCCAGCCGCCCGTGGCTGCGTACGTCCCTCCGACGATCGCCAGCAGGCCGACCAGCAGCGCGAGGCGCCGCACTGGAGCGGATCGCTCCGGGGTTCCGCTGCGGGGAGCTCGTTGTCCTTCAGCACGGACTTGGGAATGTGGGGAGACGGAAGCCGGTCCCCCTGGGAGCGCCGGCGTTCCGCCGGCTCCCTCCCCTGGAGGTCGGCGGCCATCTGGTGGATGTTTGTGGTCCCTGCGGGTCATTGTGTGCTTCGCTCTCGGTCCCCGGACTTCCCGGGCTCGTGCGGCGGAGCAGGCTTCTGCCGGGTCAGTGTCATCCTGCGATCTCCGTCGCCGCCCGGGAACGTTTCCTCCGTCCCATCCGGCCAGTGGACCGACAGCGAGTCGTAGGTCTTTGCGGCGCCCAACCCCCAGTGCAGACGCCGATCGCTTTCGGAGAGGTAGCTGCCCCCCCTCGTCACCCAGTGGGTCTGTGTGTGTCCCCCGGCTCGGAGCGTAACCCGGGCGCCCAGCGCGTCCCGGTTCGGTGGGTTGTCTTCGATGCGGACGCTGAGCCAGTGTCCCAGGGGCGGGGTGTCGTTGAGCCAGACCTCTGCGGGGCCGCCGTTGCAGGTAGTCACGACATCCAGGCGTCCATCGTTGTTCAGGTCTCCCAGAGCGAGCCCGCGTCGCACGGCCGGCGTGGTAACCGGCGGCCCACAATAAGGGCTCAGGTCCTCGAAGCGCGCTCCAAACAGGTTGCGGAAGATCAGAGCGGGCTGCGCCTGGGACTGGCCCGGTTCCAGTGCGGCGATGTCGTCCCGAATGTGCCCATTGACCGCGCACACGTCGAGAAACCCATCGTTGTCGAGATCGGCGAACTGGATGCCGAACCCCAGGAATGGGCGACTCGGCTCGCCGATGCCCGCATTGTCGGCATCATCCGCATACGCCAACTCGCCCCCCGGAAGGGGAACGAACCAGCCGATCTTTTCCTGGGAAAAGTTGGTGATCGCCAGGGTCGCGGTTCCATCCCGGCGCCAGTCGCCCGCGGCCAGCCCCATCCCGGCGCGGGCTTTGCCGGTGGGTCCGAAACCGAAGCCAAGCGCGGCGCCCGCTTCCCGAAAGTGCCCTTCTTCGTTGAGAAACAACCGGTTGGGCACGGTGTCGTTGGCCACTGCGAGATCGGTCCAGCCGTTCCCGTCGAGATCCTGAGCCACCAGCCCGAGCGCCTTCTGCCGGGAGTCCGCGAGCCCGGCTTCGGCGGTCACGTCCCGGAAGCGGCCCTCCCCCAGGTTGCGGTAAAGGGCGCCGGAGGAACCGTCGTAGCTGATGGGCACGCAATAGCTTCGGCGTCCAGGCTGCACCATACAGGGTTGATCGTCTTGCAGCGAGCGGTAGCGGACATAGCTTGCCACGTAGAGGTCCGGGCGCCCGTCATGGTCGTAGTCGAGCCAGGCGCACCCGGTCCCCCAACGCCCCGCGTGCCCGACCCCGGCTGTGGCGGTCACGTCCCGGAAACGCCCGCGCTCGTTGTGGAACAAGCGCCCGCCGTCGAGGACGCCGGAGACATATACGTCCGGCCAGCCATCTCCGTCGTAGTCCGCCACGGCACAGCCCATCCCATAGAGCGTGACTCCCAGGCCCGCGCCGGCGGTCACATCGCGGAACCGGGGGATGGGAGCGGCAGGGTGAGAGACCGGCGGAGGGGCCGGGGGCGATGGGTTCGTTGCAGTGCGCTGCTTGGGGGGAGTGGCTGAGGGCAGTGGCGTCTCGTTTCGGTATAGCTTCAGCGTGGCGCCGGACGGATTGCCAGCCAGTGACCGTCCGTTGACGAAAAGCAGATCCACGCGATCATCGCGGTCGTAGTCGAACAGCGCCACCCCGGCCCCCATCACCTCTACAAAGTACTTGTTTGGGGACGCTCCGTTTTCGTGGCGAAAGGTGACTCCCGCTTCTCTTGCTACGTCGCGAAAAAGAACCGGAACCGGACCGGGAAACACCGCGGCAGGCGCCTGAGCCTGCGGTTTGCAGCCTGCGAGCGGAACGAGGCACGCAGCGAAGACGAGGGCCCAAGCTGCCCGACTGCCGAACCTGTTTTCCCGCTGCATCCGAGTCCCTCCGCCTCCTGCTTTCGGAACCACCCGGAGGATTGTAGCACTCCCCGGTGTTGGCGCGCGGGGGGCGTGTGCCGAGTGCGGCAGTATCCGAGCCGCGCCGGATGCCCCCCGGGGCGTAGCCCGTGATCCCCCACGTTCCTTCATGCACGGCGCCCGGCAGTACCCGAGCCACGCGCGTCAGCAAGTGGTCCCCACCGGTCCACTGCGCGCGGCGGCCGGCCCGCGGCGATGGAGGATCGCTTTGCACGGTTCCGGGCGGATGCGGAGGAAACCGGCGCGCCAGGAGGAACGGTGGTGCAAAGATCAACGGCACCGCGTAAATGTCTGCGGCGGCGTCGCGAACACCGGTCAGCTTGACGAGGATGAGACTCCTGTGATGATGATCTCCGCCGCACGCGGGCAGGGATATCGGCGGGCACTGGCCCTGGTCTGTGCCGGTGTGGGCTTTGGGGCGTCCCTGTACGGTTGTCGCAGTGCGCCGCCGCCGGGATCGCCGCTTGGGGCTCCAGCGCCGCCGGAGCCCCAAACGGAAATCGAGGCGATTGTGCGTGACGTGGCGCGACAGGCCGGGAATCCCCCGGCGTTTCTGGCGAGCCTGGAGCGCCTTCGCTGCCTGGGCGAGGGTACCCGGGCGCTGGAGCTACTGGCGCCGGTGTACGATCAACACTTTCGGGAAGAGCGGTTCTCTGCCACGCTGGCCGATCTGCTCTTGGAAACCGGGCGCCTGCAAGAAGCCGTCCCGCTCCTCGCCGGGCTGCGCAGGCAGTGGCCGGAGTCCGCAGAGATCGCAGCCCTCCAGGCGGACTTGTTCGTGCGCACCGGGCGATTCGACAGCGGGTTGATGCTGGCCCGAAAAGCCGTCCGCCTCGCTCCCGCTTCTCCGAGGGCCTGGCGCGCGCTGGCACGAGCAGTGGCCGTGGAGAAACTGCAGTCGGAGTTACGACCCGTCTTTGATCGGGCTATTGCGCTCACGCCCACGGACGGCGGGCTTCTGCGCGACTACGGGGAGGCGCTCGGGCGGTTCGGGTTCGCGGACGATGCCGTCCGGGTGCTGAAGCAGGCGCTGACGCTAAGGCCTTCCGACCCCGCCACTCTGGGGCAACTGGCGCTCCAGACGGCACGGCACGCTTCCACGCCCGAGTTGCGCAGCGATGCCGTGCAGTTGCTGCGGCGGGCAGTGGATCTGGCGCCGACCGCGACGGAGCCGCTCTTCCAGTTGGGGCGCCTGCTGCAACAGCAAGGAGAATCACAGGAAGCCATCGCCGTACTTGAACAGTGTCTTCGCATAGATTCCACCTTCCACGATGTGTGGCTGCCGCTTGGGCAGGCATACCAGGCGCGGGGAAGGCAGATGGAGGCCCGGCGGGCGTTTGCGAACTACCGGACCTATAGTGACTACCGCCGCGAGGCAGCCCACCTGAACCAGCGCCTGCGGCGCGCCCCGGCTGACGTCACCCTGCTCCTGCGCATGGCGCGCGTGCAGGAACTGTACGGACACCGGGCTGCCGCGATCCGCTACTATCGAGACGCTCTCCGCCTCCGCCGAGACCTGGGGGTCGCGGAGCGGCTTCGCGTCCTCGAAGCAGACGAAACCGCAACAGGCTCCGGGTAGCAAGCATTGCGAAATTCAGGGCCCAGAGGTTCTGTGGGCAAGAGGATTCTCCGCCCAATCGGGATAACCTATCGCCAGCAGGCGCACTGTTCAGGACTTTCCGATCGCTGCGTCGCGCAAGGAGGATACTTCTCAATGAACCGCTTTCTGCGCAAAGCCTTCACGCTCATCGAACTCCTCGTTGTGATCGCTATCATAGCGATATTGGCTGCGATCCTGTTCCCGGTGTTCGCATAGGCACGTGACAAGGCGCGTGGGGCCGCGTGTCTGTCAAACGCGAAGAACATCGGCACCGCCGTGATGATGTACGTCCAGGATTACGACGAAATGTACTACTGGCAGCGTGAGTGGAACGAGGAAGACCAACTTGGCGCCGGCTCCTGGGGCAATACCTACCGGAGTTACATTCGGTGGCCGGTACGACACCTTCCCTACCTGAAGAATGAACAGGTCTTCCGGTGCCCCAGCGACAAGGTGGCGCGACGGTCGTTCTGTGCGGCGCCGGGCGGCGGCGGCGGCGTGCCCTTCCCCGCCAGCTACGGCGTCAACCTCATGATCATGTGCTACACCGCCAGTCCGGTGAGCATGGCGCAGATCCAGTTCCCGACCAAGAAGATCTTCATTGCTGAGGCCAGCACGCCGTTTGCCTGCTGTGAGAATTGGAACTCGGAGTACTTCCGAGCCGCCAACTGGTCAGGCGGCGAAAACGGCTGGTCGTTCTCGCAGATGCGCCAGAACGTCGGCCTCGCGAAGCAGCGCGGGATCACCGATGCGCAGATGGCAAACGTGACCCGACACCAGCTCGGCAACTACATCATCTACTGCGATGGCCACGTCAAGTGGACACGCTGGAACTCGGTCGGCGACAGCAACTCGGTGGACTGGCGCGACGCGATTGACCCGCTGTTCGACCGGCCGTAGACCGGCACGAGCAAAAGGCGAGGGCTCGTGGGGAGGGACTCCGGTCTCTCCCCACGAGTTTTTTCTGGAGTCCGACCCGAGATCGATAATAAAACAAATGTTTGCATATCCGACAGGACTGCGCTACAATCCTCCTGAGATGACACGGAACCGGGCGGGAGGTAAGGTATGCAGGCACGCGGCATGGCGGTGGGAGCGGAGATCGGCTGGAACGCCGCTCGCGGGCGCACCGGCGAAACGGCAGAGCACTGTCCGCGGTGCGGTGAATCTCTGCACTCAAACTGCTACTATGTAGGGGGGCAGGGCTATCTGGTGATCTGGGAGTGCGGCGCTGCTCGCGACGGGGAGGACGCGCGGTGTGATTATCGTCGCGTCATTTGAGACGCCCATGGTTCAGATGCTGCAACTGCTGACCCCGGATGAGATGCGCGAGGTGTACCGCCTCAGCGGCGCCCCTTTTGGTGCGCCGCCGGACGAAGTGATCCGAAGTCTGGCGCGGCTCACGGGGGCGACGACACTCGGCCTGTTTGCGGCCAGCACGGACGATGTCCTGCTCGATCATGTGGGAAAGCGCCTGGGGATGCCTCCCCTGCTGGGGGGACTGAGCGGGATCGCCCAGCGCGAACGGGATATCCTGTGCGCCTATTTTCGCCTCGCCTGGGAAGCCGGGGACCCCGGACGCAAACACCGGTTTCTGCGGTCGGCGCTTGCGTGCTGGGATCATCCCACGCTGCTGGGGCCGGGCCGCCCCGAGGGCATGGGAGAGGATGTTTCCGAGGGGGTGCAGCGTGCGACCCTGGAGGCGCTGGGTCAGACGAATGCCGGGCTGCGGGCACTCGCGCTCGCCGCGGCCGAACTGCCGCTCGAACTTCCGGCGCCCCGTCCCGCGGCGCCGTCCATTTCCATCCGCCTGGGCCCCATCTCGGTCGTCACTCCCGGTGGGGGAGGGCACGCAGCAATGTTCGGCGTGCTGCAGGTACTCTGGCGCGCGCGTTCCCGGCGATTGAGGGATCGGCGGGCGCAGCGTGATTCCGTTGAAACGCACCTGGCACAACTGGAAGGTGCGCTGGACTTGAGGCGGCGCAATCTGAGCCGGGTTCCGGTGCAGTGGAACCGGAAGCCGGTCACGGGCCTGTCCATTGCGGGCGGCGCCCTCACCGCGATTCTGCTTCAGTCCGTTTTTGGCGCCGGCGAGTGGATTTCGTTTCTCCCCGCGTTCGGATTGGGTGTCGGCAGCCTGATGTGGGCGGTCGCCTCGGTTGCGGCTGCAAGTCCCACCGAATCGGATTCCCGCGTGAGCTATCTGTCCACCCAGGCGGAAGCCTGCCGGATTCAGCTCCAGAACATCGAGCGGGACATCCTGGCGCTGGAAGGTGACATGCTCTAGCCGGCGGGGAACGTGCTAGACTTCAATCAGGATGCATTGCCGCCGCTATCGCCCGGCGCCGCAGAGTCGGCGCGAACTGTTGTCACAGGCCGCCCACGGGTTCGGGCTGGTCGCACTGGCGGGTCTCACCGCCGAAGAGAGCCGCGCCTCGTCACGGGCCTCTGAAACCGGTGTGGGCTCAGCGAACCCGGATCCACTGGCCGTTCGCACGGGTCACTTGCCCGCGCGTGCGCGAAACGTGATTTTCCTGTATATGGATGGTGGCCCGTCCCAGGTGGATACGTTCGATCCCAAATCCCGCCTGGATCGGGAACACGGCGAGCCGATCAAGATCCCCGTGCCTGCGACACAGTTCGATAACGTCGGCCGCGTACTGAAGTCGCCGTGGGAGTTTCGGCGCCACGGGCAGAGCGGCATCCCGGTAAGCTCCCTGTTTCCGCACATCGCTGCCTGTGTGGATGATCTGGCGGTGGTCCGCTCGATGGTGGCGGACTTTTCCGAGCATACGAATGCGAACTACTTTCTCCACTCGGGTCACGGGCTCCAGGGAAGGCCCAGCATGGGCGCCTGGTGCGTGTACGGGCTGGGGAGCGAGTGCCGGAACCTGCCCGGGTTTGTGGTACTGAACAGTGGGATGATCCCACCGGGCGGGGTGGACTGTTTCAGCAGCGGTTTCTTGCCGGCCAGCTTTCAGGGCTCATTGTTCCGGTCGGGCAAGCAGCCGATTCCGGATCTGAAGCCGGGCGAAGAGTCGGTGGCGCAGCAACAGGCCAAGCTGTCTCTGCTGAAACGACTGGACGGAGAAGGAACTCGCCGGTTTGGCCCGGACACCCGGTTGGAGGCCGCGATCGCCAACTATGAACTCGCCTTCCGGATGCAGACCGCGGTTCCGGACCTCGTGGACCTGACCGGCGAAACGGCTGCCACCAGGAGCCTGTACGGCCTTGATGACCCCTCCACGGAGGTGTACGGGACACAGTGTCTGGTCGCGCGCCGGCTGGTGGAGCGGGGGGTGCGCTTCGTTGAGTTGCTTTGCCGCAACGTCGGCACCGACCGCTGGGATCAGCACGGGAATCTGCGAGAGGGACATGAGCGCAACGCGCGAGCCGTGGATCGCCCCATCGCCGGGTTGCTTCAGGACCTGAAGAGCCGTGGGTTGCTGGACGAGACGCTGGTCGTATGGGCCGGGGAGTTCGGCCGCACCCCGATGGCGCAAGGAACCAACGGCCGAGACCATAACCCATTCGGGTTCACTATCTGGCTGGCGGGGGGAGGGATCCGTGGGGGCGTCATTCACGGCGCCACGGATGACTACGGCTATTACGCCGTCGAGAATAAGGTCACGGTCCACGATCTACACGCCACGATGCTGCACCTGCTGGGGGTGGACCACAAGCGCCTGACCTACCGCTTCAGCGGACGGGATATGCGCCTGACCGACGTGTCCGGCGAGATCGTGACTCCGATTCTCCGGGCGTGAAGGGATTGCACCGGCGTGACCGGCGGTGTGCTCCGGAGCAGGCAGGCGGGATGCACGCGCTCCGAGGGGCGGTCCGGATCTTGCTGTTTAGCGGATACTCGGCGCCGCGCGACACGGCAGGCAGAGCGAGTCGCGCGGACCGGAGAAAGGGGAACTGCGTCACGCCGGGTCTGGCGTGGTTCCCCGTGGGAAGTCAGCCCGGAGTTTCTGCCCCCGCGGAGACGGACCCGTTGCTCCGGCGCCGGCTCGGGTCTCGTCCCCCCGTCACCCTGGGCTGCGCCCGGTATCCGCGCCACGCCGGGCGCTCCGCGGGCGTAGCAAACGGTTCCCATGAGGAGAAGCGACACCATTGTCCAGACGCCCAACCAGCACTGAGAAGCAGCCCGAGAAGGCCATCCTGGTGGCCGTAGAGCGGCAGAAGGAAGATCTGGACCAGGACCTGACGGAGTTGCAGGAACTGGTGCGCACCGCGGGAGGCGAGGTGGCGGAGACGGTGATTCAGAAGCGGTCCGCCCCCAGTCCCGCAACGTATCTGGGGTCCGGCAAAGTGCTCGAAGTCAAGGAATTGGCGGTAGCACTCGGCGCGGATCTGGTAATCGTTGATGATGAGCTCACACCGGTTCAGTCCCGTAATCTGGTCGAGCAACTCGAACGGCCGGTGCTGGATCGGACGCAGCTCATTCTCGACATCTTCGCGCAGCGGGCGCGGACCCGGGAAGGAAAGCTTCAGGTGGAGTTGGCGCAGCTCAACTACCTGCTGCCCCGGATCTCCAGCCTCTACACCAAGTTTGAGCGCCAGCAGGGAGGCATCGGGTCACGGGGTCCGGGCGAGTCGAAACTGGAGGCGGACCGCCGCAAAATTCGCACCCGCATCTCGGACTTGAACCGCCAGATTGACGAGGTACGCCAGCATCGCCGGGTACAGCGCGCCAATCGAGAACGAGAGGGGTTTCCCTCCGCTGCCCTGGTGGGTTACACCAGCGCAGGCAAGTCCACCCTGCTCAACGCGCTGGCCGGGTCGGACGTGTACGCCGATCCGAAGCTGTTTGCGACTCTGGACCCGACGACCCGGAGGACACAGCTTCCCGGGGGTCGTCCGCTCCTGATTACCGATACGGTCGGCTTCATCCGCCGGTTGCCGCACGGACTGGTTGCGGCGTTCCGCGCCACTCTGGAGGAGACCGCGGAGGCCGATGTGCTGCTGCATGTCGTGGATGCGAGCAGCCCGGAGATGGACACGCAGATGGATGCGGTACTGGAAGTGCTGACCGCCCTGCACATCCAGGACAAGCCGATTGTGACCGTGTTGAACAAAATCGACCTGGTGCGAGACACGTACGCCCTGCGTGAGCGGGCCGCCACATCGCCCGCGACGGTCTACGTGTCCGCTCTGACAGGCGACGGGCTGCGGCAGTTGATGCTCACTGTGGAACGCGTGCTCGCGCACGCGGAGCGGCGGCGGCGGGATGAAGAGAGCGCCGCCCGGGAACTCGAACTCGAACAGCGGCGTGCGCTTAGAACTCTTTGACTACGCCCTGCCGGCGGAGCGCATCGCGCAGACGCCGTTGGAGCCGCGGGACGCCTCGCGGCTCCTGGTGCTGCAGGGGGATGGCGCGCGCGTATCCCGCCGGTTCCGCGATCTGCCGGAGCTCCTCGAGCCCGGCGATCTACTGGTCTTCAACGACACTCGGGTACTGCCCGCCCGCCTGATCGGGGAAAAGCTAGGTGCGGACGGAGCACCGGGGGCTCGGATCGAGCTGCTCTTGCTCCGCCGCCGCGAGGGCTGCGTGTGGGAGGCTCTCGTGCATCCCGGCCGGCGCGTGCGTGAGGGAGTACAGCTCCGGTTCGGTGAGAACCTGATGGCGGAAGCGGGCGAGCGGGTGGGGGACGGGATCCGGCAGATCCGGTTCCGCGTTCCCGGATACGACGCGGATGAGGCGGCGGCGGTGGACGCCGCCATCCACGTACTGGGCCGCGCGCCGCTGCCTCCGTACATCCACACGGAACTGGCGGACCCGGAGCGGTATCAGACCATCTACGCTCGTTCCGAAGGAGCCGCCGCCGCCCCGACGGCGGGCCTGCACTTCACGCCGCAGGTCTTCGAGGCGCTCCGGAGCCGAGGAGTCAACTGCGCCTGGGTCACCCTCCATGTCGGGCTCGGCACGTTCCGGCCGGTAGCGTGCGACGAGATTGAAGAGCACACGATGCACGAGGAGTGGTGTGCAGTGCCGCCCGAGACAGCAGCGGCCATCGCCGGGTGTCGAGGGCGTGTCATCGCGGTGGGTACCACTGCCGTGCGCTGCCTCGAGAGCCGTGCGGACGCGCAGAGCAACCGGCGGCGCGTGCTTCCGGGCGCCGGCGCCACGGGATTGTACATCACCCCCGGGTACCGCTTCCGGATCGTGGACGCGCTGATCACGAACTTTCACACGCCCCGCAGTTCGCTCTTGATCCTGGTCAGTGCGTTCGCCGGGCGAGACGCAGTGGCAGCGGCCTATGAGCAGGCTCTGGCCGAGGGGTACCGTTTTCTCAGCTTCGGAGATGCGATGTTCATCGAGCGCGGGGTGGAAATCTGATACCATCCTGGTTGTGACCCCTCCCGCCGGTACCGTCACCTTTCTCTTCACGGACATTGAGGGCAGCACCCGCCTCTGGGAAGAACACCCCACAGAGATGGCTGCTGCGCTTGTGTGGCACGATTCGCTCATGCGCGGCCTCATCGTCGCCCATGCCGGGTACGTGTTCAAGACGGTGGGTGATGCCTTTTGCGCCGCGTTCCCCACTGCCGGGGATGGAGTGGCCGCCGCGCTGGCGATTCAGCAGGCGCTCCGTGCCGCCGAGCCGCACGCACCCGGCCACGCGCGGGCGGAGGGACTGCCGGTACTGCGCATCCGCGTGCGCATGGGGCTGCACTCGGGGACGGCCCAGCAGCGGGACAATGACTACTTCGGTCCCACGCTGAACCGGACCGCCCGCCTTCAGTCGCTGGCGGTCGGCGGGCAGGTGGTCATGACACGTGCGACAGCGGAAGCAGCAGGCCCGTCGCTGCCCGCTCCCATCCAGTTGCGGGAGCTCGGCACCCATCGCCTGAAGGACTTGAATGCGCCCGAGGCCGTCTTCCAGCTCGTCCATCCCGATCTGCCGGATGAGTTTCCGCCGCTTCGTTCGATCGGCGTCTACCCGCAGAACCTGCCGCAGCAGACCACCAGTTTCGTGGGCCGGGAGGACGAGGTACGGGCCATCCAGGAGCGCCTGAAACAATGTCGCCTGTTGACGCTCGTGGGACCGGGGGGAACGGGGAAGACCCGTCTCGCCCTCCAGGTCGGCGCAGAGAGCCTGGAGCAATATCCGGACGGGGTCTGGTTCCTCGAACTGGCCGCGTTGAATGAACCCGCCCTGGTCGCGCACGAGCTGGCGTCTGTGTTGAAGGTGCGGGAAGAGGATGTGGGCGCGGGGGGTATTGTGGCGCTGCTGACGGCGCACCTCGCTTCGCGCCGGACGCTCCTGATTGTGGACAACTGCGAGCATCTGATTCGCGCGTGTGC
>SYMT01000461.1 GCA_005805375.1 Actinomycetota bacterium
CGGCGTGCGGCTCCTCGCACCCGAGATGGCCGCCCTGGAAACGCAGATCGAGCGTCTCCCGGCACTGGGGAAGTGGTTCGTGACCATCCCGGGAGTGGTCCCCGCCTGACGGGAGGATTAATTCTGCGCGGTTCCCTGAGGGAGACCAGCACTGCGAATGTGACGCCCCAGATCCTGGATTTGTGTTGTCTCGACACTTTCATTGTTTCTCCTTTTCGAGATGTCCAAGGATATTCCGATGGCACAATCTTACCCCCCCCGAGCTTATGTCAATCTGTTTTCACATGTTTTTTGACCATAGGGGAAGCCCCAGAACACAGAATCCCGTCTCCGACGACGCCACGGCTGACTGCGCCTGGAGCACCCGGCATCGGGCCCGCCACGGCAGGATCGCTCATTCTGCTTGGTTCCCTGATTGTCGGATCCGCCCGGCGGCTGCGGCCTACTGTCGCAGGAGCCACTCGGACAGGCGCCCCATGCCCAGTTCGATGCGGCCCGGAGCTGAGGCAAAGCTGAAACGCAGGTGGCCCTCGGCCAGGGCGCCGAAGTCCACCCCGGGGGCCACTCCGACATGCGCCTCCTCCAGCAGACGGTGCGCCAGGCGGCGCGAGTCGGCGTCCAGGTGGCGTGCGTCGGCCAGCACATAGTAGGCGCCGGCCGGCTCGACCGGCAACCCAAAACCCAGTGCGCGCAGTCCGGCCAGCAGGCTCCCCCGGCGCCGGTCGTATTCCTGACGCATCGCCTCCACTGCTTCGTCCCCCGCGCGCAGTGCCGCCAGTGCGGCTTCCTGCGCTACCGACCCGGCGCAAATGAACAGGTTTTGCTGCAGGCACTGGAGCACCGGAACTAGCGGCTCGGGCGCAACGAGCCAGCCGATGCGCCAACCGGTAATCGCATACCGCTTGGAAAAGCCGTCGAGCACGAAGCCGGAGTCAGTAATTGCGAGCAGAGTCGCGGCAGGCTCCCCATACTCCAAACCGTGGTAAATCTCATCGCTGATGACCGGAATGCCCAGGCCGGCCAGCGCAGCCAGTGTCTCGCGGCTCTGGATCGCCGCCGTGGGATTGGCGGGCGAGTTCACCATCACTGCGCGGGTGCGAACAGTGGCCGCACGCCGCACCGTACCGATGTCGTACCGGAAGCCGGCGCTCCGGTCGAGCGGGAAGAATACCGGCACTCCATGGAACGCCCGCACAAAGTTCGGGTAGCAGGCGTACCCCGGATCGGGCAGCAGGATCTCATCCCCCGCTTCAAGCAGCAGGGCCATCAACAAAGTGAGCCCGCCCGAAGAGCCGGTGGTCACCACGATTCGCGCTGGAGAGACCACAACCCCGTACCGGCGATCGTAGTACCGGGCAATCTCCTCTCGGAGGGCCAGCGTCCCCAGACTATGCGTGTAATGGGTGCGGCCGGCGGAGATCGCAGCCTGAGCGGCGGCCTGCACACACGGGGGACAGTCGAAATCCGGCTCTCCCACCTCAAGATGGACGATGTCTACCCCGGCGCGCTCCAGTTCCTGCGCCCGTTCGAGGATCTCCATCACCAGAAAGGGAGTCACCTCCGCAGCAGACCGAGATTCGCGCACCGTCATCCGACCCTCCGGGTTCTCGGGAGCTGTGCATCCGGCCGGGGAACCCTACCCACCGAGCACGAACACCAGTGCCCCGGAGCAGAGCCGGGCATCCACCCAGGGAATCCTACCCGAACGCCAGTCGCTTTCCGGATCGACTCCCTACTGCAGGGCAAGCAACTCGTCCCAGGTCTCCACTTCTAGCAGGCGCGCCGCAAGGCTGTCCAGCCGCGCTTCGTCCGGGATCCTATCCAGAGCCGTGAGTGTTTTCCTACGCGGCTTCCCGAACCGGAGTGTCCCGTGCTGCACCAACAAGTCACGCGCTTTCCCCACTCGGCCCTCAATGCGACCCAGGACGAGTCCCTCTTCGCGACCCTTTTCCAAGCCCTCCTCCAGGGCTTCTACACGAGCCTCATCTCGGGCCTCGTCGAGCCATTCCTTGATGGTTTCAGTCTGTTTGACGTCGATCATCTTGTCTCCGAAATTGACGCGCAATGCGCTTGCCGCAAACGTCCGAAATCCGATGACGTAGAGCAGTGCCAGCGACTCCCGGCGTTGCTCGTCAGTGAAACCGGCAGCGTCTATGGTCCGAATCCCCTCTCGGACCAGAGCCAAGCCTGTCTCCTCGGGATTATCTTCCCACAGAAGCAGCAAGGGCGCCAAGGCTCGCAGCGCACCCGTACGGATCTCGGCTTCGTGCTCCCAGAGCAGCACTCGTTCGACCTGGTAGTGGTTCTGAAGACCCTCAAAACCTTCAACGGTCAGCCCGTCGGGGAAGGTGGCGTAAGCGCCTTTCCGCAGGTAGATCAGCACCGCGATCACCTTGATCTGCAGGTTGCGCATCGCCTGGAGAGGCTTGATGAGACAATCGAGGAGCTGGGGCAGCTTCGGCGGGTCCATGAAGAACTCGGGCATCAGCGCTTCCGCCGGACCGCCCGGCGGCTCGTGGACAAAGAGGCGGTCCGCTTGCAGTTCGCGCACCACCACGGACGTGTCTTCGGCGCGAATGTGAGCAGGATTCACCTGCCGCCCGAGTAGCCGGAAGGGGAGGTCCTTGTGAACTTTGAAGAACGCCTTGAGATCAATGTCCAGCGCCTTGTGCGGGAGCGGTGTTTCTGCCACGTCATGTTGTCCAGAACTGCGCACCGGATGCCGACACGCGCCCGGCTGTGATCCCAGGCACGCGTCGGCGATTGCCACTCCTGGTTGTCGGAGCGGGCAGGCTTACGGGAGCGGGCCGCTATCCGTGTTCTCCATGCGCCGGCTTGAAGATGCCGACGCAGTTGCCGTCCAGATCCGCAAACCATGCGAAGGCGCCGTAGCCGGGAATCGGGGTGGGCGGCACGACCGTGGTGGCCCCCAGCCCCTCTGCCTTGGCAAGTGTGGCGTCAAGATCATCTACCAGCACATAGACCGTGACCATCGGCTTCATACCGTCCTGGATCGTCATGATGCCGCCGCCGATACCCCCCTCCCCGCCGGACTGCACCATCGCGTAGCCGGGCATCACGTCACTGTTGATTTCCCAGCCGAAGAGCTGACCGTAGAATGCCGCGGACTGCTTGTGGTCCTGCGCGCCGATCTCGAAATGTACCACCGGGTGTGCCACTGTCAGTTTCCTTTCGGGTCCCTTACGCTGTTCGTCGTTGTCTCGGGGGTGACCGCGGCCTCACTCAAAGCAAACTTAAGTTTGATTCCTGGATGCCTCGACCTCCCGGATTCATCCTCGGCACAAACGGACATTTGCACCACCTACCGCAGGGGTTTTTCGGGATTGAATACCCAGTGGGCGGAACGTTCAGAGTTCGACCCACGCGCCGCCTCGCGAAAGCGACACCGCGGCGGCCTCGAGCACCGCCACTACTTCGAGCATCTCGGCGGTCGCGATGGGGCTGTCCCCGGTCTCGAAGAACCTCACTGCCTCGCGCATCAGGTTGGCGTAGAAGCCGTCGTAGTCGCGCACGACCCCGGTACGATACTGGTCACCGAAGCGGAAGCCGAAACACCAGGGAAAGACCTCCCATTGATTGGCCGCCCGGCGGACTTCCACCCACCCGCGCCGACCATCGGCGTACTCCAGCGTCAGGAACGTGGTGTCGGCATTCCCGCCGTTCAGGACCCGTCGTACACCGATCCCGAGCGACGCAACTACGAGTGAGAGGGTGTGGATGCCATAGCCCTCCCAGTCCCCCATCCCGCGCGCGAACGCCTCGGCCGGATGCGCTTCCGGCGTGAACAAAGCCCGGTGCTCGACGGCAAACCGGAGCGAGGAAGCGGAGAAGAGCGCGACCCCGCGCGCCGACGCGTCCTGCACGATCGCCGCTGCATCCGCGGTGGTGGTGGCAAGAAACTTGTCCACGAGCACCCGCCGGGCGCCGGGAAAGACCCGCGCGCAGAGTTCGCGGTGGGCGTCAATGTTGTCCGGCGCCAAGACGAGGACTGCATCGCAGGCGGCGGCCACGGCTTCGGGGGACGCTTCGCGGCGCACTCCGTTGTTCCCGCACCAATCGTCGCCGACAGGGTCACTCTCCCAGGCGCACTCCACGCGCGCGCCCAGAGCCGCCAACGGCCCGTGCAGCAACTGGAGGAACTTGTTGGCGTGGAAGTTGTTCAGATGGTGGTCTACAAAGCCGAGGCGCATGGCGAAACGTGAGTGGATGGAGTGGGTGAAGCAGAGTGAATTCGGGTTGCGCCCCGGCACCCCATTGTCTGCCGACCACAACCCGTGCGGATCTTACCACATCCCCATGAGGGAATGCCGATGGGACCCCGGCCCATTCAGGTCCGGCGCACCTCCATCCAGTGACTGAGCGCGTCTCCCATGCGTCGTCCCGGGGCGCCGCCCGAGGCACCGACAATCTCAGTTCTCGCGATCAACGCCCCGTTGAGCGCGCGGCCCCGAAGTCTCAGGTCCAGATGCAGGTGGTGGGGGCGGCGCGAGGCATCTGGGGTGCCCAGGTCTCCGAGAAATCGGCCGGTCAGGCAATCGTTGCGGAACTGCAGATCGTTCACCAGCGACCAGAACCCGGCTCCCAGCCGCACGTGGAGATCCCTTCCGCGCCGAAAACGGAGTGCAATCGCGCGTTCACCGTCAGGAACTACGACCGCTCCGCTCCATTCACCCCGGAGACGGGGATCGCCACTGAACTCGGCGGCCGATTCCGGGGCCGGCCGCACTGCGTCTGCCTCGCGCTTCGCCGTCAGGCGCGCCCCATAGTCCGGTAGCAGGGCGGCCAGAATGTCCTCGGCAATGGTGTGGGGCAAGCGGCACGCTGCGTTTGCCAGCGTTACCACCGCAATCTTCTCCGAGGGGACGAGCTTCAGCAAGGTGCTCACGCCCCCCATTCCACCGCTGTGGCTTACGGTGTGCCGACCATGCTCATCCGTCTGCACGTTCCACCCGAAGCCATAGTCGCCCGGCTCACGATGTGCGGTCACCGCCTGCATCTCGGCCCGAGTTTCCGGGGAAAGAATCGCCTTCTGACCCGGGAGTTGCTCACCCAGATGAAACCGGCCGAAGGCGAGCAGGTCGTGGGCACTGCAATACACTGCGGAGCCGCCCGGATGATCGAAGTCGTAGTGTGGATACGGCACACCATCACCCCCGTAACGGATGGCGGCATACTGCGCCAGCGAGGGAGCTACCTCCACCGAAGCACGAGTCATCCCCAGCGGCAGGAACACCTCCTCGTGCATGAAATCGGCGTACAGCTTTCCGGAGAGGCGCCTGATCACGTAGTCCAGCACGCCATAGCCCAGGTTGGAGTACTGAAACCGCTCCCCCGGCGGCGTCACCAGATTGCCGTAGCGTCGGAGCGTCTCGTCCATGGAGGGCCGGCATTCGGGTTCGTCGGCATAGAAGAAGTGGTGATGGAGCGGGAGGCCGCTGGTGTGGTCCGCCACGCGGCGGACCGTCGCGTCCGCGGCCTGACCGACACGAGCCAGGAGTTTCGCCGCCCCCAAGTAATCATTGACGGGCCGATCAGGGTCAAGCAGCCCACGTTCGCGGAGCACCATCACCCCGGTAGCGGTCATGGGCTTGGAGATCGAGGCAAGCGAGTAGAGTGTATGCGACGTGGCGAGGATCCGCCTCTCCCGGTCCGCCCACCCGAAAGCCTCTTCCCAGAGCACCTCGCCCTGCCGCGACACAGCGACCGACAGGGAGGGGAGAGTTTCCTCCACCAGTGTGGTCCGGATACGGTCTCGGATCGGTTCAAAGTTCATCGCGCATGGAACCTGGGATGGCGAGGGTGCGCTCCAGGGATTTCAGCTCCGGATTGCAGGACCTCGGGTCGGGGGAGGGTGATCGTCCGCACTGCGGGGAGGAATCGGCAGCGAGCGTTGCGAATTCTTCCGTCAACGGGAATTCAGGCGGAATGCTTCGAAACCTCATTCACCATTGGCGCTGCTGTTCCCTACTTCAGTCCGCCGGCGTCGCACGGTCGTCTTCTCCCTCCTGCATTCCGACGGCACCGCCCGGTCGCCCTTCTCGTCCTTTCCTCATCCGCGCTTCCCTCGAGACATGGCAGAACTCCTGATTCGCGCCGGCCGGGTCGTGTGCCCGGCCGGTAGCTTCGATGGTCCGGGAGCCGTGCTGATCCGCGATGGCCTTATCGTCGCCGCGGGCCCGAACATCGCCGCTCCCACGGCACGAGTGCTGGACTTTCCGGACTGCCTGGCCCTGCCCGGCCTGGTGGATTTCCACGCCCATCCTGCCTGTGAAGGCTCCAAGTACGGGGTGAACCCGGACGCGGCATTCCTCTCACGCGGAACCACTACCGCGATGTCCCAGGGCGACGCCGGTGCAAATGGCTGGCGGCGCTATGGGGAAACCACCGTCGCGCCGAGCCGTACGCGCGTGCGGCTGGCGCTGAACCTGTCCCGGCGGGGCGAGGCCGGCCCCGGTCCCTGTTTTGAGAACCTGGCCGACGCTGATGTAGCCGCCTGTATCCAGGCCATCGAGGCGGCCGATCAGGAAGGCGTGGACTGGA
>SYMT01000462.1 GCA_005805375.1 Actinomycetota bacterium
ACCAGTTTTCCTCGCCGTAATCCCGCGCTTACATTGCGGGTGAGCGATGGCCCGCGGCGACATCACGAACTTCGCGTTCGGAATCCAGCGTACCGGAAGGACTTTCCCCGATGGGAGGCCCCCACCTATCCGGTAGAAGTTCGGTCCGGGGAGTTGACCCTACGCGTTCCCAGGCCGCCGCAACCGCCTTCGACTGGTGGGCCGTTCGCGACGGTGTCCAGTCTGCGCCTGCTGGACCTGGAGTTCCTGGAAAGGGGACGCAGGTCCGAGGGCTGGGGTTGCCTGGCGGACCAGGTGCAGGATGCCACCGGGAATCGGCGGGAGGGGCCTGTGGGAGATTTCCCCAGCCGTCAGGCGTTCACCATTAACATGGACACTCACGAACCGGCCTGGAAGATCATCATGCACGCCGGGCGGCGGAACAGCCACCCGGCGGGCCCGGATCGCACCCTGACCACGGATTGGCTACCGATCCCACCCCGCAACGAGGCCCGGATGCTCAACCTCCGGTTTGGCGACCCGCACTTCCGCCTTCGCCTGGGAGGGCTCTGCGCACCGGGCACCGTGCTCTGGCCCGGAATTGCGGCGGCGCAAACCTTCGGCTTCGGGCGTCTCCAGGCGGAACTGACGCTGACGAAGCCCGCCCATGGGTTCGTTCGCCTGCTGCGGGTCGACGATGAGCGGGGACGGGACCTCCTGACCCTCCGCGGCGGCAGGCAGTTCCCGGAACATGTCCGAGTGAGGTGGTCAAAACACGTTCTGCGAGGTCCCTGGCGGGAGACTCACCTGTTGCCCGACCTTCGGGGTGCGCGGCGGGTGCGGCTGACGCTGGGGGTGAGTTGGAGCCGGCGGTTCGAGTTCCTGATTCGCCCGGGAGGCCACGCCGGCGCGATAGAACAGAACTCGACATCCACTTCCCGCCCGGGTCCTGAGAAGCCCTGAGCATGCCGGATTTTCATATCTCGGCCGCGATTACCGCGCCGATCCAGCGCGCCTCGCACAACAGCGCGGCGCGCAAGCAGAGCCGGAGCCTGCCGTTGTAGTGGCACAGCGGCGCCCCGCAGCGAGAGGGAGGGCATGAGTCATGCGAAAACTGGACTGTCACATGCACGTGCATGGTGGACGGCGAAACTGGGGCTGGTCGGATGATGCGGCGATCGTGGACGCAGCCGATCGGCTGGGGATCGAGTTGCTGGTCTGCTCCATCCCGGTCACGGACGGGCGGCGGGCGGACCCCGAGGAAGTGCGGTCCTGCAACGAGGGGGTGCTGCAGGCGATGGGGCGGTTTCCGGGGTGCATTCAGGGCTACTGCTTTGTGAATCCGGGGGACCGGCAGGCCGCACTCGACGAAATCCAGCGCTGCGTGGTGGATCACCGCATGGTGGGGGTCAAGCTTTACAACCAGTACAAGGTCAACGATCCGGTGGTCTATCCCATCATCGAGCGGAGCATCGAACTCGGAGTGCCGATTCTGTGCCACGCCGGCCGGCTGACCGACCCCGCCGATCTGGCACGCCAGCCGCTTATCTCCGATGCGGCCGACTTCGTGGACGTGTGCCGCCGGTATCCTGATGCCATGGTCATTGAAGGCCACATCGCAGGCGGAGGGGACTGGGAATGGTCGCTCAAGGTGCTGCGCAATGCCCCGCCCTCGCTGTATCTGGACACCAGCGGCAGCGTCATGGACGCGGGGCTGATCGAACGCTGTGTCGCCGAGTTCGGAGACGAGCGCCTGCTATTCGCGACAGACATGACGATGGAGGGCGGCGTCGCGAAGATTCTCGATGCGGAACTCACGCCTCTCCAGCGCGAGAAGCTGTTCGCCCGCAACTTCCAATCCATGCTGGACCGGCGGCGCTGCTGAAAGGCCGTCCCCCAGCGTACAGGAGACCGGTCTGATGACCCTGTGGGATGCGAACACCTGGTTGGGGCACTATCCGTTCCGCGCGACGCCGGATGAAACCGTGGATGGATTGCTGCGCCGGATGGACCGTCACGGGATCGAGCGAGCCGGGGTGGCGAACCTGAACGCTGCCTTCTACCGGGATGCACACTCCGCCAATCGGGAACTGGCGCACTGGATCGCGCCACACCGGGACCGGCTGATCCCGGCCGCGGTGCTTAATCCGTGCTTCCCCGGCTGGGAGCAGGATCTGAGGGAATGTGCAGAGGCGTGGGGGATGTGCGCCCTGCGCCTCTTTCCGGAGTTCCACCGGTATGCGCTCGACGGCGCTGAATGCCGCGGGATCGTGGAGACGACGTCGGCACTCGGATGGCCCGTAGTCATCCCGATCCAGCTCGAAGATCGTCGCCAGCATCACTGGATGGACACCACCAGTGCGGTGAGCCTGACTCAGATTGCGGCACTGGCGCGGGAATGCCCTGCGGCGGAGTTGCTCGTGCTCGAGGCGCTGGGGGTGGAAAACAGCCTCTTTGTCCGCGATCCGGATCTGGCGGAGGCCCGGGTCTCCTTCGAGTTTTCACGCATGGCCACCGTGCTGCAGGCAACCATCCCCCGGCTGCTGACCGCGTTGGGGCCGGCCCGTTTGCTGTTCGGCACCGGCCTGCCGCTGAAGACCCCCGGGCCCGCCATCTTGAAGCTCGAACTGCTGGAGGCGTCCGAGACGGTGAAAGAGATGCTGGGGGCGGGAAACCTGCGGCGGCTCCTGCGGATGTAGCGGGTGCGGTACTCCATCAGCCCGGAGGCGAACCGCGGAGGACGCAGAGGGACGCAGCGGAGGAGCGGCGGTCGGTCGGCCAGGCGCCATTTCCGTGGACACCTGTTCCGCGGCAGCGGCCCTTCTCTCCATTCCTCTCTGCGTCCTCTGCGGTGAAGAATCCGGCCCCGAACCTCACCGCGGAGGACGCAGAAGAGACGAGGAGCTTCCAATTGCCCTCTGCTAACCTCTGCGTCCTCGGCGGTACGCAATGAGCGCCGCGGTCTCGGCCGCTTCACCGTTGTACGCCCATCCGGCCGGCAGCTACCCCGTCACCACCGGCGCGGCGTCGCACCGCTTCCAGAGGCCATCAAAGTCGGCGGAGCCGTCGTCCTCGCGGACTTCCAGGCGGATGCCGCGGGCGCAGGGCGGCAACTGTCCGAAGTAGAATGCCTCGTGGCGCTGCTGCTCGTGGCTGAAGTGCCACCGCACGCCGCTGGGATACACCACGGTCGAGATTCGGCGCAGTGCTGGGGGCGGGGGCTCGTTTCGGAAACGTTCTACCGCCGCTTCGTCCACCTCCACGCCCAACCCGGGGCCCTCCGGAACCGGCATCCAGCCGTCCACCACTTCCGGGCGCGACGCCACATCGGCAGCCCAGAGGTCGTGCGCCGAGAGGCTCGACCACTGTGCCTGCCAGCAGGTAGAGGCCAGATGCGCCACCCACCCAGCCCGGAGCGCCGTGCCCACGGTCTGAATCCAGAACGGCTTGCGGAACTCGTGCAGGCAGCCGGCGAGCTGCCGGACCCTGTCCACGTCACCGCCGCCGAGCACAAAGCCGTCAGCGATCTCGGCGGGGATCTGCACGTGCCCGGGCGCTCCCGAGTCCCACCCCGGTTCGGACACTACATGGCACGCGCCGCCGCCATAGTGGATGGCGATCGGCCGATCAATCTTGCTGCGCAGCACGCGGTACCCTTCCAGGTCCCGCTGGGGAATGGGAGACTCGATGCCGCCCACACAGTCGAACCGGCTCAGCTCTTTCAAGATCGGGAGTGCGATTCGCGCCTCGCGCAAGTGGCAGTTGAAGTCCAGCCAGAGCTGAAATCCCGGCGGGGCCACGCGGGAGGCGGCTTCCATCTGTTCGATCGGGTCCCACCAGGAGCGGCACTTGAACTTGTAGACCTTGTAGCCGAGCGACGCGGCGTGAACCACCTGGCGGGCGAGTGTGTCCGGGGGAAGGTCAATGCTCCAGTACGCGAAGGGCACGCGCGGGCGCACCTGCGGTCCCATCAGGACATGTGCCGGCACCCCCAGCGCCCGCCCGACCGCGTCGTAACACGCCATCTGAACGCGCGAGTCGCGACACTCCCGCAGGGCCAGCAGGGCACAGCGCCCCTCCCACGAGGTATCCACACTGCCCGTATCGCCCCAGGCCACGGGGCCGTCACCCCACCCCACGGCGCCGTTCTCCAGGGTCACGCGGGTGAGCGCGATTCCGGTGTGGTGGGTGGTGGCCCGCAGCATGTGGGGCGCTACATCGGGAATGAAATTCAGGTGTCCGGTGAAAGTCTCGATGGACTGGATGCGCATGGGGTCCTCCTTTACGATATGGGAAGTCCGGGAAGGTTCGCGTCCGGGGCACGGTAAGGCTTGACGGAACGCAGCCCGAAGTAGATGATCGCCGCGGCGATCGGATGCAGGGTGCCTGTGAGCAGGAAGATAGGGAAGTGGCGCCCGCCGGCCTGATCTACCAGCCACCCGCCGACGAGGCTGGCAATGGCGCCGGCCAGCGAGCCGGCCGCACCGGTCACGCCCATCATGGTCGCCACCCGGTCCGGCGGGAACACGTCGGTGTGGAGCGTCAGCGAGTTGGCGCCCCAGGCCATGTGTCCGAAGCAGCCCAGACTGAAGAGCCCAACGGCGACGAAGCTCATGTTCGGCGGAAGTAAGGGAACCGCGCAGAATTAATCCTCCCGTCAGGCGGGGACCACTCCCGGGATGGTCACGAACCACTTCCCCAGTGCCGGGAGACGCTCGATCTGCGTTTCCAGGGCGGCCATCTCGGGTGCGAGGAGCCGCACGC